>DAJPFV010000001.1:1500000-1800000 GCA_025993015.1 Coriobacteriaceae bacterium
CCCGATAGGCTTCTGTTCCATGTGGAGCCTGAGCTTGGCTGGCTCAATGACCCCAACGGTTTGGTGCAGATTGGTGATACGTATCACATCTATCATCAATACGATCCGTTCGATGCTGCGCATGGCGGTCCAGTGCTTTGGAACCATCTGACGACAAAGGATTTTGTGACGTACGAGAATCACGGCCCTGTGCTGTTCCCCGATTCCGATTTGGATTCGAACGGAGCGTATTCTGGTTCTGCCTTTGTACGCGATGGCAAGATTCACTACTTCTATACCGGCAACGTCAAGCATTTTGACCGCGATGATTACGACTACGTGTTGACGGGCCGTGAGCAAAACCAGATTCATATGGTTGCCGAGAATCCCGACGAATTGGGCGAGAAGTGCATAGCTGTTGGACCGGTCGATTACCCCGACGATATCGGTACGCACGTGCGCGACCCCAAGATCCTTGAGCGCGACGGTATCTACTACATGGTTCTGGGCGCTCGTACGAAAGACGATCGCGGCTGCGTGCTTGTCTATACCTCGCGCGATCTAGAGGACTGGAACTATGCGACGCGTATTGAGCTGGGCGAGAAGTTTGGCTTTATGTGGGAGTGCCCCGATCTGTTTGAGCTCGATGGTGAGCTTATTCTCGTTTGCTGTCCGCAGGGTGTGCCTGCCGATGGTTGGCGTTACCGCAATCCGCATCAGTGCGTGTGGTTCCCCATCGAGGCCGATTGGGAGGCGCCGAGCTTTAAAATCGTCGGGCAGGGCATGCCCCCGATGGTCGATGCCGGTTTTGATTTCTATGCTCCGCAGTCCTTTGAGGATGCTGCAGGCCGGCGTTTGATGATCGGATGGTCGGGTTGTCCCGATGCGACGGCAGAAAGCCCGACGGTGGCGCGCGGGTGGCAGTGCGCGTTGACGGTGCCGCGAGAGCTGAGCATGCGCGATGGTAAGCTCTGCCAGCAGCCGGCGCACGAGATTGAGAGGATGCGCGGCGACTGCGTTCGCGCGACAGGCGGTGAAACCGTTGAGGAGCCGGGCCGCCTGTTTGATCTTGTGGTTTCCTGTGAGGGCACCAAGATGGTCGAGCTCGAAATCCGCAAGGGTGTCTTTGTGCGCTATGCAGGCGGGATGCTTACCCTCGACATGGGTGACGAAGGCTATGGGCGCGACCAGAGGTCGATCGAGCTCAGCGAGCTTCGCGACCTGCGCGTGCTTTCGGACACTACGATTGTCGAGATTTTTGCAAATGGCGGCGAGGCGGCACTTACGAGCCGTACCTATTCGCCGGCGGTTTCGGCGATGGGGTTGCATGCCGAGGGTGCGGCATCGATGAATTTCTACCGCCTCGTGCATTAACCGTGCATGGGGCACGATTGGACTTGCTGGGCGAAATGAATCGCAGTTGCCGCGGCTAGCTACCGTTTATCGCGTATAGCGACCGTTTGCGGAGTAAGTAACACTTAGTAATAAACCGTGTAGAATCTCAGGTTAGCACGGAGTTTTCCAGGGAGACGCTGTCCTTTGTTGTGCGCAAGGGGCGGCGTCTCTTTGGCGCTTGGACGCCGTTGTGCAACAGTGCGGCGGCGCGTGCCATGTATTGAAAAGCCAATGTCGAGATGGGTCGTGATAATAATGGGCAAGTACGTAATCGTGGTTGAGTCTGGGTCGGATGTGACGCCGGAGCTCTGCGAGCGCTACGGCATCGTGCGCGTGCCCATGCATGTCACGATTGGTGACGAGACCGTCGAGGACGGCTCCATCGATCCACTCGAGATTTACTCGCGCTGCAACGAGTTTGGCGTAATGCCCAAGACCAGCGGCTGCGCGCCTGCAGATTTTGCGCACGTATATGACCGTATCCATGCCGAGCAGCCCGATGCGACCATTCTGCATCTTGCGTACTCCGAAGTCACGACTTGCTCGCATCAGTCCTCCAAGATTGCGGCTAAGGGCCGCGACTACGTATTCTCCATGGATACGCGTTTTGTCTCGGTGGGCCAGTCGCTCGTTGCCGTCGAGACCGCCAAATACATCGAGGCTCACCCCGACGCCACCGTCGACGAGATCTTTGCATTTACGAACTCCGTCATGGACCGCGTGCTGCTGGGCTTTGTTCCTACCGACCTGGCCTTTCTTAAGGCGGGCGGTCGTCTGTCCAACGTCGCGTTCCTTGGCGCCCACCTGCTCAAGATTAAGCCCTGCATTGAGGTGACGGGCGGTAAGTTTGTGGCGACCAAGAAGTTCCGCGGCTCTATGCTCAAGTGCGCCCGCGCCTTTATTGACCACATGGTTGAGAAGGGCGAGATTGACTACTCGCACATTGGCCTGGCGTATTCGGTAGGCCTTTCCCAGGAGCTGCGCGACGACATGGAAGTCTATGCGCACGACCTGGGCTTTAAGGACGTTACCTGGACTCAGGTCGGTGGCGTCATCTCGAGCCATTGCGGCCCGACCGCCTTCGGTGCGGTGCTCACGCTTAAAGCGTAAAGGCTGTAGGCGAGCATTCTTCGGCTTCACATCTCGACATGGGCTCCCGTCACGGTAATGGGGGATAGATTAAAACGTGCCATTCTAGCCCGAGACGTTTAAACGCAAACGTATGGGCTAGAATGGCTCTGGCATTTATGTAGCTAAAACCAATGAGAGGCAAGGTAGCGGGAATGGCTGAGATGACGCTCGAGGGTGTGGACGCTCGTCCCGAGGACTCTGCGTTTGCCCTGGGCCGCGTACATTCGATTGAGACGATGGGAACGGTCGATGGACCTGGCATCCGCTTTGTGGTGTTTGTTCAGGGCTGCCCCATGCGCTGTGCGTATTGCCACAACCCCGATACCTGGTCGGTTAACGGCGGTACCATGGTGACCGTCGAGCACCTGATGGACGAGTTCCAGAGCAACCATGAGTTTTACCGCAGCGGTGGTATTACGGTATCCGGCGGCGAGCCGCTCCTGCAGCCCGCGTTTTTAGCCGACCTGTTCCGCGCCATGCACAATAACCCCGATGGTCGCGTGCATACCTGCTTGGATAGCTGCGGCTATGCGTTCGATCCCGCGCATCCCGAGAAGTTCGATGCCGTACTCAACGAGACCGACATGGTGCTGCTTGACATTAAACACGCCGATCCCGTCGAGCATAAAAAGCTGACCGGTTGCGATCCCGCACGCATCCTGGCGTTTGGTGATGAGCTTGCCCGTCGCAAGATTAAGGTCGTTATCCGCCACGTGGTGGTGCCCGGCATTACCGATACGGTTGAGGAGTGCGAGGCACTCGGTCGTCTGATTGCCCCGTGGCATAACGTGGTGGGCCTGGAGATGCTGCCGTATCACACGATGGGCGTCGTCAAGTATGAGCAGCTGGGGATTCCCTATAAGCTCGAGGGCGTTCCCCAGATGGATACCGCGCGCATGCCCGAGCTACGCAACGCCGTCATGATGGGCATGAAAAAGCGCCGCGCGGAACTCAAAAACGCTATCGGCTAGCGAGCCATTTTCGCTCCCCAAGGGCACTCATTGGGGACAGACTTAAATGAGTGCCCCTGGGCGCCAAGTTGATTGCCAAAGAGCCCCGTCAAGTTGCGGTGGAATAGTTCTTGTTTTTTGGCTTATGCCGCCCAAACAGGAACTATTCCACCGCAACTGCGTTTTGGGCGGAGATGCGCAACAGAATCGGTGTATTTGCATAGAAACGCTTGTGGTTTCTTTAAAGACGCCTTAAACGCCGCTGAATATCTTTGGAAAGAAATGCCTGCTCGGTATTATGCTGCTCGTATATAAAACGGTAGCAATCAGGAGACCGCGTGCGAAATAACGCATCGCGGGACGAGTATGTGCCGCAGCATAGCAGCAGATATGAGACGAAGGGCACGTCTTCGCGTGGCCTCGCTGACGCTCGCATCCGCGTGACGAAGATTGCTGCCATTGGGATGCTAACGTTGGCGGTTATTATCCTCGGAATTACCGCCAAAACCTACGCGTCGGAGCGAATGGCACACTCAGATGCGTCAACGGTGCAGACGCAAAACAAAAAGGTCTCTGAATCTAAAGCCACCGCAAGTCAAACCCTGTCGACAGCGAGCCTCAAGACGAGGCTTTCGAAGGCGGACTTTAACGATATTCCCTCAGGCGATACCGTGCAGACCTTCTCACTGGTTGATGACCAGATCCCCGCCCTGGAGGATGAGAGCCTCGCCGCGCTCCAAGATGCCCTTGACCAGGCCAAGGAATTGGGCGATATGGGCGTGGTGTTTTACGATCTGTCGAGCGGCAAGGGCGTGACGTATAACGCGGACGCCGAGGTGTACGGTGCGAGCAGCTATAAGGCGCTCTATGTGCTCTACGTCTGCGAATCTCTGGTCGAGACGGGCCAGGTCTCACTCGATGATTCCCTTGGCACCTATGGCGGCTACAACATGGGCTGGCAGACGGTGCGCGACCTGATCGAGGCCGCGGTCGTTAATTCGGACAACGATTCGTTTATCGCGTTGCGTGCGGCGTTTGACCGTGTCGGTTACGAGGATTGGATTGCCGCACTCGGCGTCGAAGACGAGGTCGCGCTCGATCCGATGAGTGATTTTCCCACTTATTGCCCGCGCACCTCGGCCAAGTTGTGGTGCGAGATGAGCGAGTATCTGAGCCATGATACCGAGACGTCACAATGGCTGTCGGGCCTTCTGGCCTCTACGGCCCGATCGTTTATTCGTGACGGCATTGCGGACGACCAAGCCTTGGTGCGCAACAAGGCAGGCTGGATTAGCGAGGATGGTTGCTATTCGACATGCGATGCGGGCCTTATCGACATCGATGGCCGTACCTATGTCATGAGCATCATGACATCGATGCCGTGGAGCGACCGCTCGAGCGAGGTCACGGCTGCGATGCAAAGGCTCTGTTTGATACGCGAGCTGCGCTGGCCTAGCGTGTTCGTTTGACGAGGTCAAACAAAATGCTGGTACCATACCGTGGTTGAGAATTTCGTATAGGTTTGGGGAATGGCATGGCTACCATCGCGATTATCGGTGCACTCGAAAAAGAGATCATGCAGATTAAGGAAGAGCTGAGCGACGTTTGCGAGGCACAGGAGGCAGGCTTGACCGTTGTGAGCGGTGAGTTCGACGGCCTGACGCTTGTCGCCACGACGGCGGGCATGGGCACGGTAAACGCCGCTGCTGCGACGCAGCACCTCATTAGCAAGTATGCTCCACAGGCAGTTGTGTTTTCGGGCATTGCGGGCGGTTTGAACCCCAAGCTCCATATCGACGACGTGGTCATTGGCAAACGCCTACGCTATCTGGATACCGATACCGCGCTTATCGCCGAGTCTGCACCGGGGCTCGAGGAGTTTGGCTCGACGTCTGCGCTGGTTGATATCGCTGCCGATGTACTTGCTGAGCATGGGTTTGTTGATGCTTCGACAAATGCGGCCGCCTCGAACGAGGGCGCAAAGCAGTTCCTGGTCGGCACGATTGCCACGGGCAACCGTTTTGTGACGGGCGCCGCCATGCGCAACGACGCTATCGAGGCGACGCACGCCGATTGTGTCGGCATGGAGGGCGCGGCGATTGCCCATGTCGCAACTAAAAATGGTGTCGATTGCCTGGTGTTGCGCGCTATCAGCGATAATTGTGATGAGGCGTACGATGCGATTTGCGACCGCGAGTTCGACCTGTTCGAGTATGCTCGCACCGCGAGTGGCATTACGCTCGATATCGTTCGCCGTATCGCTGCTATCTATTAGCGCGCTCTTTTGTAAGAACCTACGACCAAGGAGTGTCCATGGCCGATTCCATTAACTACCAGCTTGCCAAGTTCGTTGCCAGCTATGGCAAGGTTTCGCAGATTCCCGAGTCCACCTGCCCCGAGGTGAGCTTCGTCGGCCGCTCCAACGTGGGCAAGTCGTCGATCATGAACAAGCTTTTTGGCCGCAAGAACCTCGTCAAGGTCTCGAGCACACCGGGCAAGACGAGCAACATCAACTTCTTTGAGGCTGACGACGTGCACTTCGTCGACCTGCCGGGTTATGGTTTCGCCCGTCGTTCCAAGGCCGAGCGTGACCGCTGGGCAGAACTTATCGGCGACTTCTTCGACTCGGAGCGCAGCTTTAACCTGGTCGTGTCGCTGGTGGATATTCGTCACGACCCGAGCAAACTCGACCATGACATGATCGACTACCTTCAGGGCAACGAGTTCAACTTTATCGTCTGCCTCACCAAGGCAGACAAACTCAGCCGCACCCAGCAGGCCCGCCAGGCAGCAGCCATCAAAAAGCAGCTCAACGTCCCGGCCGAGAACGTAATCATCACAAGCTCCCAAACCGGCACCGGCATCGACGAACTCAAAAAGCGCATCGCCGAGGCCTGCCTCTAGTAAGGGCTCTTGGCAGGCAATAGTTTGCATCTATCTATATCACCCCAGTGATAGTTGTTGGTACACTATCACTGGGGTGATATTTGTATTTGGAGGTCACAATGGAGCTTTGGCACGGGTCGGAGGTTGTTGTCGAGCATCCGTCGTTGGATAAATGCAGACAATTCAATGACTATGGGTGTGGGTTTTATTGCACGCCACATGAGGAAATGGCAATGGAGTGGGCATGTCGGACTGAGTCTGATGGCATTGCAAATCGATATGAACTTGATTTAGATGGCCTTTCGGTCTTGGATTTAGAGTCTGGGGAGTTTTCAATCCTCAATTGGCTTGCGATTTTGGCCGACAACCGGGAGTTTAATGTCTCGACGCCGCTAGCACGCGACGGACTTCGATTTCTGCTTGATAACTGTTTGATTGATATTTCTTCTTACGACGTTATTCGGGGCTATCGTGCCGACGACTCGTATTTTTCTTTTGCAAGGCAGTTTGTTAATGGCATGATTTCGCTCCGACAACTTCAGCGCATTATGCGCCTGGGCGATCTAGGCATTCAATATGCTCTTATGAGTGAGCGCGCATTCTCGGCGATTAGATTCTGCGATTGGAAGCCGGCTTCGGGATCTGAGTTTTATCCCAAGCGTTTTGAGCGAGAGCAGAACGCTCGGCGCAAGTACTTGGACACGGTAAATGGATTTGATTCTGAAGGTATCGACATCAAGGATTTAATGGCGGGGAGGGTTGATTTGGATGATCCAAGAGTTAACGAGTTGTGGTCCGAGTAGGACGTACCCCGTCTACTACCTCGAGGACGCAATGAACAACCTTGGCGACTGCTTTGACTATGCCGTGAACGACTATGGAGCGGAAGGGTCCGAGATCGCTGAGCTCTTTTGCCTGAGCGGCGTAGCTCGCGAGTTTGAGCGCGGCAACGCATGGGTCGTATCGGGAAAATCAGGTGTTGAGCTGTTCGCACTTATCGCCGAAAGGTCGGGATATCAAAGCGGGTCTATACCGGACCGCACCTATCGTTTTGAGAAGACGCCGGAGTATTGGACGGGCTGGATATTGGCATATCTGCAATGGCGTCTGGGCGAGTCTTTCGAAGACCTGCTGCATGCCGTTCCGTTCGATGCGCTGTGCAATATGTATTACCCCTGGCACGAAGCCTCAGAGGAGCGTGTGGCGCGTCTTGTTTGCGATATAGCGAAGAAAACACCTCGTCAAACCAAACTGGCGCTAGCAAGAAAGAAGCTTAAGAAAACCCAACAAGATCTAGCATACGAATCGGGTGTGTCACTCCGCTCAATCCAAATGTACGAGCAGCGCCAGAGAAACATCAATGAAGCTTCGGTAACAAGCGTAAGAGCCATAGCAAAAGCCCTCCACTGCAACATCGAAGATCTCCTAGAGCCAGTCTTCGAATACAAAGAAACCAGCGCCGCCTAAACCAATATATTGCCAAGGTTTGTATCTAGTAAGCGCTCCTTACCAGCAAGAGTCCCTACCAATAGATAGCGGCTTAAAGGGCCGAAATCGTATGAATGGCATTGCGACTTCCAAATGGGTGACTGCTGCTTGAAAAGCTATAGAAATAGGGGCCGATTTAACGGCCCCAAGCATCGCATAAATGGCATATACGTTTTATCAACTATTTCTTGTTTTTAACCCATTTGCAGATACGCCAAATAAGCACTCCGACGAGAATCCAAACGAGAGCGATCATAATGTCTGAGCGTGCAGGAATTGGGATCATTGAACTTCCTCAATTGATGTGAGTCTAGTTTGCATAGGTGTGGAGCGTGCTGCCTTCCATGGTCGCTTGCAACACGGCGATACCGGACGTCATCCCCATCGATTCATAGTTGAGTCGATATGTCGCCTGTTTCGAGTTCCATATAAAGGACTCGTTAGTTACCGTACAGCCGATAGTCGTATAGTTTTGTCCCCAAGCGCTGGTAATGAGCGAGTTCGCTATCTTGATCTTGAATTCGCGATAAATAAAAGGACTGTTGTAATAGATAGTCCAAGTTCCAGATGCGTTGTTGTAGTAACTGTCCCATATCAGGCTGGGTTCATTGGTTTTTTAATTCCTATTACTGCAACGGTCCCATCCTTAAGCTTGACTTGATGAGACTGCTCGGGACCTTTCGTTAAATCAAAATCTTGGGTTGCGCCAGAAATTGCGACAGCATCGCTTTCTGCAGCATAAGCAGTCGAAGGGCTAAACGAGAAACATATCGGTAATATCAAAAGTATCGAGAGGAAAAACGAAGCTTTGAGTGTGCGTAACACTTTGACCACCTCCATACTGCGATGCCTAGTTAAATAGTAGCATGGATAAACAGTTTATTATGTAACCTAAAAAGCCCCTATCTGCCCGGCGCCCCTTCAAAGCGTGGGTCCCTGTAGACATCCTCAGCAAGGTAAACGCAGAGATGGTCGGGGTGTTCCCCTCAAAATTATTCCGCAGCGCGAAGGCCTCTCGTCTGTGGCTCCGTTGGAGCACAAGATTAAATCAGCGAATGCGATTATCCTGTCGAGGCTGCGCAGGTCCCCTTGGGGCTTCCCCTGAAAACAATCCGCAGATCGAATTGCCCCGTCGCGCGAAGCGCACGACGGGGCAATTCATGATCGAGGACGTTTTCAGGGGAAGCCCCAAGGGGACCGGTGAGAGCAATGAGGCAGGGCGCTACAGGTACTCGATTTGAGCGCCCTCGGTGTCGCACGTCAGAATATGCGTGTCACACTTGGGGAACTGTTCACGCAGCTTGACCTGTAGGAACTTTGCCACGATGGTGTCGTCAGTCACGGCCATGAGGGTCGAGCCGGAGCCACTGATCCAGATGGTCTTGGCGCCTCCGTTAAGGCAGGTGTCGCGCACGGCGTTGTAGTCGGGAATCAGACGGCGACGATAGGGCTCCTGGATGCGGTCGTCGTTGGCGGCGGCAATCAGGTCAAGGTCGCCGGTCTCCAGGCCGCGCGTCATGCCGGCGATGCGGCCCATCTGCCACACGGCGGTGGAGAGCGGAATCTCCTGCGGCACGACCTTGCGCGCCTCGCTCGTGTGTACCTCGTAGGGCGGAATCACGGTAATAAAACGCAGGCGATCGCTCACCTCGTAGCGCAGGCACTGGGGGAGCGAATCGGTCGGCGTAAAGGAGCAGACGGCGCCGCCCAGGATAGCAGGGGCGACGTTATCGGGATGGCCCTCGACCTCGGTGGCAATGCGGACGAGCTCAGCGCGGTCGACGGTGTGGCCCGTCAGCGCGGCGGCAGCCATGATGCCGGCGACGACGCAGGTGGAGCTGGAACCCAGGCCACGGGCGACGGGCACGTCGGTCTGAATGTCGATAGCGACGGGGAAGGCCGGCTCGCCCCAGGCGGCCAGAGCATCGACAAAGCTCACATAGACCAGGTTATTCTCGTTTTGGAACTCCTCGGGGCAGCCCGTGATGGTGAGCTTGTCGGCGCGCTCGAAGGTGAAGTGCGAGTAGAGGCTGACGGCCATGCCGAGGGTGTCGTAGCCAATGCCTAGGTTGGCGCTTGTTGCTGGGACGGTGATCTTGATCATGTGAGTCCTCCTGGCGTGCCTGGCTGTTTAGTTCGCTGCTCGGGCAGTCCTGCGCAAGACGGAAAGCACATTAAGTGCTTTCCTTTGCGTGCGGAACTCGCGACGAACTAAACAGCCAGGCACGCTATGCACGTTCGTCATCATCCCGGTAGGTATCTGATAAAAGAAGGTGCGCCGGCTTTCGCCGGCGCCTTATAAGGGGTTTAGTTGGTAGCCATCTTTTTTGCAGCCTGCTCTACGTAGTTGGCCATGTCGGCAACGTCGCAGACGTCTTCGAAGCGGACGGGCTTGGACTCGAGCTCGGCGAGCTGAGTCGGGGCGACCGTGTTGGTGGCCTGCTCGAGTACACGCATAGCCTCAAAATCATCCTCGGGAACGTCGAGGCCCAGGGCGTCGCAGCAGGCGCGCGGGAACTTGTAGGGGCTGGCGGTCGAAAGCAGCACGCGGGCCTTGGCGCCCTCGGCGGGGGCGACCTGCTCAAAGACGTGATAGCCGCAAGCGGTGTGCGGGTCGATCACGTAGCCATTTGCGTCCCAGCAGCTCTTGATGGCGGCGCGGACCTCGTCCTCGCTGGCCCAGCCGCAGCCAAACACGCTCTGGATCTTGGCCAGCAGCTCGGCAGGCACCTCGTAGCGACCCGTCTGGGCAAGCTGCTCCATAAGGCCGGCAACAAGCTCGCAGTCGCCGTCGGACAGGAAGTAGAGCATGCGCTCCAGGTTGGAGCTAATAAGGATGTCCATCGACGGCGAGATGGTCGTGAAAAACGGACGGTTACGGTCGTAAACGCCGGTGGTCAGGAAGTCGGCAAGCACGTTGTTCTTGTCGCTCGCCACGACGAGCTTGGCGACGGGCAGATCCATGCGCTTGGCGTAGTAGCCGGCCAAGATATCGCCAAAGTTGCCGGTGGGCACACAGAACTCTACGGCGTCGCCGGCCTCGATGGCGCCGGCGCGCAGCAGCTGCGCATAGGCGGCAAAGTAGTAGACGACCTGCGGTACCAGACGGCCGACATTGATGGAGTTGGCACTCGAAAGCACCGTGCCTGCGGCCTCCAGACGCTCGGCAAGCTCCTTATCGGCAAAGATGCGCTTGACGGCGCTCTGGGCGTCGTCAAAGTTGCCGCGGATGCCGCAGACGGCGACGTTATCGCCCTCCTGCGTGGACATCTGCAGATTCTGCACGCGGCTGACTTTGCCCTCGGGATAAAAGACGGTGATGCCCGTGCCCGGCGCGTCGGCAAAACCGGCGAGTGCGGCCTTGCCGGTGTCGCCCGACGTGGCGGTGACGATCATGATGCGCTCGGCGCCGCCGTCCTTGGCGGAAGTGCGGGCCATCAGACGGGGGAGCATCTGCAGGGCGACGTCCTTGAAGGCGCTTGTGGGGCCGCCAAAGAGCTCCATCACATAGGTCTGAGGGGCGTCAGCGCCCGGCGCAGCGTCGAGTTTGACGAGCGGCGTAACCTCCTCACTCGCGAACGTGCCGCGGTATGCCTCGTCGACACACGCCGAAATTTCTTCGGCCGTGTAATCATTCAGTAACATTCCCAACACATCTTGAGCGATTTCAAAGTACGATTTATCTGCAAGCGAGCTGATATCGACCTGCTGGGTGCCGAGCTCGTCCGAGACAAACAAACCCCCGTCGGGAGCGATGCCGGTGCGGATTGCCACCTTGCTTGAGCACGATAAAGTGCGTCCTCGTGTACTATGATAAGTTCCCATATAACACTGCTCCTCGGATGCCTTGGTCCCAATCGGTGAAACCATGGTATCAGAGCGCGCAAAACAGGTTTGCAGAGGCTTTTAGAAAGGTAACCTCAAGCCCATGATTAAGATTGCCAAGTTTGGCGGCTCGTCGGTCGCCGACGCCGAACACTTCAAGAAGATCAAGGCCATCGTCGATGCCGACCCTGCCCGCCGTTTTGTGGTGGTTTCTGCCTGCGGCCGCCGCTTTAAGGGCGACACCAAGGTGACCGACCTGCTCTACCTGGTTAACGCGCACGTTAAGTATCACGTTTCGTGCGAGGAACTGCTCGAGGACATTGGCCAGCGCTATTTTGATATCGCTGACGAGCTGGAGCTCACCTATCCCATCCGCGAGGAGTTTGCGGCCTTTGCCGAGCGCGCCCGCTCGGGCGGCTACTCTACCGAGGAGCTCGTGAGCCGTGGCGAGTACTTCACCGCTCGCCTGATGGCTGAGTACCTGGGCCTACCGTTCCTGGACGCCGCGACGGTTGTGGCGTTCCATCACGACGGTACGCTCAGCATGAATCGCACCTCCGAGCTGGTGCAGGAGTATGGCCAACAGGGCGGCTTCGTTATGCCTGGTTTCTACGGCGCGACGCGTGAGGGCCAGATCAAGCTGCTCGATCGTGGCGGCGGCGATATCTCGGGCTCGATTCTGGCCAAGTGCCTGGGCGCTGATCTGTACGAGAACTGGACCGACGTCTCGGGCTTCTATTCTGCCGATCCGCGTATTGTTCCCGAGGCCCAGCCCATTGCGCGCGTTACCTACGAGGAGCTGCGCGAGCTTTCGTACATGGGCGCGAGCGTCCTGCACGAGGAGGCTGTGTTCCCCGTGCGCGAGGCCGGCATTCCGCTGGTCATCAAGAACACCAATGCGCCACAGGACCCCGGCACCATCATTAGCGAGACGGCTGATGAGGGCGAGGCAGAGCCCATCATTACCGGCGTGACCGGCAAGCGCGGTTTTGTTGCCATCAACGTTGCCCGCGACCGTACCAAGCCCCGTGTCGGCTTTATGCGCCGCGCACTTTCGGTGTTCGAGCGCTATGACGTTTCCGTCGAGCACATGCCCACCGGTGTCGACCGCTTTGGCGCCGTGGTGCAGGAGAAGGATGTGCACGATTCGCTGTACTCGCTCGTGGGCGACATCCAGCAGGAGGTCGAGCCGCTCGAGATCGAGGTTGTCGAGGGCTTGGCGCTTATCGCGACCGTCGGCCGCAACCTGCGTGGTCGTGCCGGCATCTCGGGCCACCTGTTTGGCATGCTTGGTCAAGCTGGCGTGAGCGTGCGCATGATTTCGCAGAGCTGCGACGAGATCAACATCATCATAGGTGTCGAGGAGAAGGACTTCGACCTAGCGATTCGGACCATTTACCGTGCCTTCTCCGATGAGAACGGCATTGTGAAGGTCTCCGACCTGGAGGCTTCCGCGCCGGTCGATCCCGCTCTGGCTGCGCTCCACAAGTAGCTGCTATCTCGCTAGATTTTTGGGAGTTGCCTCAAAATCTACGGCGGGGCGTTTCGTTTCGGTTTCGTTTCGACGGGGCGGGTTTCGTGCCCGCCCTGTTCTTGTATACACTGGCAACAATAATCGGACTGCTCGGCGTGCGGGCAAAAGCCACAACCTTTAAAGGGGGAAGCATGAAACAGTACACGGTTGCTATTTTGGGCGCGACGGGAGCCGTGGGCACCCAGATGCTTGAGTGCCTCAACGAGCAGGAGTTCCCGGTCGGCAAGCTCAAGCTGTTGGCAAGTGCACGCTCCGCGGGCAAAACCGTTGAGTTCCGCGGCGAGCAGGTTGTGATTGAGGAGGCTTGCCCCGAGGCCTTTGAGGGCTGCGACATTGTGCTTGGCGCCGCCGGCGACGACATCGCGAAGGAGCTGCTGCCCGAGGCCGTCAAGCGCGGCGCCGTCGTGGTCGATAACAGCCATGCCTTCCGCATGGATCCCGAGGTACCGCTGGTCGTGCCCGAGATCAATGCCGACGACATCAAGTGGCATCACGGCCTTATCGCCAACCCCAACTGCGCGACCATTATCGGTCTGGTTCCCACGTGGCCGCTGCACCAGCTTGCCGGCGTTAAGCGTATGATCGTGTCCACGTATCAGGCGGCTTCGGGTGCCGGCGCTCCCGGTATGGCCGAGCTCGAGGCTCAGCTGGCCGCCCTGGGCCGCGGCGAGGAGATTCCCGAGCCGCGCGCTTTTGCCGCCCAGCTGGCGAGCAACCTGATTCCGCAGATTGGCGGCGTCAAGGAGGAGGGCTTTACCTCCGAGGAGATGAAGCTACAAAACGAGGGCCGCAAGATTATGCATCTGCCCGAGCTGCGCGTGAACTGCACCTGCGTGCGCGTGCCCGTGCTGCGTTCGCACTCCGAGAGCATCACGCTCGAGTTCGAGCGTGACATTACGGTTGACGAGGCCCGTGCTGCGCTGGCTGCCGCTCCCGGCGTCAAGCTGGTTGACGATATGGCTGCCGAGGATGCGCACGACCGCTTCCCCATGCCGATGGATACGTCCGACCAAGACCTGATTTGGGTCGGCCGCGTGCGTCGCGACATCTCGAACCCCGAGGCCGCGCGCGGTATCACCTTCTGGTGCTGCGGTGACCAAATCCGTAAGGGCGCGGCAACTAACGCCGTCCAGATTGCTAAGCTGCTCTGCGAGTAGTGTGACCTGTCCGGCGGGGGCCGGGCTAGTTTTCAGAACGTCCTCGACCATGTGTGGCGCCTTGTCCTGCTCCTCCGGAGCCGCGGACAAGGCGCCACACTGGTCTGCGGAGTGTTCTGAAAACTAGCCCGGCCCCCGCCTGCGGTGACGCTGCTGCAAGCGGCCTGCGATGGGGCCGTTGTTGGTTGGGGCCGCTGGGCTGATATGGGGGCGCGTGGCTGTTGCGGGCCCTGGTCCCGGCGGCGGCCTCGGCGCTTTGCGCCTGCCGCCTTTGGGGACTGTGGGGCGCGGCCGGCAGCTGCGACGCTGTCGCGCCTACTGCCTTGGGTGACTTTGGGGTCGATTGGGGTTGTCTGCACAATTCGCGGTATTATGGTGCGGAGTTTTGAAAGGAGCCGCTGGTGGTCACGACGACGTTTGCTTCGCCTTTGGGCGAGATTTTGCTTGCCGCTGATGGCCGTGGTTTGACAGGGCTTTGGTTTGAGGGACAGGAGCACTTTGGCGCTACGCTTCTCAAAGAAGATGCAGAGCATGTTGAAGGTACCGATGCGGTTTCCGGTATTGGTGGCATGTCTTCGGCGAATCCGGCCCATGGTGCGGCTTCTTCGGTGCTTGAGCGTTCGTGGGCTTGGCTGAATGCTTATTTTGCAGGGCAGGAGCCTCGGTATACGCCGCCGTTACATATGATCGGCACGGCGTTTCAGCGTGAAGTTTGGTACGAGCTGCTTTCTATTCCGCGTGGCGAGGTTGCTACGTATGGTGAGATCGCCCAGCGTGTTGCGGCTCGACATCGTGTACCGGGAAATGAAACGCCCGTTGTGTCTCCCCGTGCCGTGGGGGCCGCAGTCGCGCGTAATCCCATTTCGATTATCGTGCCGTGCCATCGCGTGGTGGCGGCCGACGGATCGCTCAACGGATATGCCGGCGGGCTTGATCGCAAGGAGTGGCTGCTGCGGCTTGAGGGCGCGTACGAGGAATAACGCTCGAACACTTTGCATAACTAGGACGCCGTGAAAGAACGGGACACGCTTTCCGAATGGCGTCCCAAACGGAAACCGTGTCCCGGAATACAGCCTTAGAGTGGGATGCCGTTTCCGGTTGAGACCACTTGCTTGGACATCTTTCTACGCCCGCTTCTGCAGGGCATAGATCGACTTATCCATGTTGAACAGGTAAGCCGCGACGCAGACGATGAAGAATGCCGGCAGATTACCGAAACCGAAGACTTCGCAGCCAATCAGGATGGGTGCGAGCAGCGTATTGGTGGCGCTGCCAAAGACGGCTGCGTAGCCCAGCGCGGCGCAAAGCGCGATGGACATGCCGAGTTGAGTCTCGTTATGGCGACATCTGGGTAACAGAAAGGCCCGCGTTCCTCAGAGGCAAGATAGGCAATTCTGCTTTTGAGGTAGATCTCAATTCTGCCGACCGCATCAAACATTAACTGCCGGAGGGCTCGGTCAAATTCATACGTGTAGATGATGGTTTCGAATGTTGTGCCTTCGCGAAAGATGGTAATCCCGGACTTGCATTTGGTTTTGTAGGGAAACCAGTAGGCCGACAGTCTGTAGTGGCCGACTTCGACCAAAGCTCGCTCGAGTTCGCTTTGATCAGAGCACTTAAGACCCCTGTATTCTGTCAATAGTGCTATTTGTTCGTTGATGGATATCCGCGACTTCCGGTATTTCATTTAAGCCTCTTGATAGAAAAAGAGCTGGAGTTGCGCATCGTTGAGAGGCTTTCCAGCTTTAGCAAAACAAACTTATAAGATGCGACGGGCCGCGTCAAGATAATTACCGGACGGCCCAGGAGGCGGCTGGTTGGCTGGCTTAAAACCTAGCGCGTGAAATGACGCCCCACGCTATTCAGCGCGCTTGATAGGATGACGAACCACAGTCTTAAGTTTCTCCGGCGCACATTTGCGTGGATCGGAGAGATAGATTTCGTGATGTAAACGGTTGTCTGAGAAGTCGGGGACATAGCCCTGCTCGGTCGCGTATTCATGCATGGCGTCTACGGTTGTCGGCTCGCTGTCATAGGGTCCGGTATGCATGCATTGAACGCAGAGACCCTCGTCAACTTTAAGCAGCTCGACGGCAGAAAAGTCCAGTTTCTTTTTGGCCGTGGCTTCCGCGACCGCCCAGTCAAAGTCATCCTGAGTGACGAAATCGGGCAGGCGGATGCACGAGATAAAGTTGAAATCGTCCTTGCGTACATAATCGATGTCGCCGCTCGGGGAGTCTTGCCACCAGAAGCCCTCGAGCGGCGGTACCACAAAGTCGAAATAGCCCTCGATACTCCTTGAGCCTTTCTTTGACATCTTGACGGTATAGGCGATGCCGTAAAGCAGCGGCAGGGCATTTTGATACTCGCCACCTTCGGTATTTGGGTCGCCCTTTCCGCGAACGGCAACGTAGCTCATAGGCGGGACAGTTACGATACTCGGCTTGCTCGCAGGTCTGTAGAGCTCCTTGCATTCCTTCTTAAAGTCGAACGCCATGTTGGCCGCCTTTCTGCGTATTGGCCTGCTTAGATAGCTGAATCATATCATAGAAACGAACAGCTGTTCGAATGATTTGGCTGACAGATTGAGATGCGTGCGTTGTGTTTGGCGGTCGGCCTGACCCCATCGATGATTTCTCTGCCTCCCCGGCGCCTCATCTATAGCTGCCGTTTCCCCATATAGAACCTGCCAAAATAAACCCGTCCCTTTTTAGTCGGTGCGAAATGGGTAATACTAAAGAGTTATCCGACCAGATGGGAACCGATCGATGGCTTATATCGAATTCAAAGACGTCATCAAGGCATACGGCGAGGGCGACGCCCGCATTCACGCACTCGACGGCGCGAGCTTTACGGTCGAGCGCGGCGAGCTCGCCATCATTTTGGGTGCTTCGGGTGCCGGCAAGACCACGGCGCTCAACATTCTGGGCGGCATGGATACGGCGACTTCCGGCACCGTGACGGTGGACGGGCGCGATGTGAGCTCCGCTAACGAGGCGCAGCTCGTGGAATACCGCCGCGCCGACGTCGGCTTTGTCTTCCAGTTCTACAATCTGGTCCCCAACCTGACGGCGCTCGAAAATGTTGAGCTTGCGGCGCAAATCTGCCCTGATTCGCTCGATGCCGAGCAAACGCTTTGCCAGGTTGGCTTGGGTGAGCGCCTCGCCAACTTCCCCGCGCAGCTTTCGGGCGGCGAGCAGCAGCGCGTGTCCATTGCCCGCGCACTGGCAAAGAACCCCAAGCTGCTTTTGTGCGACGAGCCCACGGGCGCACTTGACTATAAAACCGGCAAGCAGATCTTGCAGCTGCTGCAGGACACTTGCCGCAAGCAGGGCATTACGGTCATCATCATCACCCACAACTCCGCGCTGGCGCCCATGGCCGATCGCCTGATCCGCTTTAAGAACGGTCGCGTGGAGAGCGAGACGGTCCAGCAAAATCCCGTGCCTATCGAGACGATCGAGTGGTAGCGCCCATGGACCAAGACCGCCAAAACAGCCTACGCCGCGACGCGCAGAACACGGAGCGCGAGCAGGATTTTACGACCTACCGCACTGCCCAAAGCTCAAACGATATGGTGCCGACGGTTTTTCGCCGTGGCATCTACCGCACAATCCGAGGCAGTCTTAAGCGCTTTTTGTCAATCGTGGTCATCACCGCGCTTGGCGTGAGCGTGATGTGCGGCCTTAAGGCGGGTTGCGAGGACCTGTGTGATTCGGTTGATGCCTACTTCGACCAGCAAAATGTCTATGACATTAACGTGCAGTCGACCTATGGCCTGACTGACGATGATCTCGACGCCATACAAGAGGTCGATGGCGTCGAAACGGCCGAGGGCATCTACACCGAGACCGCCTACACCGCCGTGGGCACAACGCGCGAGCGCGTGGTCGTGCAGAGTCTCTCCAAGGAGAACATCGATCAGCCGGTGCTCGTGAACGGCGATTTGCCCGAGAGCGCTGATGAAGTCGCGGTGACTTCGAAGTTCCTGAAGGCATCGGGCAAGAAAATCGGCGATACGGTGAGTTTTGCCGCCAATGACGCGAGCTCGTCCAATCAAAGCGCCAAGGACCAGTTTGCCGCGGGCGATTACACCATTACGGCTGAGGTCCTCGACCCCACTGATGTAAGTTCTGACTCGACAGTCAACGCCTTTCGCGCTGCTTCGGCGGCGGACTATAAGTTCTATGTGAGCGAGGACGCCGCGACATCTTCTTCCTACTCCGCGGTCCACGTGATCGTCGAGGGAGCCAAGAGCCTCAACTCCTATTCGGATTCCTACGCGGCAAAGATCAATGAGGTCAAGGGCAATATCGAGAAGATCCGCGAGGAGCGTGAGAAGGCGCGCGCCCAGGAGCTGACGGTCGACACGCCGGCGAGCTTGGACGCGGCTGAGCGTCAGGCGAATATGCTCTTTGGGATTGAGCAGGACAACATCAACCGCATGGCCGAGGGCAGCGACGAGCGTGCGCAGGCGCAAGCCGACCTGGATCAGCGTCGCGCCGCCGCCGATCAACAGTTTGCCGATGCCCGCGCCGAGCTTTCCGATCTGGGCGAATGCACCTGGTACATCCAGGACCGCGGCAACATCGCAAGTTACTCGAGCGTGGAGAGCGACAGCTCGTCAATTGAGGCCATCGCCACGGTGTTCCCGTTCATCTTCTTTATCGTCGCCGTGCTCATCAGCCTCACCACCGCCACGCGTATGGTCGAGGAGGAGCGCACGCTCATCGGCCTGTATAAGGCGCTCGGTTATTCGCGCGGATGCATCCTGTCCAAATACGTGGACTATGCGCTGTGGGCTTGTCTGATCGGCGGCGTGCTTGGCAATATCATCGGCTTTGTGGGCCTGCCGCTGTTCTTGTTTACGGTGTTCGACGACATGTATTCGCTGCCCCAGATGCTGCTTTCGTACGACATCGTGTCGTCGATTGTGTCGGTGGCGCTGTTTGCCGTGGGCGTGGTGGGCGCCACGATTGTCGCCTGCCGCCACGAGATGGCCGAGACCCCTGCCTCGCTCATGCGCCCCAAGGCCCCGCGCGCTGGCTCGCGCATCTTGCTCGAGCGCATCGGCTTTATCTGGCGCCGCATGGGCTTTTTGAACAAGGTGGCGGCGCGTAACCTGTTCCGCTACAAAAAGCGCGCCTTTATGACCATCTTCGGCATCGCGGGTTGCACCGCGCTTGTGATCTGCGGCATGGGCATCCGTGATACGTCGGTCGCGCTGTCGCCCAAGCAGTACGGCCACATCACACGCTACGATTTGCTGGCGGTCGCCAACCCCGATGATTTTTCGCAGACGTGCGCGGCGTTGGATGAGCGCAGTGCAGCCAAGGATTCCAACGTGACCGTGACTTCGACGCTGCCGATTATGACAGACAACGTCACCTTTACATTTGGCGGTAAGAGCGAGACCGTGCAGCTCATCGTGATTCCCGACGACCGCACGGGCGACTTGGGCGATTACGTGCGCCTGGAGGATGAGTCCAAAGAACCGCTCGCCCTGCGTGACGGGGATGTGTATTTGAGCAAGAGCTCTCAGCTGGTGCTGGGGATCAAGCCGGGCGACACGGCTCACGTCCAGGATTCGTCGCTCAATGTTGCCAAGGTCAAAGTCAGCGACATCTCGCTCAACTATCTAGGCAACACGCTTTACATGACGCAGGGCACCTATGAGCGCGCGTTCGGTCGAAGCGCGCGCCTCAACGGCATCCTTGCGCTGCTTAAGGGTTCGTCGGCCGATCAGATTGCGTTTACCAACCGTCTTAAGAGCGATGGTTGGATTACGCTGTCGAGTACCGCCGAGCATTGGGAAAACTATGAGGCAAACTTTACGATTATCAATTCGGTCGTGGTGCTTGTGACCTTTATGGCGGCGTGTCTGTCGTTTGTGGTGGTATTTACGTTGTCTAACACCAACATCTCGGAGCGCGAACGCGAGCTGGCGACTATCAAGGTGCTGGGCTTCCGCCGTGGCGAGGTGCACCACTACGTCAACAAGGAGACGTTGATTCTTACGGCGATCGGAGCCGCGCTGGGCGTACCGCTGGGTGGTGCGCTGGCCGAGAGCTTTACGTACATCTTGCAGATGCCGTCGCTGTACTTTGACGTCGAGGTCGAGCCGCTGAGCTATGTGCTGTCCGTTCTGCTGGCATTTGGCTTTACGTTTATCGTCAACCTCGCCACCAACCGTACCCTCAACAAGATCGACATGGTCGGCGCCCTCAAGAGCGCCGAGTAACCTGCCAAAAAGGGACAGGTTTATTTTGGCAGGTTTTATCTGGGCAAACGCCGGACAACCATTAGGTGGCCCGGCGTTTGCCCCGTCAAACGGGCTTTCCATTTGCCTTTCATTCTATTTGGTTTTCGCTCACAGGCGTGGATGAGAGGCTCTCTTTAGCCTTCGAGATTGGGCTTGTATGGGTCGTATGCCACAAAATGGGCCTATCTACTACGTTTGCTACCACACCCTCGACCGTGACAAAGATTATGAAATTAAAACCGCAGGTAGAGGGCTTGCCATTTTTCGGAAAAGGCGGGTATGGTCGGCCCTCTCGAGTTAAACGTAGTAAATAGGCCCTTTTCTTGGCGCGCGGTCAGCTCAATGCTAATCTCCGTGCCGGAACTGACCCAGTTGTTTGTAAGTTGCGGTGATATACGGACTGTTTGGCGCTTTGGAGCTTCAAAACAGTCCCTATCTCACCGCAACTTAGGAGAAGGGCGGGGGCGGTTGGGTGCTGCTGGGTCGGAGCGTGTTAGGCCTGTTTGCGGTGCTTCCATTGTTTGCGGCGCCAGCGCATGAGCGCCTTTACGATGGGAATCGTGATGAGGACGATCCATGCAGGATGGGGCTGTCCCAAACAGAGCCACATGTAGAGGAACCAAGCGATGGCGGCTGCCGGGTAGATGACCTCGATCAGCTTAGACAGGTGGCGTCGATCGATGAAGTCACCAATCGCGTAGTAGACGGGAACCAAAAAGACGAGGAAAAGCCCCATGCCCCATGTGCCGTAGACAATGCCGAGCACCAGATAGGCAAGAGTGACAAGTGCGGGGAAGGGGAATTTGTTCCATGCACGTCCGACCTTGGTGTGGAAATGCTTGCCATGATGGTCGAGCTTGTCGTGTGCTTCTTTCCAGCTGGAAAACGTCTCGCCGTCGATGGTGACGGTGCCGTCGTCATTGGTGCGCACGCTATGTCCATCGTCCTCAAGCGTATCGATATGCACGCCGCCCGGCCCCACATGCACCTCTTCGCCCTTGCGCTCATTGGTCACATGGATGCCGCTCCAGCCAACATGGACTTCCTCGCCTTTATTGGGATCAATGACGTGGATACCGCGCGCGAGGGAAATGTCGACAAGTGGTTTGTCGCCGCAATCGGCGTGCTCGGCAGAATCCTCAGCCTCGTCAGCCACATCCGCCGTCTCGGTGTCGGCGCTACCGTTCTCCAGGTCGTCGGCATCGTTGGCCGCCTCCCCATATAGCAGCTCGTCCAACGGCACGCCATACAGCGCGGCGAGCGCAATGAGGTTATCGGTATCGGGTGAGGACTCGCTGCGCTCCCATTTACTAACAGCCTGGCGGCTTACGCCCAGCTGGGCAGCAAGCGCCTCCTGAGAAAGGCCGGCAGCTTTACGGCGATCGACGAGGCGCTGTGCCATCGCAAGATCCATGGTGGTTCCTTTCGTTTGATGGTCGAATCGAATGAGCCGAGTATGCCGAGAACAACCGGTAGCGACCACCATTTCTAGTTAGAATCTGCCCCAACCCTACCGCAACTACCGGTAGCAACCCCTAACGACCAGCCATTTCAGGACAAATGTCAGTGCTACTCTCAGCTAAGAGCCTGCAACATCCCAAAATCTCAGCCCACGCATTTGCAGCAAGAAGACGAATAGCCTCGGCCTCCCTAGTTACCGCAGGAGGCCCCAGGGCTTTCCTCCCAAATCGTCCTCGGACATGTCAGGACCCCGCCGTGCGCTTCGCGCGGCGGGGTCCTTCCGTCCTGCGGAAAGATTTGGGAAGTAAGCCCTGGGGCCTCCGATGAGAGCAGTTCCAACCGAGGCTATTCGTCGCCGAAGCTGATGCCCAACGCCTTGGCCTCGCGCACCAGATCGCTCTGGGGGTCGACATACTTGAGCTTGCCGGCGACCTCCTCGAGCGGCATGTGGCACATCTTGCCGTCGCGCAGGGCGATCATGTAGCCAAATTCGCCGCGCAGGCAGCCCAGTGCCGCCTCGACGCCGCACTGGGTCGCAAAGATGCGGTCCTGGGCGTCGGGCTGACCGCCGCGCTGCGTGTGGCCGGGGATGGCGACGCGGGTCTCGCGACCGGTCTTGGCCTCGATCTCCTTGGCGATGTCGTACACGATTGACGGGCTCGTGCGCTCGGCAAGCTTCTTCTTGTATTCCTTCTTGGACAGCGCCGCGTCCTCCTTGGAGATAGCGCCCTCGGCGACGGCCACGATGGTAAAGCGGCTGCCGGTCTCCATGCGATGCTCGATGGTCTTGATGACGTTGTCCATGTCGTAGGGGATTTCGGGAATCAGGATGACGTCCGCGCCGCCCGCGACGCCGGCATACAGCGGAATCCAGCCGACCTTGTGGCCCATGATCTCGATGACAAACACGCGGCCGTGACTCGAGGCAGTGGTGTGGATGTCGTCGATGCACTTGGTGGCGACGTCGATGGCGCTCGTAAAGCCAAACGTCAACTCGGTGCCCCAGGTGTCGTTATCGATGGTCTTGGGCAGGGCGATAACGTTGAGGCCCTCTTCGCGCAGGCGGTTGGCGGTCTTGGTGGAGCCGTTGCCGCCCAGCATAAACAGGCAGTCGAGCTGCAGCTTGTGATAGGTGTGGACCATTGCGGGCACCTTCTCGACGCCGTCGGCCTCGGGAATATCCAGGCGCTTGAACGGCGTACGGCTCGTGCCCAGGATGGTGCCGCCACGGGTAAGGATGCCGCTAAAATCGGCGGGCGTCATGACGCGGAACCGGCTGTAGATAAGGCCCTGGTAGCCGTCCTCAAAACCATAGATCTCAATAGGCTCTTCGCTATTGGTCATAAGCGTTTTGACGATGCCGCGCATGGTGGCGTTGAGCGCCTGGCAGTCGCCGCCACTGGTAAGAAGACCGATCCTGAGCATGATGAATCCTTCCGGGCAAGTTATAACATGCGCATAAGTTTACCCCCGCACACTGTTGATACGGGGGTAAAACGTGTTAGCTCAAGCGTATGGAAATGTAAGCAACGTCAGGGAACGTAAGGTCGACGGGCCTGGCTCCTTACAGCGCAAAGGCGTCGACGTCGCCCCAGTGGCGGCGCAGAGTGATGGCGGCAGCGGGCTCGGTATTGTCAAAGATGACCGACCATTGCGTATTGCTGGTGATGTCTTCCGGATTGGGCTCTTGGGCTGCGGCGCGAAGGGTCTTCCAAGCGACTGCCTCGTCCTGGGCACCGGCGTGGGCGTCAAGGACATCGGCGATTGCGACGGCGCGCTCTTTACCATGGCCCAGCTCGTCATTCTTTTGGTCGGGCAGCACTTCGTCGCCATAGCAAGCGTAGAAGTTCGTAACCTGGCGTACGGGAGTCGCTTTGAAAGCACGGTTCGGATCGCGCGGATCCCACTCTACTACGCGCGCGTCACCGGCGGCGTCGTTGATAAAGAAGTGGTAATCGCGTCCTGCCATGGCGTGCATGTCGTAGGCGGAAAGCAGGTCGACAGCTTCTTGCGTGGTGGCGGCACGGTCGAGCACCAGGCGGATGGCGAGCGAGGTATTGATGACGGGGCGTTGCGTGTCCTGGTCACAGGGCTTGGAATCCAGAGTGAGTACGGCAATGGACACGCCGCATTCGTTAACACCGTCGAGCTGGGCAAACGGGCCCATGAGTGCGGCGGCGCGTCCGCCGACGGAGTCAAACGGAGTGTTATCGCCCAGGTTGTTAAGGGCAGCAAACCCGATGGAGGCATAGCCGTTGCGTGGGTGATTGCGCACCAGCAGCGCCGAGGTGTCGTCCTTAAAGTCGTAATTGCGACCGGTGCGCACGCGGCCTTCGGCATCTACGGCGACAAAAGCGCTGCAGGCAAACTGGGGCGCCTGGACATGTGCTGGCACGCCGGGCAACACCTGTGCCACCACAGCATCGATGTAGGCCTGGTCGTCGCGCACATCGGCGGCGATGATGCAGTCGAGGTCGTAGTCGTAGGCGATGTCGATTGCGTACAGGTCATAGCCATCCGCGTAGCCGGTCAAGCGTTTGAGCGACGCAGCGGATTTGATTTGCTTGCGGTAAACGATGCCGGCGGCAGCGGCAAGGCCGACGGCGACGCCCGCGACACCGCAGGCGATGGCAATGTTACGTGGCTTCATGACGGCTCCTCTCGTCCTGTTAGCGTAATTGTCGCAAAAGGAGCGCGGGCATGATGGCTCAACTTGGTGAGCGGCGCGGGATTAAACACGGAATGAAGAGTGCGGCGCTGGCGTGGCGGGGTATGCTGGAGGGGACCATCAACCCAGCGAAAGGGGAGAGCATGACGGATCAGGAAACGCCCGAGCGCGCGCATGTGACGGCCGACGATATCGAGGCCGCCAACGACCTTATCGACTTTATCGAGGCATGCCCCAGCATGTTCCATACGGCGGCGACCATTATGGCCGAGCTCGACGAGGCGGGCTTTACCTACCTGCCCGAGAACGCGGCATGGGACATCGAGCCGGGCGGGCGTTATTACACGCAGCGCAACACCTCGAGTGTCGTTGCCTTTAAGGTGGGCGAGGACCTGGCTGCTACGTGGGGCGAGGACGGCGTTGCCGGCGACTATCATTTTCAGCTCACGGCGTCGCACAGCGACTCGCCGACGTTTAAGGTCAAGGCTGTGCCCGAGCTCGATGGCGCAGGTGAGACGTTGCGCCTGAACACCGAGGCCTACGGCGGCATGATCGACTACACCTGGTTCGATCGCCCGCTGGCGCTCGCGGGCCGCGTGTTGGTGCGCGAAGGCGACCGTATTGAGAGCCGCCTGCTTGCCACCGAGCGCGAGGTCGCTATTATCCCGAGCCTTGCCATCCATATGAATCGTGGCGTTAATGAGGGCTTTGCGCCCAACCGCGCCGTCGACCTGTGCCCGCTCATCAGCGCTGGTGACCTTAAGCAGGGCGACTTTGATGCTCTGATCGCCGACGAGCTGGATGTTGAGCCCGAGCAAATTCTGGGCCGCGATCTGTTCCTGGTCAATCGCCAGGATGCGCGCATTTGGGGCTGGGCCGACGAGTTTATTTCGACGCCCAAGCTCGACGATCTGGCCTGCGCCTACACCTCGCTGCAGGCATTTTTGGGTGCCGAGAACGCGCACGACGTTTCGGTCTTCTGCTGCTTTGATAACGAGGAGGTTGGCTCCGAGACCAAGCAGGGCGCCATGTCGACGTTCTTGGCCGATGCACTGCGCCGCATTAACGGCTCGCTGGGCTTTGACGACGAGTCGTACCATCGTGCACTTGCCGCATCGATGCTTGTAAGTTGCGACAATGCACATGCCGTGCACCCCAACCACGCCGAGAAGTGCGATGCTCGCAATCAGGTGGTGCTTAACGGCGGCATCGTCATCAAGGAAGCCGCCAACCAGCACTACTGCACCGATGCCTTTAGCCGCGCGGTGGTCCAGGCCATCTGCGATGACGCCGACGTGCCCACGCAGGCCTTCGCCAACAAGAGCGATATGGCCGGCGGCTCCACGCTCGGTAACCTGTCCAATATGCAGGTGAGCATGCATGCCGTGGACGTGGGCCTGCCGCAGCTTGCCATGCACTCGAGCTACGAGACCGGCGGCGTGCGCGACGTGATGTACGCCATCCGCGCCCTCACCGCCTTCTACGAGCGCAACCTAACCATCAACGGCGCCGAAAGCGTGGAGCTCTAAAACCTGCTAAAAGGGACAGGTTTATTATGCAGGTTTTATCTGGGAAAATGCCGCAATGCCAACAGCTGGACGGAATTGTTGAGACACCGCAGGTTGAGCAAGCGTCAGCGAGCGATGTCCAGAGCGAACAAGTTGGCATGAAAAAGGCAAGGCATAGACCTTCTGGTCATGCCTTGCCTTTTGAATGACAAATTGTCGCTCTGGGCGGCGCGCAGCGTCGACCGGTCCGCCGTTCGTTAGAACGGCGGAACCCTAATTCAAGACTTTAGTCTGCTGGCCGCGCAGCGGCCAGCTTTAAACCACCCGCTACGCGGGTGGAGACAAACGGCTTTACAAAGCCACCCCTCCGACCGATATTGACGATTGTTCAGGCCGTCAGGAATTCGAGTCGAAGGGGTGGTCGCCATGGCCCAGAAGGCCTACAGCCTTTCCCACACGAAGTGGATGTGCAAGTACCACATCGTGTTCACGCCGAAGTATAGGCGCAAAGTGATCTACAGCCAAATCAGGAGCGACATAGGGGAGATCCTCAGGAAGCTGTGCGAGTACAAGGGGATCGAGATAATCGAGGGGCACCTGATGCCCGACCACGTGCACGTGCTGCTGGCGATCCCGCCGAAGTACAGCGTCGCGAGCGTCATGGGCTACCTGAAGGGGAAGAGCTCGCTGATGATATTCGACAGGCACGCCAACCTCAAGTACAAGTTCGGCAACAGGAAGTTCTGGGCGGAGGGCTACTACGTGTCCACCGTCGGCCTGAACGAGGCGACGATCGCCAAGTACATCAGGGAGCAGGAGTCCCACGACATCGCGCTGGACAAGCTGAGCGTGAAGGAGTACGAGGACCCCTTCAAGAGGGGGTGATCCCGCCGGTTCGACCGGCGCGCCACGGGTCAAGATGCACTAGGCCTGGACGAAGTCCGGGCCCGCGCCTTTAGACGCGAGCCCGGGGCCCGTGGGTTATACCCTAAGAGCAAACCACCCTTTTTAAGGGTGGTTCTGATGTTCGATCCAACAACGTAAAGTTTCGCCGGCTTGCAGGTGACGCAGATTCTCTGCGGCAATGTCGACCACATTGTTGAGCGTAGCCTCCAAGTGGAACCAACCGGAGACGTGCGGCGTGATGAGCATGTTGGGCGCATCCCACAGCGGGCTTGCGGCGGGCAGCGGCTCGGGGTCGGTGACGTCGACCGCGGCGCCGGCGAGATGTCCCGACTCCAGAGCGGCAACCAAGTCCTCGGCGACCACAAGATCGCCGCGACCGCCGTTGGCAAAGAAGGCGCCCGGCTTCATCGCGGCGAAGAACTCGGCGTTCGCCAGGCCGCGGGTCTCGGGTGTGCTGGGCATAAAGGATGCGACGACATCGGCCTCGGCCAGGCGCTCAGACAGGGCATCCATGCCGTCCATGTCCTCAAATACAATGGGGTAGACGAGCGGATGGCGCTTGATGCCGCGGACGTGTGCGCCCATGCTGCGGCAGAGCGTGGCAAAGTGGCCGCCGATATCGCCTGCGCCCAGCACCAGCACGTTGGCATTTTTGAGCGAGGTAACCGGCCCCAAATCCTCCCAGCGATGCTCGCGCTGCAAGTCGTGATAGCCGGGCAGGCGCTTCATCATTGACAGTACCATGGCAAACATGTGCTCGCTTACGGCCTGACCGTAGGCGCCGATCGAGCAAGACAGCTTGGCGTCAGCCGGCACGGTGCCAGCAGCAAGGTAGTCGTCATAGCCGGCGGTCTGCAATTGCAACAGCTGGAGATGCTCGCATGCCGTGAGCATGTCAGGGTCGATGTTGCCCAGGATCACGTCGGCATCGGCGACCTGCTCGTGCGTGGCGGCGTCGGCGCTCGTGTAGATAAAGTCTTCGCCCGGAGCGCTCGACTCAAGAATTGCGCGATGACGGTCGTTGACGGGCAACAAAACCAGAATGTTCACAAGCAGTCCTCTCCGCTCGACCTACCAAAAAGGGACAGGTTTATTTTGGCAGGTTTTATCAGGCAAAACGCTATAAAAACGCCGGGCTTCGCGATGGTTAACATATCCATCGTGAAGCCCGGCGCATCCACGGCTACCAGCTCAGCAGCTCGTAGCCGTCCTCGGTCACCACGAGCTGTACCTCGCACTGGGCCGAATCGCTGCCGTCCTTGGTGCGCACGCACCAACCGTCGCCCTTGCTAATCTTGATGTCGGGCGCCCCGGCGTTGACCATGGGCTCGATGGTAAAGACCATGCCCGGAGCCATGATGGTGTCCACATCGGGCGCCTCGGTGGTAAAGCCCACAAACGGGTCCTCGTGGAACTCCTTACCGATGCCGTGTCCGCCGTACTCGCGCACCACGCTAAAGCCGGCGTCCTCGACGGTCTTTTGCACGGCCTCGGCCATAACGGACAACGGCAGCCATGGCTTGACGGCCGCCAGACCCGCCTCCACGCTGGCACGGGTGACGTCGACTAGGCGCTGGCGCTCGGCCGAGACCTCGCCGATGCAGAACATGCGGCTCGAGTCGCTAAAGTAGCCGTCTAGGATTGTGGAGCAGTCCACGTTGATGATGTCGCCCTCGTGCAACACGTCCGCATCGCAGGGGATGCCGTGGCAGACCACGTCGTTGATCGAGGTGCACACGCTCTTGGGGTAGCCCTCGTAGTGGAGGTCGGCCGGCGTGCCACCGTGCTCGACGGTATAGTCGTAGATCATCTGGTCGATCTGGTTGGTGGTCATACCGGCGGCGATATGCTCGCCCACGTAGTCGAGCACACCCACGTTGATGGCGGCCGAGCGCTTGATGCCCTCGATGTCGGCGGGCGTCTTGTAGAGCGTGCGGGGCAGAACCTCCCAGCCCTCCTCCCACAGGCGCTCGAGGCGCTCGTCGAAGGCGCTGTGACATTTCTTATATTTTTTGCCGCTGCCGCACCAGCAGGCGTCGTTGCGGCCGGGCACGGGTCCGTTGTCATACATGGCTAACTTCCTTTCATCCGCAGCTAGTATAGCCCACTAACATGCCTATATGAGTTGCGGTGATATAGTTCCGATTTAAGCGGTTTAACGGCATAAACAGGAACTATATCACCGCAACTGATGGGGTGAGAGGGGGCGCTGGCTGCCTGGATCGTGGCCTCGTGCTAGTAGCTCACTTGGCAGGGGATGCCGAGGGCTTGGACGCGTGCGGCGATGGCGTCGAGCACCTCGGGTGCTGCCTTGGCAAGGCCGGCGACCGGCGTCTCGCGCGCCACCGTGTAAATGGTTGCTTCCTGCGGGCGAATGCGCTCAAGCGCTGCGAGCCAAGGACCAACGTATTCCTCGCCGGTGTTGTCGATGGACTTACCCTGGTACTCGCCCGTCAAAAAGATCGTCTGGATAATGACGTGGCCGTCAAAGCTTGCGAACGTCTCGATCTGATGTTCAACGTCGTACGGGCCGACGGGCTGGTCGAGCAGCTGGATAAATGTCGGGTCAACGGTATCAAGCTTGAGGATGTTGTCGTCGACCATCATGAGCGCATCGTGCACCTCGGGGCGATCGGCGCGCGTGCCGTTGGAGAGCACGGCGATCTTGGTGTTCGGGGCGAGCTCGTCGCGCAGTGCAACGGCACCGGCAATCGCTTGGGGAAACTCCGGCGCGGCGGTGGGCTCGCCGTTGCCGGCAAACGTGATCACATCGGGCAGCTCGCCCTCGGCCGACATCTCACACAGCTTGGCCTCGAGCGCGTCGAGCACCACGGCAGCGGTGTTATACGGCTCGTGGCAGGGGCGCTCGGCGTTGAGACCGTTCTCGCAGTAGATGCAGTCAAAGGTGCAAATCTTGCCGCTGGCGGGCATCATGTTGACGCCGAGCGAGAGGCCAAGACGACGGCTGCGGACGGGCCCAAAGATGGGGCTGGCATTTAAAAACGTAGACATAGAAATATGCTCCTCAAGATAGTTGTGCCTAAGCATAGCATCGGCGCCAACGTATGGTCCGGGCTTGTGCTTTGCAGGTTTCGATTTTTAACTCCGCCCTCGATACCGCGCCATGAAAGGTATCGGGTCGGGTACAGTTAATGTGTTAACAAGGCACAAGACGATGAGGCGCAATATGGATTTTACGGTTGAGAATGCGGGCACCACGATTGCCTGTCGCGAGTATGCCGGCCCGGACGTGCCGTCCGACGCGCCTGCCCTGGTATGCGTGCACGGTGCCTGCGTCGACGGTGTCTTTTTTGACGGCATCGCCCGCGAGCTCAGCCGCGACTATCGCGTGATTGCCTACGACCGCCGCGGCTGCGGCGAGAGCGGCGATGCTGCGGACGGCCGCTACGACCTCACCGTTCAGGCAGCCGACCTGCAAGCCGTTATCGAGCACATCGGTGCTCCGGCAAACGTGCTCGCGCACAGCGCCGGTACGCTGGTGGCCCTGGAGCTTCTTCGTACAAACCCCGCCGTCGTCTCGCGTGTGATCCTTCATGAGCCCGCCGTTACGGACGAGGGCGCTGGTCTGGGCGTGGCCCCCGTTTTGCTTGACATGATTGCGGCGGGGAAGGTCTCGAGGGCATTGAGGGTCTTCTTGGGCGCCATCGGAGATCCGGACCCCGAGGCTCCCAAGACAACTGAGGCGGAAGCCAGACATGCCCTGCGCAACGGTCGTTGTTTCATGGCAAACGAATATGGGCTCGCCATGACCTATGCGCCCGAATGGGATAGCGTGCGTGCTTCGAGGGCCGTGGCGGCTGTGTTCCTGGGTGAGCTTTCGATTGGCACGTCCCGCGAGGCGGGCACGCGAGCAGCTGCAGAGTTCCTGGACTGCCCGCTCGTGACGATTCCCGGAGCGCATAACGGTCTTCGAGATCGCCCGACGGCAGCGGTTCGGGCCGTTCGCGATGTCCTGGAGCTCCAACGCATTTAATGACCCTGGCGGCCGACACCCACAAGCGTTTCTGCGATGTTAACAAACGCCCTCCAAACCTTGCGTCTGCAGCTCCAAATATACCGTTTGCCAACTCATGAAAATGTAACGATATTCATGCGCTTACCTGCATCAACAAGATGCTACCCTTGTACCATTTGATACCAACTGCTATCAAACGCAACGATTGAAAGGGCCCTATATGCTCAATAATCACGAGGCCAATCTAACCGACGAAGAGGCTGCCGCCGAGGTTGCCCGTGTCGCGAAGGTTTACCCCGTGGTCCGTCTGATGTCGGCCGATCAGGTCAAAAGCGAGCGCAACTGCCTGCTCGCCGGCGATCGGTGCCCTTGCCTGCGTCAGTCAAGTCTTGAGGCCTTGGCGACTTCGGATGAGATATCGGAGCGGCTGCTCAACGACGGCGTCGAGTACCGTGCTCGCGTGCGCTCTTTGACGGTCGAGGGCGAGCCTCACGTTTTGCTGATGGTGCGCCCGATCGATGAACAAGAGGTCGCAGAAGAGGACCTTGTCTACACCGATGTGCTGACGAGCGTTCGTAATCGCCGCTATTACGAGGAGAAGCTTCGCAACGCCCGCATGAACGCGGGCGTTGCGATGATTGACCTCGATGATTTTAGGGTCTTCAACGATACCTGTGGTCGTCATGCCGGCGACCTCGCGCTCGGCGCCGTGGCGGCGGCGATTCGGGGCGGCATTCGTTCGACTGACGAGCTTGTGCGCCTTGGCTGCGACAAGTTCGTGGCCGTCATGCCCAATATCCCCTCCGATGACTTTGCCCGTCGTCTGCGTCATGTATCCGATGCCGTCCATGCCACGATTGTCCCTGGTCACGAGCATGTAAGCCTTACGGCATGCGTGGGCGGTGTTCGCATCAATGGCGAGACGGTCGATGAGGGCGTAAACCGTGCCGTCCAGCTTTTAAGCCATGCCAAGGCAAAGCCCGGTACGGTTGTGACCGACAGCGATGCAATCGAGACCTTCCAAAGCGAAAAACCCTCGGTGCTTATCGTCGATGACTCCGAGATGAACCGTATTATCCTCAACGAGATGCTCAAGGACGAGTATCGCGTCTTGGAGGCGGACAACGGCCGTACGGCGCTCGATTTGGTTGACCGCTACGGCGATGAGCTGTCGCTTGTGCTGCTCGACATCATCATGCCGGGTATGAACGGGTTTGAGGTACTGGGCGAACTGTCACGCCGAACTGTTGCCGATAGCCTGCCCGTCATCATGATCTCGAGCGAGGATTCCGATGATGCGGTTCTGCGCGCGTACGAGCTGGGCGCCTCGGACTATATCAACCGCCCGTTTGACTCCCGTGTCGTGCGCCGCCGCGTAAGCAACACCATCCGCCTGTACGCCAAACAGCGCCGCCTGACGAACCTGCTGTCACAACAGTACAACGAGCGCGTCAAGAACAGTCGCATGCTCATCGACATCATGGCCGGCGTCATGGAGCTTCGCAACGGCGAGAGCGGTAGGCACGTTACGAACATCGAAAAGCTGACCGAGCTGCTGCTTGGCTATCTGGTCCAGCGTAGCGGCACGATCTTCCTCGACAATGAGGAACGCTCCACGATCGCCCTGGCTTCGGCGCTGCACGATATTGGCAAGATGTCGATTGACGATGCGATCCTCAACAAGCCCGGGCGCCTCACGCCCGAGGAATTCGAGATTATGAAGACGCATACCACGATTGGCGCCAACATGCTGCTCGAGCTGGGCAGCCATCACGCCGGCAATGCGCTTATGGAATATGCGTACCAGATTGCGCGTTGGCATCACGAGCGCTGGGACGGCAAGGGTTATCCCGATGGCCTTAAGGGCGACGAAATTCCCATCGCCGCGCAGGTGGTTTCGGTGGCTGACGTGTACGATGCACTGACGAGCGTGCGCGTATACAAGGACGCTATCCCGCACGAGGAGGCGATCCAGATGATCCTGGACGGTAAGTGCGGCACCTTTAACCCGCTGCTGCTCGATTGCCTGCTCGAGGTGCAAGACCAAATTGCCGAGACGTTGGCACGCCCCGCCGACGTCGTCGCGTTTCCCACGATTTAGTTTGACCAAAGGAGTTTTTAATCCATGATTTCCATGCGTGAGGCGTATGAGAAGATCGGCGCTAATTATGACGACGCGTGCGCTCGGCTGATGGGCGGGGAAATGCTTGCCCGCTTTGCCCTCAAGTTTTTGGATGACGAGAGCATGGACAAGCTGGAGGCCGCCATGGCGGCAGGAGACGCCGAAGGTGCGTTTATGGCAGCGCACACGCTCAAGGGCGTGAGCCAGAACCTGGGATTCGATAATCTGTACGAGCCGGCGGTCGTGGTAACCGAAGCGCTGCGCGGCGCCGATGCCGTTGACGGCGCCCGCGAGGGGATGCATGCGTTGCAGCAGCAATATGCGGCTACGATGTCGGCTCTGCGCGAGGCGGCCGAGTAAGAGGCTGTGAGCCTTGATGACTATGAGCGTGGATAATCTCCCGTTTTAGGCCCGGTGGCGGCCTCAAAGTGGGAGATTATCCACGCTCGTTCGATACGTGTCCAAAAATCCACGCTCACCTCTTCTGACTAGTGAATGGCCTATGCGCACTGGCGGGGCTTTCCGCATGCAATCCATATCGTTGTTCGATAAACTGTTCGAATAACGATAGAGCCGATGAGGGTGAGTGTATGTCCAACAGCGTTCAGCGTATGGCCAAGGCGGGCGAAAATATCAGGAAGCTTGGTTTTTGCATGGCAGCCGTTTTTGCAGGGATGCTCGTTGCTTTTGCCGCGTTGGTTGTTTACGTGATCTGGTATGCGGTTGCAAACGTTGCTTCTGTTGATTCTTTCGGTGTCGTGACGCTTCTCGATGGCGGGTGCATCGTTATCCCAAGCGGACTGTGCCTGGCACTCGTCGTGGGTATTTCGCTTGTCGTTTTGTGCGGGATCAGCCGTAACATCTCGCGAGGCGTCTCGCCCTTTACCAAGACGCATGTGCGGCTTATCCGTGTTCTCGCGCTTGCCTTTGCTGTTAACGCCGCGGTTTCGCTTGTTGGTGCCTATGGATCGGTCGATCTCACCATTGGCGGACTGGAGCTTTACATCGTGCCTCATTCCTTCGTTATTGAGATTTGCCAAGGCGCTACCTTTGATGCGGGGTCGTTTATCGGCGCAGTTGTCTGTCTGTTTATCTCGGCGATCTGGAGTTATGCCTCGCTGCTCCAAGAGCAGTCTGACGAGCTTGTGTAGGAGGAAACATGAGCTATCTCATCATCGAGCTTGAGACGCAGCTGCTTAAGACCGGAAAGACCAGTGCTGATCTGATTCGGGCGACGGGGCATACTCCGGCTAATATTTCAAAGCTTAGAAACGGAAAGATAAAAGCTATTCGCCTAAAGACGCTCCTCGATATCTGTGATGAGCTTGATTGTCAACCGGGAGATATTATTAAGCGCGTGAGTGAGAAAGAGCTTGAGGAGCTTATTGTTGAGCGTGCAAAAAACGTTGTGAGGCAGATGCGGGACGGCGGAGGCAATGAGGCGTCGCTTCCGACATCAGTCTTTGCTGTCGATTTGAGCGACGAGTAGCTTAAGACGAACAACTAAAACGAAATATCAGCGTGAAGGGACCCGTGTCTAACACGGGTTCTTTCTTTTAGATTATCTTGACAAATATGAGTTATCGAAAAACAATAACAACTATGGAAAACGATAAAGTAAAGAAGGAACGATATGAGCGGTTTTGCTATCAAGCGGAACGGGAGGCCAATGAACGTATCAACGATAAGGCTATCAAGGGTGTCAAAGCGCTATGGGAGGCGCCGCGTTTTGCATGACGTTTCCTTCGAGGTGCATCAGTCTGAGCTCTGCGCCCTTGTTGGTGCAAACGGGGCGGGCAAAAGCACGCTTATTAAAATCGTATTGGGCCTCTGTGAGCCATCGTCGGGGAGCGTGGAGCTCTTTGGAGGCAAGTCGAAAAAAGAGCTGAGCCTGATGCGGACGCGTGTCGGCTATGTGCCAGATTCCTGCGGAGCATACCAATCCCTCAGTGCGGCTGAGAATCTTCGGATCCGATGTGCGGAATGGGGGCTCGATGAGAAACGTGAGGTTCCTCGCGTCTTGGGCCTAGTCGGGCTGGACATCGATGAGAAAAAGAGCGTAGGCAGTTTTTCTCTGGGAATGAAACGGCGGCTGGATATAGCTACAGCTTTGTTGGGTGACACTGATCTGCTTATTTTTGATGAGCCAGCAAACGGGTTGGACCCGCTGGGCATTGAGAGCATATGGACCCTTATCGGCCGATTGAATCGGGAGCAGGGCAAAACCATGCTTATCTCTAGCCACGACTTGGATGAGCTGGCATCGGTTGCAACAAGTTGCGTGTTTATTCATGACGGTGAACTGCTGAAAAAGGAATCGATGGATGTCATAAGGGATGAGGCGTCGTCCCTAAAAGAGTATTACAGGCGCTTGATGAAGGCGGTCTCGCTATGAAGCGGGCGATCCATCCCATAAAGGCAGATATGATGCGTTTGCACAGGATATTTCCGGCGAAGTTTGGTCTTGCGCTTATGCTGGCGTTCGGCCTTCTCTTCGGCATCTTTCTAAAAAACGGAACAACGTTGCTCGCCTTTGGCTATGGCGTTTGTGGGGAGGATATTGGTTTCCTCTGGAATGCAATCGATCCTTCTGCGCCTGATGAGTCCCTTGCGCGCAGCGCTTTTGCCGGTACATCCCTGTTCGTTCCACTCATCGTTTGTTTGGTGCTTTTACAGGAGCATGGCTATAAAGAGGGGCACCGAATTTCTTCGGCAAGAGGTCTCAACCGCTTTTATGGGGCTCTAGCCCATGCATTTTCGTCTGCTTTAATAATTGGCGCAGCGTATAGCGCGCTTTGCCTTCTTCTTTTTGCAATAGCCATAATACGTGGAGGGCATAACTACTCGCACAACATACTAACTGCATTTTTGCCTGCAATGATAGTCAACGCTGTATTGGTGATATCGGTTGCGCTGGAGACGGTGACCATCTATCGGATTACAGGCAGCGCTGTATTGAGCGGGGCTGCGATAATTATTGGATTTGTCATGAGCTTGACGCTCTACGGAACCTTCCTCCAGGCGCCCATACCATCCTTGCGATGGATTTTCCTCCTTCCGGGGCCGTACCTTGGAGTCGGATGTGCCCTTGGGTATAGAGATATGGGTCAGCTGACACTTCTGGGATATGGCGTGGCAGCCAGCTGTCTATCGGTATTGATTTATGCTCTCGTGAGCTTTCGCGCTGGGGGTGTGCTCAATGACTCGTCAGATTAAAAGACTTCTCCAGTCAGAATTGAAGCATGTGAGCAAATGGGCGTACGCCTTAATCCTGGTAATTTATGCGTGCATGGTGGTATTGCAGCTTAATTCTTTCCCGATGTGGTTCTGTAGCCTCCGTGAGAACAGTTTCTTGGGCTTTTTCCCAGACCCGACGCTTCGGCTATCGGCAGAGGATGTCCTTCTATTTGGTAATGCAGAGGTTTTCCGCGGTTTGCTGTTCAACGTAGCCCCGTTGGCTCATGCATTGTTCTTTCCGTTCATCGCGGCTTGCATTGTGCCGCGCTTTGTCAGTTCGGGCTTTATTGAGGAACCGTGGGGGTTGTCGGAGGCTCGGGGAGGGAAGCGTGTGTGCGCTATCGTTGCGCGAGTGGTGCTGTCTTCTTTTGCCCTTTTGGGCGCGTTTATCTTGTCGAGTGTCGTTTTGTACTGTCTTAACTGCGTAATCGTTTTGGATGCTCAGCAGTATTTCAACCTGAATATTTTTTGCTATCGACTTCTTCTGGCGAGTGTCGTCTGCCTTGCATACGTGGTCTCTTGCGTGATTGCTGTTTCCTATTTTGGATCCGGCTTCGGTCCGATTGGCATGCTGCTGCTTGTCAACGTTGTAGCGATCTACATACAGCTCGGGGCCATTTCCATGCTTCCGCTTCCGTCCTCGATGCTCATGTGGATTTGTGGCGTGACCCCGTTGGGGAATGGTCAATGCATCTCGATTTTAATTGACTGCCTCATAAACGTAGCAAGCGTTTTTATCATTTGCTTTACTGTCGACCGATTGCGGTCGAGATTTCTCTGATTGTTTGTGAGGGATAATCATACCGAGCATATCAAATACAGGGGGGGCGGGCACCGTAGCTGGTGTCCGCCCCCCCGGCTTAGGAGGCTTTAACCTGAGTGGTTCGCGAGCTAGCGGGCCTGCTTTACCTTTGCCGCCGCCTCGACAAACGACTTCCACAGGTTAAAGTCGGTTTCGAGCGTCTTCCACGTGTACTCGGGATGCCATTGCACGCCTAGACAGAATGGTTGGCCTTCGACCTCGATGCACTCGGGAACACCGTCGGTTGCCTTGGCGACCAAGCGCGTGCTTTTACCCAGACGATCGACGCAGCAGTGATGTGCTGAGTTGGTCTGGATCAGTCTGTGGCCGCCAAGCGCGCGCTCCAGCAGCGAGCCCGGCATGACCTCGACAGGGTGCACGGGATCGTTGAGCACGTGGGTATGGCGCCACTGTGTGCGGCCCTCGCGAGCGCCCAGGCTCGGCACGTCCATGCACAGAGTGCCGCCAGTGGCGACATTGAGCAACTGCGTGCCGCGGCAGGTGGTAAAGAGCGGCTTTTTGGCGCGGAGCACCTCGCCGACCAGCTTAAACTCAAAGCTATCGCGGATCTCACAGCAGAGGGTGGGGTCGTAGGGTCGATCATCGCCCCAACGTTTGGGATTGACATCGGGGCCGCCGGGAATGGCGATGCCGTCGGCGATATCGACGTAATGACGGATAACCTCGATGTCCTCGGTGATGGACATCTGAAGCGGCAGGCCGCCGGCGGCAAGGATGGCATCGACAAAGACGCTGGCAATTTCCTCGTTGGGGGAGAGCGTCTCGCTCAAAAACGGCTTCGCCTCTTCCCAGCGCGGCGCGACGAGGATAAGCGGGCGGTCGGCAGGGGCGACGTCGACATGCGGGGTAAAGGACGATGAAGTGCGAGTTCCGATCATAGGTGTAACTTTCGAATCCGGATGGTCATGGCAAACGGGCGAGCGCGCAGCTGGTTAGTGGCCCTTAATGGAGTTGAGGAAGTCCTGGGCGCGCTTGGTCTGGGGATGGTCGAAGAACTCGTCGGGCGTGCCGGTCTCCGCGATCTGGCCGTCGGCCATAAACACGACGCGGTCGGCCACGCGGCGGGCGAAGTTCATCTCGTGCGTGATGACGATCATCGTCATGCCCTGCTGGGCCAGACGAACCATGACCTCGAGCACCTCGTTGATCATCTCGGGGTCAAGGGCGCTCGTGGGCTCATCAAAGAGCATGGCCTTGGGCTGCATGGCGAGCGAGCGGGCGATGGCCACGCGCTGCTGCTGGCCGCCCGAGAGCTGAGCGGGCACCTTGTCGGCCTGTTCGGCAACGCCCACGCGGCTCAGCAGGTCCATGGCGCGCTCACGAGCTTCCTCCTTGGACACGCCCAGCACGTCGACCGGCCCCAGCATGACGTTCTGCAGCACCGTCATATGCGCGAACAGGTTGAACTGCTGAAACACCATGCCCAGCTCGGCGCGCATGCGGGCAAGATCCTTGCCTTCCTGCGGCAGAGGCTCGCCCTCGATGAGGATCTCGCCCGAGTCGATGGTTTCCAGGCGGTTGATGGTTCGGCACATGGTCGACTTGCCCGAGCCCGAGGGGCCGATCACGACGACGACTTCGCCGCGGTCGACCGAGAGATTGATGTCGTTGAGGACGTGCAGATCGCCATAGTGCTTATCGACGTGCTTGAGCTCGATCAGCGGCTGATTACCGGTAGAAGAAGTGCTCTGTGCCATGGTGCTCGGCTCCTTATGACTCGAAATGGTAAATCGTTAGCGAATGATGGTCGCGCCGGTCTTGTGCGAAACGTAGACAGCGGCCTTGTTGATCGCGACGTTGATGAGGATGTAGATGACCGCGATAACCAGGTAGACCGACACGAGGGCGTCGTAGTTGGTAATGAGCACGCGGGCATTTTGCATGAGGTCGGGGTAGCTCACCACGTAGGCGACGGTGGTGTCTTTGACTACGACCACGAGCTGCGAAATCAACGACGGAATGATAAACCGAATCGCCTGGGGCAATACGATTTTAAAGGTGATTTTGGCCTTGGAGAGACCGAGCGCCTGGGCTGCCTCGACCTGACCACGCGGCACGGCGTTGACGCCTGCGCGGAAGATCTCGGCAAGTACGCCGGCTGCAGCGAGCGCGACGGGAAGCGTGAGCATCCAAAACGACGGCAGTGAAATCTTGTACTGAGGCAGCACCAAAAAGAAGAAGTAGATGAACAGCAGGCTCGGCACGCCACGGAAGAAATCGGTGAGCACGCGGCAGACCAGCTGCAGCGGCTTGATGTCGCTGGTACGGCCGAGCATGAGGGCTAAGCCCAGTACCAGCGCGATGGCGCCGGCGGTGAGCGCGACCTTTACCGTGCCCTCAAAACCGGCAAGCAGGAACTTCCAGGTGGTGAGGTGCGTAAAGAAGTACCAGTAATGGACCGAAAGCTGGCCGGTCACATAAAAGCGCTGCAGTACCAGAGCGATGAGCGCGGCCACGGCAACAAGTGAGATAGCGGTGCCGACGCGAATCTTGGCGCGCATCTTGGGGCCGGGAGCCTCGTAGAGCGCATCGCGCATGGTGAGCGCGGAGGTGGAGTGCTTGCTCATCGGAGGATCCTCACCTTCTTATCGATATAGTTGCCAATGTGGCTCACCACAAAGGCCGTGCCCAGGTAGCCGAGCGCCGAGATAAAGAACGCGGCGACGCCGCCGAGCGAGCGCGTGTTGATGTAGCTCACCACGCCGGTGAGCTCCTGCGGTTTAAGCGGCACCTGACTGCCGAGCGCGGTGGTGAGCATGACGGCGATAAAGAGGTTGGTCATGGGCAGCACGCTCGAGCGCAGCGCCTGCGGAATCACGATCTTGGCGAGGATACGGCTGAAGCTCATGCCCAGCGAGCGGGCGGCTTCCACCTGGCCGACGCCGACGGTGTTGATGCCGCTCATAAAGTTTTCGGAGCCAAAGGCCGAGCCCAAAAGGACCGTGGCGACGATAACGCAGGTGCGGTAGGGCAGGACGACCTTGAGCGGCGGCAGCGCGTAGACGACGATGATAAGCAGCGCGATGCCGGGGATGTTACGGAAGACCTGGACATACAGGTCGCCAAAGACGCGCAGCGGCTTGAGCGGCGACACGCGCATCACGGTGACGGCGACGGCCAGCACCATGGCGATGGCAAACGACTCAAGCGTCATGCCCCAGGTTGCGAGCAGCGCGTCGATATAGTTCTGGCCATAGAGCGACCAGAGCTCGGAGAGACTCATGCGGACCTCCCGCCGGTAAGGAAAGGGGCTCCCGTGTGTACGGAAGCCCCGACAACTCAGTGAGGAAACAGTTTACCGCAATAAAGCGCATCGTGCGTTTCCGTATGGTTTCGTTGCGGCCGTTACCAGGCTCGCTGCCTAGGCGCCGATCTCGGGCAGCTCGGGAACGTTGGTGTCGCCCGTACGGTCGCCGATGCAGATCTGCCACAGCTCGGTCCAGGTGCCGTCGTCCTCGATCTTCTTAAGGAAGTCGTTGACAAAGGCGACGCCGTCGGAATCGAGCGGCAGACCGATGCCGTAGGGCTCCTTGCTGCCGAAGGGCTTGCCGGCGATCTTGTACTTACCGGGCTCGCGGACCAGGGCGCTCTGCTGCATGTTGTTATCGATGACGTAGGCGTCGACGCGGCCCTGCTGGAGTGCCTGGCGGGCCTCCTCGTCGGTCTTGAACTCCTGCTGGCTGGCCTTGGGGGCGAACTCCTCCAGGATGGCGGGGCCGTTGGAGCCGGACTGGACGGCGACGTTCTTGTCGGCCAGGTCGTCGACGCTCTTGATGTCGTCGTTATCGGCGAGCACCAGGATGGCCTGCTGGGTGTAGTAGTAGGGGCCGGCGAAGGAGACGAGCTTCTTGCGCTCGTCGGTGATGGTGTAGGTGGCAAAGACGGCGTCGACCTGGCCGTTCTGCAGGACGGACTCACGCGTGTCCGAGGTTACCTGGGTGATCTCGACCTTGTTCTCGCCCAGGATGTAGTTGGACAGGAGCTGTGCGATACCGGCATCGAAGCCGCGGGTCTGACCGTCTTTCTCGTTGAGGAGGGAGAAGAGCGTGGAGGTCTGAACGCCACCGATCTTAAAGACGCCGGCGTCCTTGACGGCCGTGGCCCAGGTGCTGGCGGCGATGGCGTCGTCATCGGCCTTGGGGCCGTTGTCGACGAGCTTGTCGAATGCCTTGGCGTCGAGCGTGGTGGAAGCCTCGGTATCTTCGGAGCTCTTGGAGGAGCCGGCGGCGGAACCCTTGTCGGCCTCGGCGCTGGTGTCGGAGCAGCCGGCAAGACCAAGGCCGGCGACGGTTGCGAAGGTGGCGGCAACGAAGCCGCGGCGGTCGAGAACGACCTGCTGGGAGAGGTTCTTGCTCATAGGTGAACACCTTTCTCAATAAAATCCCTAGCGGTTGAGTAGAGTTATACCCTATCGCGCTCAAATGGGTCAACACGAAATAACTCAGAAACATACTTGTCTTATGGGTTATTCTACCTACCAAAAAGGGACAGGCACCTTTGTGGTGGTTCTTGCAGATGTGGCGGCCTGCCTTGCTGCTTTGTCTCAATCTGTAACATCTGCAGCCGTTTTTGCCGAGTAACTGTTACAGATCGAGATTTTCTCTTCAGGGGAATTTGAATGTCTCAATCTGTAACATCTGGAAGGCCAAAAGGTCTCTATCTGTTACAGATTGAGATAATTGAGCTGTGAAAACAAAAACCTCCACGAGGGTGCTTCCCTTGCGGAGGTTTTCTTACTCGTTGAGCAGTCTCACGGTTTCGGCGGCCATGTTCTCGACCGTCATGCCGTTCTGTGCGAGCAGTTCGTTGGGGTCGTAGCGGTCGGGGAAGCCCTTGGCGATGCCGAAGGTGCGCGTGCGCACGGGCGTGCAGGCCAGGTAGCACGCCACGCACTCGCCCCAGCCGCCGTCCAAGATGCCGTCCTCGAGGGTGACGACGACGCGATGCTCGGCGGCAAGGCTGTCGAGGAACTCGCGGTCGAGCTCGGTCGCAAAGCGCGGGTTGACGAGTGTGGCTTCGATGCCGTACTCGGCGGCCAAGCGGTTCGCCACGCGCTCGCCCAGCTCAAAGAAGTCGCCGAGTGCAAGCACGGCCACATCGCGGCCCTGACGCACGACGCTGTAGCGCGCGACGCCGTAATCGGCGTCCTCGGCAGGTGCCAGATCGGGGCGGCTTACCAGGCCGATGCCCGGTACACGAATCGCCACGGGATGCTCGCGGTGGTCGAGCGACCAGCTCAGCATGGACAGATATTCCTCCATGCAGGCAGGTGCAAGGTAGCGCATGTTGGGAAGTCCGCCCAGCATGGAAATATCAAAGAACGAGAGGTGCGTCTCGGATGTGGTGCCAAAGATCGACGCGCCAAATACCAGGATGGTTGCGGGGGCGTCGTTGAGGCACAGGTCGTGCCACAGTTCGTCGTAGGCGCGCTGCAAAAACGTGCCGTACACGCCAAAGACTGGCTTGGCGCCCGAGCGCGCAAGCGCGGTGGCAAAGGTCACGGCGTGCTCCTCGGCAATGCCCACGTCAACAAACTGCTTGCCTGCCGCGGCGCGAAGCTCGGGTGTAAAGCCCATGATGTAGGGCGTGGCGGCCGTGATGCCCACGACCTGCGGATCGTGCTCGATGGCGGCGCTGAGCGCCTCGCCCGTAATGTCGGCATAGGTGCGCGGCGCAGGCTCGCTCGGATGGCCCGGGCAGAGCTTGCGCCCAGTCGCCATGTCAAACGGATCCACGTGGTGCCAGCGCTCGGGGTCGCTCTGGGCCGGCTCAAAGCCCTTGCCCTTGGCGGTGGAGACATGCAGCACGATGGGATGATCGATATCGCGCAGTTCCTGCAATGCGTCGACCAGGGCCAACACATCGTTACCGGCGTCCAGATAGCGGTAGTCGAGCCCCATCGCGCGGAAAACGTTGCGCTCACAGGTACCGTTGCTGGCTCGCAGCTCGGCCAGATTGCGATACAGGCCGCCATGGTTCTCGGCAATGGACTGGTCGTTATCGTTGACGATAATGATCAGGTTGCTGTCGAGATCGGCGGCATTGTCGAGACCCTCAAACGCCAAGCCGCCCGAAAGCGAGCCGTCGCCAATAACGGTAATGACGTTGTACGCATCGCCCGCTAGGTCGCGAGCATGCGCCAAGCCACAGCCTAGGCTCACGGACGTAGAAGTGTGGCCCATGGCAAACAGGTCGTGCTCGGACTCGTCGGGGTTGGCAAAGCCGGAGGCCTCGCCAAAACGATTCGGATCGATATAGGTATATGCGCGCCCGGTCAGCGCCTTGTGGGCGTAGGTCTGGTGCGACACGTCAAAGACGATCTTGTCGGTGGGGGAGTTGAACACGCGATGGAGCGCGACCGTGAGCTCAACGACGCCCAGGTTGGGGGCAACGTGTCCGCCGACGGCGGCGGAGCTTTCGAGGATGGCGTGGCGGATCTCGCCGCAGAGCAGCGGAAGCTCGGCGCGATCGAGAGCCTTGACGTCCTCGGGCGTTGTCGTTTGCGTAAGCAGCATCGTTGTGGGTTACTCCATGCGAATCGAGCGCCGGCGCTCCCTCGGCCGGCACAATTGCACAAGACAGTCTCGCACATTTTGGCGTTTGATATGTGACGGCGGCGCGGTAATTCGCCAACTGGTGGGGCAAAACGTTTTGTCCGATGCCATACTGGTAAATTCGATGATGATTTTATTCAATGTGTGCAGGCCGTGGCTTGCCGCCGTGAGCCGCTGGAAGGAGGCAGCATGTCCGATACCGTTCGTGCCGAGAAAATCGCGCGCGAGGTCGACGATGCCGCCCGTCAGCTTGCCCAGACGGGCCGCTTGGGCCTGACGCATGAGTTTATCCAACATGGCGATGTGACGGTCTATACGCATGTGACCTCGGTAGCGCGGGCAAGTCTGTCCTTTGCCGAGCGCTTGGGCCGTGCTGGCATTTCGATCGACCGCGCCTCGCTGCTGCGCGGGGCCCTGCTGCACGATTACTTTCTCTACGATTGGCATGACCCCGACCCGAGCCATCGACTGCACGGATTTCGGCATCCGTTTTTTGCCCTGGCGCGTGCGGAGGAAGATTTTGAGCTGACGTCGCGCGAGCGGAATATCATCGCGCGCCATATGTTTCCGCTGGTACCGGTGCCGCCGACGTGTCGTGAGGCATGGATTGTGTGCCTGGCGGATAAATGGTGCGCGCTGCGCGAGACGATTGCCGGCCGTCTGCCGCGCAAAGGCGGCGCGAACGATTTGAACGAGGGCCCGAGTGACGGCTCGAGCAAAGAATCGAACGAAAAGAGGAGTGAGTAGACGGTGGGAACCGCGATCGACATGGCATTTGGCGGCGCGACGCTTGCCGCCTGCCCACTCTCGGCGCTGGTGCTCTCGTTTGCCTTTTACGGGTTTTGCGGCTGGGCATGGGAGTCGACAGTCTGCGCCATGCTTAATCACGGACGATTTGCCAACAGCGGCTTTTTGCTGGGGCCGTGCTGCCCAATCTATGGCGCGGGCGGCATTGCCTGCTGGCTGCTGTTGCGCGGGATTCCGGATGCCTCGAGCCAGTTTGTCGCTGCCGCGCTCGTATGCAGCGTGATCGAATATAGCGTGGGCGTGCTGTTGGAAAAAACGACGGGTGCCCGGTTTTGGGATTACTCGCATCTGCCGTTTAACCTGCACGGACGCATCTGCCTGTACTGGGCCTGCGCGTTTGGCTTGGGCGCGTTGTGTATTTGCCGCTTAGTGGAGCCGGCATTGCTGGGGCTGCTTGGCCATCTGCCGGTGCTGATTGTGCGGCTGTCCGCCTTTATCGTCGCGGTCGCGATGATGGTCGATGCGGTGTGCTCGTTGGCCAGCTGGCGCCGCCTGTCCGATCAGCTTGAGCGTGTGCGTGCCGACCTTGCCGACCGCATCAATGAGTCGCTTGCCGACGCCTCCGACTCTATGCTCGAACGTATTCCCGATTCGGCGATTGACTCGGTGGCGCAGACGCATATCCGCGGTCGCGCCGTTAACGCTTGGCTGGCCGAGCTGGGCGACGCGGCGCTCGATGCCCTGCGCGAGAAGGCTTCGATGCCGACGTTTATCTCGGATGGTGCTCGCGGCCTGGCGCTCGCTGCCCGCCGCGTGGCCGATGCCGCGCCGAGCGTGCCCCGTCCGTCGCTCAGCCGTCGCCTTGCCGGCAAGCGCATGAGCCGTCCGGTGCCAAGCGTGTCGCTCAGCCGACGCGACCTGCGCTTCTTCAATGCCTTCCCGCGCTTGCGCATCAACCGCTACGAGGGCGTCATCCGAGCTACCGACCTCCGTGACCGAGCCCGCGAGCTGTTCCGCCGCTAGCCAGAACGGAGCCAAGCGCGCCCTTCTCGTTCGCACGTTTCCCGTTCGTTTCGCGCCCGTTGCCGTGCCGTTTCCAAGATTGCGGCACCGTTTCCATTCGACAACGCAGCGTTTAACAACGCCGTATCTGGTCTACACCAGTTGGCCCTCGGCCGCATCATGAGCGCCGACAACGTTCATGCGACCAAGGGGGAGCGAATGTACGATACGGGATCGACAACGTTTATGCTCATCTGCACCATGCTCGTGTTTTTAATGACACCGGGTCTGGCGTTTTTCTATGGCGGCCTGTCCAGGCGCAAAAATGTCATCAACACCATGCTTATGTGCTTTGGCGCCATTGGCCTGGTTGGTGTACTGTGGATTGTTGCTGGCTGGTCGCTGGCCTACGGCGGCGACGGTTCCAGCCCGTTTATTGGAGGCCTTGACCAGTTGCTGTGCCTACCGGTGCTCAACCAGGTGCTGCAGGCGGCCGAGGGCAATGCCACGGACGGTGCCGTCTATCCTCAGATCATCAACATCGCCTTCCAGATGGCGTTTGCCATGATCACCGCCGCTATCGTCACGGGCAGCCTGGCAGGTCGCGTTAAGTTTGGTGTCATGACGGCTTTCCTGGGCATTTGGCTGCTCGTGGTTTACGCGCCGCTCGCCCACATGGTTTGGGGCGGCGATGGCTCCTTTATCGGCGACATCATCGGAGCGCTCGACTTTGCCGGCGGCGACGTGGTGCACATTTCGTCCGGTCTTACGGGCCTGATTCTCTGCTTAATGCTCGGCCGTCGTCGCGGCTTTGGCATGGTGAGCTATCGTCCGCATAACGTGCCGTTTGTAGCACTGGGCGCCGGCCTGCTTTGGTTTGGCTGGTTTGGATTTAACGGCGGCAGCGAGTTTAAGGCCGACGCCGTGGCGGCGCTCGCCATCCTCAACACCGTGACGGCCAGCGCGGCGGGCATGGTCTCGTGGCTTGCCGTCGAGCGCGTGCACACCGGTCGTCCCACGCTGGTGGGCGCCAGCACCGGTCTGGTTGCGGGCCTTGTGGTGGTCACGCCGGGCGCGGGCTTTGTCGAGCCGTGGGCGGCGCTGGTCATGGGCCTGATCGTCTCTCCCGTCTGTTACCTGGCCATCAGCCATCTCAAGACCAAGTTCGGCTACGACGATGCGCTCGACGCGTTTGGCTGCCATGGTATCGGCGGCATCTTGGGCGGCGTGCTCACGGGCCTGTTCTGCGTGCCGGAGCTTTCGTGGACCGGTAAGGGCGGCCTGTTCTACACGGGTGATATGTCGCTGCTCATCTCGCAAATCCTGGGCATTGTGGTGACGGTCGCTATTGTGCTGGTGCTCGACTTGGTGATTGCCGCGGTGGTCAAGGCGCTGTTCCGCGGCAGCCTGCGCGTGGACGAGGCCGATGAGGCGCTGGGCTTGGATGCCAGTCAGCACGGCGAGAGCGCCTACCCTTCGTTCTCCGGACTCGATTAGCAGCTTCCCCAAGCACCGCACCTTGCCGCTCAATCGTCGCGCACGTACTTAAGTACGCTTCGCTCCTCTTTCACGGCAATCTGCGGCACTTGGGAAACCTGCTAAGACCAGTCAGTTGAACTTTTTGATTTCTGAGGTTGGTTTGCGGCATTTGGAAAACCCGTGCCACATGAATGAGCAATTCATTTCTTTATTAAAGAGAGGAATTCATTATGAAAAAGATCACGGCTATCGTGCGCCAGGAGAAGCTTGAGGTTCTTAAAGATGCGCTGTTTGCTGCTGATGTTCGCGGTATGACTATCAACCAGGTCCAGGGCTGCGGCGCACAGCATGGCTGGAAGGAATACGTGCGCGGCAACGAGTTGCTTGTCAACACGATCCCTAAGGTGCAGTTCACGCTCATTTGTGCCGACGAGCATGTCGATGGAATTGTCGACATCATCTGCAACGCCGCTCGCACCGGCGCCGTCGGAGACGGCAAGATTTGGGTCGAACCGGTCGAAGAAGTCATCCGTATTCGCACCGGCGAACACGGCCCGGCCGCGGTGTAGAATCGACCGTCTGCCATCCGCAACGTTAAAATGCTGCAATGAGGCACAAGACTTGCGTTGCGGATGGGCGGATTATGGGTCGCAATAAATATCCCGAGGAGACGGTCGCGAAGATTCTCGACGCGGCACTGGAGCTATTCTGCGCACAGGGTTATGAGGGGACGAGTATTCAAGATATCGTTGACCGTCTCGACGGCATGACCAAGGGCGCTGTCTATCATCACTTCAAGAGCAAAGAAGAGATTTTCAACGCCGCGTTTGATCGGGCGATGACTCCGATTGTTGAGCACCGCCGCTCGATGCTTGGCGTCGGTAATATGACCGGAGCCCAAAAGCTCAGGCGGCTGTACGCGCCCGAGTCCGTTGTTCCGCAAATTGAGCTATGGGCACGCATGCATCCTGCGGCGGATCCGGTAAAAAGCTCGCGTCTACTGGCGATGCAGTACCAGGGCTCGTTTGACGAGTCAGCCGAGGACTGTCTCTTGCCAGTGATCGAGGAGGGCATCGCCGACGGCTCCATTGCGTGCGAATGCCCGCGCGAAGCGGCGGAGGCCGTATCGTTGCTGGCGAATCTCTGGCTGCTGCCGCTGTTCCGTCCGCTCGAGCCCAAGGAGCGAATGCTCGCTCGCGCACAATGTTTGGCGCAGATGGCTGCCGCGGTGGGGCTCGATTTGGGTAATGAAGTGCTTCAGACAACGGCGCGAATTTGGGACGTATGGGACCGCGCCGGGTGGTAATATAGATACCAACGGTATGTAATTGATTTGTGAGGGTAGCCACGGCTGCCCTTTTCAAGTCATTAAATACATACTAGTGGTATGTATAGGGGGTGGGCTTATGGCTGGGCTGAGAGACGTCGGCGTCTCGTTGAAATCAAAAACAGTGCGGTCAATCAGGCTCGCGGAACTTCTGGTTGCGCAGCTGTGCACGTATTCGATGCTGTCGGCGCTGTGCTTTGCGTATCCGCTTTACTTGTTCGATTGCAGCGGATCGTCAACGTTATATGGCGCCGCCGTGGCGATAGCGTTCATACCCGGCGTACTCGCAACTCCGATTGGCGGAATCTTGGCGGATAGGGGAAGACATCGCGAGGCCCTCGTGGCCCTCGGCATTGCTCTGATGACTGCATCACTGCTGTCTATCCCCATGAAGCACTCATTGCCTCTTGCGGTCGTCGTAGTAGCGATACTTTGTGTTCAATATGGTGTTCAATCGCTGCTAAAGCCAATGCTCCAAATTGAGAAGGTGCGTATGGCGGGTGAAGAGAAGGTTGAGCGGGCCACTGCATTGGTTTCGCAGATGACCATGGTGAGCAATATCTTGGGTCCTGTGGTCGGGACGGCAGTCTATGGGTGCTTTGGCATCGATGCTCTTTGCACAACCGCGTCGGTGGCGTTTGCGATTTCAGCTCTCTTGTTTGGGGTCGCACTCAAGCAAAACGCCTCATCTGAAACGATGAGAGACGGCGCGACTCGCACGACATGCCGAAACGATTTTCGGGAGTCGATTCGGTATCTGTTGCAAAATGCATCATTGGTCGCTGTGATTTTGCTTGCGGCAGTTTTGAACCTTGCGTTGGTTGGGCTAACGATTGGCGCTCCCATTATTGTTACAAAGCATCTCGGCATGCAATCGTCCTGCGTTGGGATAGTTGAGGTTGCTCTGGGCCTGGGTGGTCTTACCGGCAGTGGCTTGGTCGGCATTTGGCCGCATCGTTTTTCTTTCAATGGCATATGCCGATATGTTGCGATGATCTGTTTTGGAGTCGCGCCGATTATTGTTACGCTGCTGTTCGGCGTAGATGTATGCGTGTTCACCGTGTTTGCGGTTGGTTCGGCATGGGTCATGGTGTGGGCGAGCATTACGTCGGTTGAAATCATCGCGTTTGTTCAGCGGGTAGCGCCGACTGAGCTCTGCGGAAAAGTGCTTTCGGTCGTTTACATGGTCCTTTCCTGCGCAACGCCTATCGGCCAATTGACGTACGGGGTTGCATATGATCGATGGACACCGGCGATTGTATTCGCAGCCATGTTGGCGGTGCTGACGTTGACGACGGCTCTGTTTTATCGGCTGAAAAATCGATTGCGGCGATTGTCTTAACGCGCTGGGGCACCGTGAATTTGTGAAGGCGGTGGTACGCCGCGCCGGGACGGCATTGTTTGGACATGCCTCTCCTTCGTCTACAATATCGGGCAGACGAAGGAGAGGCATGTCCATGATCAAGATGTTCGCGAGTGACTTAGACGGAACGCTGCTGAACGCCCTGCATGAGGCGGATGGGACCATCCGCCGTGCCATTCGCGAGCTGACCGAGGCTGGCCTGCATGTGGTTCCCGCGACCGGACGCTCGACGCTTCCGATCGGCGAGCATGGCTTTACGGGGCTGGCGCTCGATGCCTGCTGCTCCAATGGATCCATCGTGCGCGACAGCCATGGCGAGGTGCTCAAGACTTGGACCATCGATCCGCAGGTCACTGAGGAACTGCTCAAGGCGTTCCCGGACATTTGCTTTGATTGTTCCACGCCCGATGGCATGTACTCGAGCGGTTCGTTCGAGATGCATCAGGCGGGCTTTAAAAAGGACAGTCCCATCAAGCGCATCGTGATGCGCGGCATGCGTGCGCGCGGCGGGTATCACGAGGAGCAGTATTTCGACCAGTCGATCGGCGATATCTTGCGTCACGATGTATGCAAGATCAATTGTCGCGTGACCTCGCCCGAGCTGGAGCGTGACCTTAAGTCGTATCTTGCCGAGCGCTCGGACCGTGTGGTCAACGCGCCGTTCGATCCGGTGATGTTCGAGATCACGGACGTGGCATGCAACAAGGGCGAGAGCGTGGCCTGGCTGGCGGGCTACTACGGTATTGCCGAGGACGAGGTCGCGGTCTATGGAGACGGCGGCAACGACATCGCCATGCTCAAGCGTTTCCGCCACAGCTACGCGACCAAAAACGCAAGCGATGCAGCTAAGGCCGCCGCGACCGCGACCATCGGCGGCTGCATGGTCCACGCCGTCCCCAAACACATGCTCGCCACCATGCGCGAGCAAAACTCCCGCACCGTCATCGAATAATGTGACAAAGGGACAGTCCCCCTGTCACTTGGGAGATGCCGGCTTTTGGCGTATGGGACTGTTACGCTTTCGCCACCAACAAATTTCGAGTTATTCGGCCTGCCGGAGGCCGTTCAAGGGCTAAAGTTGCCGTCTCGGGAACATTCACACCTCTAATGGTGTTTGATTCGGCGACGTAAGTGTGCAAATGGGCATGTATGCACTCAAATAAGGACAAAAACCCTCAGATAATCCCAGCGGTGCAGTTATACAGAACCAGCAGCGTGGCCGAATAACTCGAAAAATGTAGGTGACAGTCCGGCAACAAGCTCGGGCATGGCAAAGGAACTGTTCCTCCGCCATGCCCGAGCCCCAATCTTCTTATATACGAACAAACATTCGCATATCTAACTGCGCTTTGATAGAATCGGTATCGTTGACGGCAGTTCCATGTGCCGGGCAGCGCCCTCCATCTGATGGGAGGTGATGCCCATGACCGATTTGATTGATTTCGTGAGACTTCTGACCGCTCTGGTCTCGTTCTTCACGGCGCTTGTCGGCCTTTCCGAGGCACTCAAGCAGCGTTCGAAGCGCAACAGAAGGGGTCGCCGCCGCTAAGGCGTTGACCCCCTAATGCAAACAACGGCGCTGCCCAGCTAGCTACAACTTGGGCTGCCGTCGACACTATTCTAACCACGAATGACATTTTGGACAATCGGTAATGCCGCTTCAAAAGCCAGGCACAACTGGCACAACCTAGGCGGTCGCTGAATGTGACAAAGGGACTGCCCCTTTGTCGCATCCAAATATTGCCTTTACGTGTTGATGCACACGGTGTGCAATAATACTCGCACTGTGCAATAGCGCACAGACTGAGTAACAAGGAGGACGCTTGTCCCAGCTCGAGAAATGCGATCGCCGGTCCCTCCGCTCGCAGCGTGCCCTTCGCCAGGCGCTTGCCAGCGAGCTTGCGGAGAGCGGCGACCTTTCGCGCATTAACGTCGCGTCGCTCACCGAGCGCGCTGGTCTTACGCGCCGCACGTTCTATTCGCACTACCGCGATATCCCCGACTTCATCAATCAAATCGAAGACGGCTTGCTGGCCGAGATCCGTGAGCGCATTGAGCTCATCACCGCAGCTCAGCTGCCCGATCTCTATCACAACATCGATGAGCTCGAGCCGGCGCCCGGTTCGGTTGAGCTGCTGCGCTATCTTGCGGCCAACCGCGACTTAATCGGTGCGCTGCTGGGTCCGGGCGGCGACCAGGCCTTCATTAAAAGGATTATCGACACCGCGCGTGAGGCTGTGGTGCCGCGTGCGCAGACGGGCATTTTGGGCCTGGCGCTGGGCACGTTCTTTGACTACTACGTCACCTACGTTGTGAGTGCCGAGGTCGGCATGATTCAGCGCTGGTTTGAGCGTGGGCTCACCGAATCGCCCGAGGCCATGGCGCGCATTATGACGGTGCTCGCTTTTGTGCGCCCCGGTGACCTGTATGGCCAACCCATCGATATCAACGTGCCGGAATACGGCATGAAGTTATTGAATTTGCAGCTCGAGGATGCGGTCGACACCGCCGCAACCGTCGAGTCCAACAACTAAGAGGAGAGACAATGAGCAAACTCGTCGAGGGCATCAAGGATCGCATGGTCGCTGCCGCACGCGAGGCCGCGCCTGCCGTGGTGGACGCCGCACAGAAGGCAGCGACCGCGGCTGCCGAGAAGGTTGCCGAGGCAGTTGCCGAGGCCAAGAATACGGCGGGGGAGACGTCCGTCGCTAGCGAGCCCGCCACCGCCGCTGAGCCTGCCACCGCCGCCCAGGCCCCCGAAGGAGCGATCTTTAACCCCGAGAACGCTCGCGGCAACCTGCACCTGGGCATCGACGTGGGCTCTACCACCGTCAAGCTCGCCGTGCTCAACGACGACAACCAGATCGTCTACGCCAAGTACCAGCGCCACCACACCGACGTCCGCGCCTGCGCCCGCGACCTGTTCGAGGGCGCTGCGACCGTGCTGCCGGCTGCCCAAATGACCTGCGCCATCACCGGTTCGGGCGGCCTGCTGCTGTCCCAGTGGCTCGACCTGGAGTTTGTCCAGGAGGTCATCGCCAGCAAGCGTGCCGTCGAGACCCTCATCCCGGCCACCGATGTCGCCATCGAGCTGGGCGGCGAGGACGCCAAGATCATCTACTTTGACAACGGCATCGAGCAGCGCATGAACGGCACCTGCGCCGGCGGCACGGGCGCGTTCATCGATCAGATGGCCACCCTGCTGCACACCGATGCCAGCGGCCTTAACGAGCTCGCGGCCAACGCCACCACCATCTATCCCATCGCCAGCCGCTGCGGCGTTTTTGCCAAGACCGACGTGCAGCCGCTGCTCAACGAGGGCGCCCGCCCCGAGGACGTGGCCGCCTCCATCTTCCAGGCTGTCGTGACCCAGACCATCTCGGGCCTGGCGTGCGGCCGTCCCATCCGCGGTAACGTCGCCTTCCTGGGCGGCCCGCTGCAGTACCTCTCCGAGCTGCGCCACCGCTTCTACCTCACGCTCAACCTGGACGAGGAGCACCGTATCGTGCCCCAAAACGCCCACCTGTTTGTGGCGAGCGGCGCCGCCATGGCGCACGAGTCCAACAAGCTCAGCACGTTCCCGCAGCTCATCGAGGCCATCGACAGCCTGGGCGACACGCAAGGTGCCGAGGTCGAGCGTCTGGATCCGCTCTTTGCCACCGACGAGGACTTTGCCGAGTTCAAGACCCGCCACGACACCGAGGTCGTCCCCAAGGGCAAGCTCGACGGCTACACCGGCCGCGTGTTCATCGGCATCGACGCCGGCTCCACCACCATGAAAGCCGCGCTCGTGGGCGAGGACGGTCAGCTGCTGCACACCTGGTACGGCAACAACAACGGCGACATCCTAGGCACGGCCAAGGTCATCATGGCCGATTTCTACAACCACATCCCCGCCGGCTGCACCATCGGCCACGTGACTACCACGGGCTACGGCGAGGCGCTGCTCATCGAGGCCCTCAAGGCCGACTCCGGCGAGATCGAGACTGTCGCGCACCTGCGCGGCGCCAAGGCGTTCCTGCCCGGCGTCGAGTTCATTCTGGACATTGGCGGCCAGGACATGAAGTGCCTGCGCGTCAAGGACGGCGTCATCGAACACATCATGCTCAACGAGGCCTGCTCGTCGGGCTGCGGCAGCTTTATCGAGAGCTTCGCCGTCTCTATGAACATGGACGTGCGCGCGTTCGCCGATGCCGCCATCCATGCCAAGGCCCCGGTCGACCTGGGCAGTCGCTGCACGGTCTTTATGAACTCGCGCGTCAAGCAGGCGCAAAAGGAAGGCGCCACGGTGGGCGACATCGCGGCCGGCCTGTCCTATTCCGTCATCAAGAATGCCCTGTTCAAGGTCATTAAGCTGCGCGACCCCAAGGAGATCGGCAGCCAGGTGATCGTCCAGGGCGGCACCTTTATGTCCGATGCCACGCTGCGCGCATTTGAGCAGCTCACCGGCGTTCATGCCGTGCGTCCCGACATCGCCGGCTGCATGGGCGCCTACGGTGCGGCCCTGCTCGCCCGCGATCGCGCCGGCGCCGACGGCACCTCGACCATCCTCTCGGCCGAGGACATCGCGCGCCTCACCGTGACGCAAAAGCACGTCCGCTGCGGCCGTTGCTCCAACAACTGCCAGCTTACCGTCAACGACTTTGGCGGCGGCAGGCGCTTTATCACCGGCAACCGCTGCGAGAAGGGCGCCGGCCACAAAAAGCAGAAGACCGAGGCCCCCAACCTCTTCAAAAAGAAAAACGAGCTGCTCTTTAACCGCGAGGTCCTGAGTCCCGACGAGGCCCCGCGCGGCACCGTGGGTATCCCGCGCGCACTCAACATGTACGAGAACTACCCCTTCTGGCACGCGTTCTTTACGCGCTTGGGCTTTAGCGTGCAGTTGTCCGACCAGTCGAGCAAGAAGACCTACCAGGCGGGCATCGAGTCCATGCCGTCCGAGAGCGTGTGCTATCCGGCCAAGATGAGCCACGGCCACGTGATGAACCTTATCGACCGCGATGTCGACTTCATTTGGATGCCGTGCGTACGCTGGGAGCGCAAGGAGGATCCGACCGCCGGCAACTGCTATAACTGCCCCATCGTCATGAGCTACCCCACGGCGTTGGCGCTCAACATCGACGAGATCCGCGAGCAGAACATCGAGTTCCTGTACCCGTTTGTGCCCTATCACGACAAGACCGAGCTCAAGCGCCGCCTGTACCAGGTGCTCGCCGTCGACCGCGTGGCCGATGCCGAGGCTGGTCGCGGTCGCGTGCGTGGACCCAAGATCACGCGCTCCGAGGTCGATGCCGCCGTCAACGCCGCCTTTGAGGCCGATGCGCGCTTCCACGAGGACATCCAGACTATGGGCGAGGAGGCTCTTAAGTGGGTCGAGGACCACGGCGGTCACGGCATCGTGCTCGCCGGTCGTCCCTACCATAACGACCCCGAGATCAACCACGCCCTGCCCGAGCTTATCTCGAGCTTTGGCTTTGCGGTCTTTACCGAGGATTCGCTCGCGCATCTGGTAAAGCCCGAGCGTCCGATTCGCGTCGTCGACCAGTGGATGTACCACAGCCGCCTCTACGCCGTCGCCCGTTTTGTGACCATGCGCAACGATCTGGACCTGATCCAGCTCAATTCCTTCGGCTGCGGCCTTGATGCCCTGACCACCGATCAGGTGCAGGAGATTCTGGAAGCCAGCGGCAAGATCTACACCGTGCTCAAGATCGACGAGGTGTCCAACCTGGGCGCCGCGCGCATCCGCATCCGCTCGCTCATGGCGGCGCTCAAGGACCAGGAGGCCGAGCGCTTGGCCGAGGCCACGGCCGCAGGCGAGGCCTACGAGCAGTGCGATGCCGCGCCGGTGGCGCCCTCCACGGATGCCCCCGCGTTCGCGAGCCGCAAGTACACGTTTGAGGCGCAGCGCGAGAGTGCTTCGACCGCGTGGCCCAAGGTGCCCTTTACCGAACAGATGCGCGACGAGGGCTACACCATCCTGTGCCCGCAGATGGCGCCGATTCACTTTGACCTGGTCAAAGAGGTGTTCCGCGGTGCCGGCTACAACTTGGAGCTGCTGCCCTCGACCGACCACGATGCCGTCGAGGCCGGTCTGCGCTACGTGAACAACGACATCTGCTATCCGTCGATCCTGGTGACGGGTCAGATCATGGAGGCCATCGAGAGCGGTCGGTACGACCTGTCCAAGACGGCCGTGGTCATCAGCCAGACCGGCGGCGGCTGCCGTGCCACCAACTACATCGCGCTCATCCGTAAGGCCCTGCGCGAGAGCGGCCACCCCGAGATCCCGGTAATCTCGCTTTCGGCCGTGGCGCTCGGCGAGGACAACCCCGGCTTTAAGATTACGCCAGCGCTGCTTAAGCAGGCAGTTTACGCGGTGCTCTTTGGCGACGTGATGATGCAGATGCTCTATCGCTGCCGCCCGTACGAGGCCACGCCCGGTGCCGCCAATGCGCTCTACGAGGAGTACATGGCGCGCGCCCGCAAGCTGGCGCCCAAGTTCAACCGCCACAACTACACCAAGCTGTGCCGCGAAGCCATTCGCGCGTTCGACACCATGCCGCTCGTGGGCGAGGGCACCAAGCCGCGCGTGGGCGTGGTCGGCGAGATTCTGGTCAAGTTCCATCCCACGGCCAACAACCATGTGGTCGACGTTATCGAGCGCGAGGGCTGCGAGGCAGTGGTGCCGGGCTTGCTCGACTTCTTCCTCTACTCCATGAGCAGCGCCGAGCTGCAGAAGGACGAGTTGGGAAGCTCTGCTACCACGCGCGCTGGCATGCAGGCGCTCATCAAGCTCGTGGACTGGATGCGCACGCCGGTGGAGGAGATGCTCGAAAAGTCTCGCCGCTTTGAGGCTCCCGAGCGCATCGGCACCATGGCCGACAAGGCCCGCACGGTGCTTTCGGTGTGCAACAACATGGGCGAGGGCTGGCTGCTCACGGCCGAGATGCTCGACCTGATCGACCACGGTGCGCCCAACATCATCTGCACGCAGCCTTTCGCGTGCCTGCCCAACCACGTGGTGGGTAAGGCCGTGATCAAGGAGCTGCGCCGCCAGCATCCCGAGAGCAACATCGTCGCGGTGGACTACGACCCCGGTGCATCCGAGGTCAACCAGCTCAACCGTATTAAGCTTATGATCAGCGTGGCAAAGGAAAACATGCGCGCCGGCAAGGGCTTTAAGCTCGAGAAGGTGGCGCCGCTCGCGATGGACGAGGTCACCGGCCAGATGCGTGCCCATGACGGCTGCACGAGCTGCGGGCCGGCCAGCGAGGAGGCCGTGGCATCGGTCGCCAAGCGTCTGGGACGCGGTATTAAGAAGTAACTAAATTATTCCGACGCTAACAGCGGCTTGCCGAAATAACGTGTGAGGCGCGGTGGCGGCCATCTGGCTGTCGCCACGCCATCTTTCTCTGGCTTGGTCTGGGGCGGTGCTGACAATGAATGGTGCGGTCAGTGCTCGGCTCAACCCGCTGAGAAGGGGGCTGAGCCATTTATTTCGGAAGTGGGGCACAGGCTTGCGGGTGGTGAGTGGGTCACTGATTTGGCAAGAGTCTGTCAGGCCCTCGTTGTTTTCTCTCGGAATACTTCAAAAAACACGGGCTGACCCACGCTTCTGTTCTGGCGGAATACGTTGCTGTTTTGCATGGAATTAGCATGCCCGTCATATTCAGCTGGAAAGGTCTCCTCTTTCAGCGCTTTTTAAACATCGAGAGAGCTGGCGTGCCTCAAGTTGAATGCAGCTTATCGCGTGATGAGTCTGCGCTTGGGTATCGTTTGAATTTGAAACGCAGTAAAAAGGGATTGATATTCTGTCTTGTTCGCCTAGGCAAACGATTTTTGCTGGATAGCCTATCCTGAATTGAGACGCTTGTGAGGCTATGGTCAGAATAATCCCATGCTTATGAATCAGAAAATCGGACAAATTTTGCTGGTCTGCTAAGTTAATATTCTCGTAGGAAGGGGAAAGGCCCAGATGGTTAAATGCTGAGTTTATTCTCTTTCGACAATATCGAATGTCACAGGTGTTTGCAATTGGATATCGAGCCACCGCGTTTAGATTTGCCGTTGCGCGACTAGCTAATGGGTGACTGCTTTCAACTAAGAGGTTGACTTCGGCATTCAATAAAAAATGTGATTCAAAAAGATTGGTGTCTACTTGTCCAGCGACAATTGCAATGTCGATTTGTCTGTCAAGAAGAAGGGATAAACACGTTCCGCCGTCGTCATATCTGGAAACAGTAAACTTACCGCCCTTATACTTTTTCGAAAGCCTGTTCAGTGTGGGCTGGTTGAACCAGCTTGCGAGTATTGGTGCTAGTCCGACTGCAACGCGTGTCAAACGTGTCTGGGTTATTTTTATCTTTTCACGCATGATTTGCGCATACGCTTGAATTCCCTCAACTGAAGCTAGTACATCTAATGCTATAGGAAGGATTTCCTCTCCATAGTTTGTTAGATGTAGAATACTGCCTCTTTTTTCGAACAGCTTCAGACCAAGTTCAGATTCCAATGCTCGAATGCCTTTTGAAACAGCTTGCGGCGAAACGCTTAATATAGTTGCTGCATCCGAGTAATTCTGATAATCAAATACCTTTATGAAATACTGCAGCTGAACAACATTCACCAGAATTTCCTTAGGTTGAATTTTTAATCTGTCTAAGTGTAAATTAAATAATGTTAAACAAGGCAAACAAATTGTTTCATCTAGTACAAAAAGTTATCAAACAGCTTTTGACTTTTTGACCAAAGTATAACTAGGCCTAGAACGAGAAAGGAGCCATTGTGGATTGGATACAGCCAACTCAAACACCTAACGATATTGCTTTGCTATCAAGTTGGTGTCCTTGTCAGGGCGCAAAATGTCAAGGGCGCTGTAATCCCTGGGGGATGTGTGCCGTGTACACGGGCGGGAATTGCCGCGCATTTCAACATTGCGGTATACACGTTAGCTAGGAGCTCCGATGGAATATATTCAAAAGCCAGTGAATACTCAGATGCCTGCTTCGTCTCGAGATATTTCTACGTGTGTGTCCTGTGCAGCACATATTTGTTGGAGTTATTCAGGGGGAGGACCGTGTGGCCTGAGGATCTGCATTACCAAATTTTGTGGCTGGAATTACTCCTAATGGCAGGTTGAAATATTGAAATATGCAACGGAGTAGAAATGAAACAGTCTCGCTTTAATGTAATCGATAAAGGGAATCAACCTACGCTGGCATATAACTCGTACTCTGGTGCAATCGTTGCGTTGGATGCAGAATACGAGAAGGGGCTTTTTGAGAATGGAGCTAATTGCCCTTCGGAAATTGTCGATAATTTGACGGACGCGGGGTTGTTGGTTCCCGACGGACTTGACGAGATCGAACATTTAAAAGAGATATCGTTGGCCTGTCGCATGCAATCAAAATCGCTTTCATTTACGATAGCCCCGACATTGAATTGTAACTTCAGATGTCCGTATTGTTATGAGAACGGCAAGCGTTATGGCTCAATGAGCGACCGATGCGTCGATCAGGTAATAAAGCATATCAATGGCATGGTTATAGACAATCAGGCGGAAAGTTTGCAGATTGCCTGGTATGGCGGCGAGCCTTTATTGGCGATTGAGACTGTGGAGAAGATTACGCGCGGAATCCGAAGTGATGAAATCTTATTTAACGCCAGCATGGTGACCAATGGCTATTTCTTAGATGGGAAAACGGCGGAGTTGCTTGCAAAAAATGGGGTTACGCACGTTCAGGTAACTGTCGATGGTCCGCCTGAGATACACAATCGAAGAAGATGTCTTCCTTCTGGCGGCGATACGTTCAACCGTATTATTGATAACGTAAAAAGGGCTAGTGCGTACTTTGATGTCATCTTAAGAGTCAATGTTGATCCGTCGAACGGTGATCAGATTGATCGTTTGGTTGATTCGCTTGATCGTAAAGGTCTTCGTAATAAAGTAAAACTATATTTAGCGGCAGTAGATGATATAAATGGGACGTGCGCTAACTCTCCATGCTATTCAGAGGATGAATTTGCTTCGATTGAAGCATCCTGTCTGTCTCGCTACAAAATGACAGGGTACATGGATCCATTTCTTCCAGGCTTTAATCCGACCATATGCGGAGCCGTCAATAAATATTCAGAAGTTATTGGACCAGACGGTTCCTTATATAAATGCTGGAATGAAATAGGATATTCCGACAGAAGCTATGGGAGCATCTTTGAAAATGTAACGAGTAGCGCATCCGAAGTTTCCATATGGAATGCTTACGACTTTTGTTCAGATTCAGAATGCCTTAACTGCTCACTTCTTCCTATGTGCATGGGTGGCCGTCCCTTCACCAGGCTGTATGAAAATAAGACAAGCTGTGTATCCGCAAGAAAGAACTGTATAAAAGTAATGAGGGCGGCCTATGATCTCAAACATAAGAAGTGATGCGGATTCAACGGCGATCTTCGACTATCTGCCATATTTCAGACTTGGGTTTTCTTCCCAATTGCTTCTGGTTATAGCCTTTACGTTGTGCTTAATAATATCTGGAATGATGGCCTCTGTATCCCCGCTGCTCACGAGCGCTCTGGTTGATAATATATCTAAAAAAGCTCCTTATGGTGCTATTAAGATTGACAGTGCGTTAATTGGTTTCGCGGCATTAATCGATATTGTTGTCAGCTATTTAAGCACCCTTCTTTCAATGCGGATAACGACCGTGGCTGCATTCTCGATTGCTCGAAGGAAAATCGATGAGCTCGTGCGGATGCCTTTTGAGTTGTTTCTTGAGCAGGAGTCTGCTGAAAAAACTCAACAGATTTGTTCAGATGCCAATACTGTGGCGTCCTTCGGATTGTCGATGCTCCAGACGGTACTTCTTGCGATTGTCCAGCTAGGTATCAGTTTATTTTTTCTCTATGGATGTTCCACAGCGCTCTTTTGGGTTTCCGTGACATTTTGCATCTTGTATGCAATTGCATATGCTTCATTTAAAAAACCGCTTTTTGTTTCAGGTCTGACCTTTAAGGAAGAGCAGTCCCTGTATTTCGGAAAAGTGGAGTCCCTACTTGCGCATCAGAGATTTTTGTATGTTAATGCGCTGTTCGAAAGAGCATTGAAATCCATAGATAGCTATTTTTCGTCTTTGCTGCACGCCGGAGTCGCCTATCAAAGTGTCGTTTCGAAATTTCAGGCAACTGATTCCTTTGCTGCGGCTGCGTCCCAGGTGACCATTCTTTTGATTTCGGCTTTTTATGTAATGCATGGAAGCATGAGTGTAGGCCAACTTGTTGCTGTTTCGAGCTACATGGCTTTAATGCTATCTGCCGTGAGGTCAATCTACGGTATAGGTAGCAGCGCACAAGACTGCTTCTCATCGATATCCCGTCTAAATGCCTCTAAATTGCCTTCGGCTGCTGCTGGAGAGGAGCTCTTGGAGATCGATTACATCGAACTGCATAATTTCGGCTTTACATTAAATGGAAAGTGTCTCTACAGCAACTTGAATGTCAGGTTTGAAAAAGGAAAGCTCTATGCTCTTGTAGGGATTAATGGCTCGGGCAAAACGACCCTTGCGTACTTATTGATGGGTTGTTTCAATTCGGATTACGTTGGGACTATTTCCTACAATGGTAAGGCCCAAGAAGAAATCAACTGTGAGCTCCTTAGGCAGAAGCTAGTTTCGTTTGCTGAACAAACTCCGATATCAGTAAAGGATATTCTTTGCGATAGAAACTTTCCTTCTATCGAAAGGAAGAGGTGCGGAGGAATGTCTCCCGGGGAACTGGAACAACTGGAAATTAGGCGGGTCTTAGAAAAGAAGGCAGACGTCTATTTATTCGATGAGCCAACAGCATCACTCGATATTGCTCATAAAGAAGCTCTGATAAAAGCTTTGAAGGAAATGCGAAAGCACAAGATTGTCATTGCAATTACACACGATATGGACCTAATAGATGCTAGTGATGAGGTGGTAGAGCTTGGGAAAAGCGACTGAAATAATGCGCCTGGGGGCACGTTATCTACTGGGCACGATGGTTGCTAGCGTGCCGTGGGCTATTTGGGTTATTGCAAAAGGATCCCCCGCTTGGCTGTGCTCTACAGGGGCGCTCTTTTGTGCGTTGGTAGTCTATCTTTTTGCAACTCGGGGCGCTGTTTCTTGTGATAAGCCCAAACGGCGTGGGATTCTTTTGGGATGGCAGTTTATTTTCATCGTATTTATTATTATGGCCTCTATGCTCGATATAGGTGGAAAATCAATATCCAGATGGGTATTGGTCTGTTCGGTTTCAGTTTTGCATGAGCTGTTATTTAGGTACGTATTTTTATTTGAATACACAATCGTCGGAATAGTTCGGCCGTTTTGCATAAGGGCATTTATACAGTCGATGCTATGGTCATTGCTTCTCGTGACTCAACAGTGTTTAATCGGGGCACCCACAAATTACATCATTGCAATGATGGGGGGCTATCTTTGTCTGGGTCTTATTTTTGCGCTGCTCGTGCGAAAAACAGGGACAGTGTGTCCGTCTCTTTTAGCCATGATGTCTCTGGATTTTATCAACATCCTGGCTCTTTGAGTTACGGACAAAACTTCAAAATCTTCAGGTGTTGGTACCATGGCAGATAAAGCCCGCACGGTGCTTTCGGTATGCAATAACATGGGCGAGGGCTGGCTGCTCACGGCCGAGATGCTCGACCTAATCGATCACGGTGCGCCCAACATCATCTGCACGCAGCCCTTCGCCTGCCTGCGATTCGGTTAGCGAGGATGCCGTGGCATCGGTCGCCGAGCGTCTGGGGGCGGCATTAAGAAGTAACATGCCTGCTTTAGGCTGGTATGAGAAAAACGGGTGGCAGCCATACCGGCTGCTACCCGTTTTTACTGGATACATGTTGCGTAATTGGCCTTGCCGGCACCTTTCGCGGACTCGGATTTCGGAAGTGCGGGGAAAAACTCCGAATCTCCGAGCACACTGCTCTTTTGCACCCTTGTGACCTGCACTGATAATTGTCCTTGGGGGAAGCGGGCACTGCGGGGCGCGGCAACGGCGCGCGATTTCCGCGTCGCAGCGCTACCCTGATGCTGAATGCCGGGACGATGACCCACTGACCTGCTGACGCCTCTTCGGCCGTCCTCAAATCCGACCTGTCTCGCCCCGGCTTCCGCGTCCCGGAGTCCTGCCATGACCTAATAGGAGCATGAGCGCGGACAATCGGATAAGGCAACTTGATTGTAGCGCTCCCGTCAGTGCAATGTCTGGGAGACCCGGGCGCGGGGCAGGCGGCAGACCGAGGGGAGCGAAAATGGAAGGCGAAACGGTCATCGCGGGCGTCGACACGCACAAGGACGTGCATGTCCTGTGCCTGCTCGACGGCCTCGGGAGGAAGATCTGGAGCGGGAGCTTCGGGGCCGACCCCGAGGGCTACGACAGGCTGGCGGAGGCGATAGGCGACCCGGGGAGCTGCATGGTCGTCGGCGTCGAGGGCACGGCATCGTACGGGGCCGGGCTGACGAGGAGGCTCGTGGAGCTCGGGTACAACGTCGTCGAGGTGCTCAGGCCCAAGAGGGACAAGGCGAGGCCCGGCGAGGGGAAGAGCGACCCGCTGGACGCCGAGCGCGCGGCGCGCAAGGCTCGCGCGCGGGAGGAAGGCGGGCGACGCGCTCGAGGAGAGCGTGCTGGCCTCGCTGCGGTCCGTCGCGGCGGTCTGGAAGGAGGCCCGCAGCCAGGTCGAGTCCCTCGACGAGCGCATCCGCGCGCTGCTGGAGGCGAACGCGCCCGCGCTGCTCGGCATCGAGGGCTGCGGCACGACGACCGCCGCCGCCCTGGTCGTGGCCGCCGGCGACAACCCCGGCAGGCTGAAGGGCGAGGCGGCGTTCTCGATGCTGTGCGGCGTCTCCCCGATCCCCGCGTCGAGCGGGAAGACGGAGCGGCACAGGCTCAACCGCGGCGGCAACCGGCAGGCGAACTGGGCGCTCTACGAGATCGCGATCAAGCGCATGGCGTACGACGAGAGGACGAGGAGGTACGTGGCGAGGCGGACCTCCGAGGGGAAGTCCCGGAGGGAGGCGGTCCGCTGCCTGAAGCGCTACATAGCGCGGGAGGTGTACCGCGTGCTCATGGACCCGAATCCCGACGGCGCCGCGCCGGAGGGACCCGAGCTCGCGAAGATGCGCAAGGCGATGCGGGTGACCCAGAAGCAGGCCGCCGCGGGGCTCGGCATGTCCGCGGCCTCACTCGGTCACCTGGAACATGGGAAACGGCGGTCGACGAAACTGGAGAGGAGGTATTACGAGCTCCTGTGCGAATTGAAGGGAGCGGTCCCGCAAACTGCCTCTTGACAACTTATAGGAGCGTCGGTTTTGTTGCTAAAAAAGTCGGTCTGGTCGGCGGGGCTCAGTTTTTCACCGCACTTCCGAAAACCGCGGTCTCGCAATATGAAAAACGGTCTCCATAACTCTGGGCTAATGGATAAGTGTGGCCTTTCGCCGTATATCACTGTCCGTTTATGGAACCTATCTCCAACGAGTCGTAGCCATATGGTTTAATGTTAGAAACACATAGTTGTCGGCGGGCCGCGGGTGACGTTTGCTTTGATATCGGAGGTACCAAGTATGTTTTGCACTCCGTTCAACAAGTATTGGTCCGGCTAACATGGGTCGCCGTGCTATTTCGATAGCCCTTGCAGTGGTCTGCCTGGCTGTGCTCCTGGGCGCTACAGGGCTGTTTGCTATAAGCCGAGAAACGTCCTATATGCAGGAATGCGCTTCCGAAGGGTTTGCCATTGATGGTTTCTATCGGGATGACAAAACGAGTCGGGAAACCCTGGCTTTTCTTGAGGAGGACAACTGTCGATGGCAGCTGGTCGATCAAGACGGAATCTGCACAGACGGGCAGTTTAAGCGTACGGATGACCCCAACATCCTGATATTAAAGAAGGAAAACGGTGAAGAATTCGGTACGGTCCACGTGGCGTATATGTCACGCCGACGCGAGCAGGGCCAGCTCTATCTATTTAGAGATACCAGGGTGACCCGTTTTTATCTGGTGAGTACCGGTCCGGCGTTTACAGTGGAGTCTGGCGATGTCGATCCGGACAGTTGATTCACGGCAATTAAACAGCGAGCGGGGTGCGGGTGAACTGCACCCCGCTATTTGCTCGTGTCCGTATCGCGTCTGCGCCTCGTCATAACTTGCGTCCGTGCGAGCATTCATCCCGCCCCGCATCACTTCACGTCAAACTCCACGCGATCGAGTTCGGGCACGTTGAGATCGATGAGCTTGCGAGCGACGTGGCGGTCGTGTGCCCCGAGCGCCTCGCTTGTCGTCACATGGGCGACAATCTCGCGCTCGACGATGCCCCTCTCGTCGCCTTCGGTGGCCGAGGTCTCGACGGCGACGGTGTAATCCTTAAAGCCCGGCAGTACCGCGGCAAGCTCGCGCGTGGTTTCGGTGACGCCGTAGCCGTCCTGCACGCCGGCCTGCGCCGAGCCAATAGACCCCGCCGTCATAACGATGCAGGGGATGGCAAAGACTACCGTGCCTACAATGATGCGGCGGCGCACCTTGCGTGACAGCTCGTCGACCTCGGCGTTTTCTTCAGCAGTCACAATACCGTCGCCGTTCAGGTCGCGCTTGAGCGGCACGCGCAAAAGAAGCAGCACGGCCTCGGCGGCCAGTGCGATAAAGACCACGTTGATGCCAAACTCGTAAAGCGCCGAGAGAAACAGCGACCCGCTTGCGATGGCGATGCCATAGCCCGCCGCGCACAGGGGTGGCATAAGCGCGGTCGCCACGGCCACGCCGGCGATGAGCGTGGCGGGCTCCTGGTCGCGCGAGTTGCCCAGGCAACCCGCAAAGCCGCCCGCGAGCGCGACGGCAAGGTCCCACACAGTCGGTGTCGAATTGTCGACGATGGCGGCCGTGGTGGTGCCAAGGGGCGAGAGCTTAAAGTACAACGTGGACGTGACCAGGCAAAAGGCCATCTGTAGAGCCAAGCCCGCGACAGCCTCGACGGTAATCTCGCGGTCGAGCGTGGCGATGCCGTATGCCATGGCAAGGACCGAGCCCATGAGCGGGCAGATGAGCATGGCGCCTACAATGGCGATATCCGAGTCGATATCGAGGCCGATGCTCGCAATCAACATGGCAATGATCAGGATGCATAAGTGCGAGCCGGTCAGGCGCGCCCCGTTTACAAAGCGCTTGCGAATCACGTGATAGGGCGCACGACCCTCGCGAATGTTGAATGCCTGCTTTAGAAAGCGGCTTGCGTTCTCCATGGCCTCGCTGTGAGCGGGGCGGATGCCATGGCGCCGATGATGGCGCTCACGCAGTCGCTTGAGCTGTTGTTTGTCGAGTTCCATGTCCACCTCGTATTGCCGCAGGAACGCGGGTGCGTTCGCAGCATGTACTCTACACCGTGACGGGCGGGGCGGTCATCTTGACATGGAACTTAGGCCAGCAGGCAAAGGAAGACAGGCCACATGCGAGTGCTGCTGAGGGTTTCGGCAGATACAAAAAAGCGCGGGGCCGGATAGTCTCCGACCCCGCGCTCTGTACGGGTACGTTGTTGTTGGGTTTAGCCCAGCAGGCTCAGGCCAACAGAGACAAACGCCAGGATAACGCCGACGATAGACTCGCCACCGAGCAGGCCGCTGGCGACGACCAGGCCCTGCTCCTGGAAGGCGGCATCCTTGGCGGCCTTCTCCTCGTCCGAAAGACCGGCCTCGGCGTCGCGGTGAGCGGCCCACTTGTCGTAGGCGAGCTTAACGCAGGAGCCCAGGAAGGCCGTAAGCGACATGTAGAACGGCAGGTACACGCCTAGGCCGATCATCATGGCAGGAATGCCGAGCCAGTACATGACGATGCCGGCGATAAAGCCGCCTGCGAACCACGGTACGCTCGGGATGCCCGAGACCATGGTGGCGACCACACTTGCCTGCGCGGCAACGAAGCTCTTGTCGGGACCAAAGGCGTCCGGACCATAGGCGGTGACGAGCGCGACCATGACGGCGGCGGCGACCAGGGCGCCCACGATGCCGCCGATGGCCTGACCGACCCACTGTGCGCGCGGGTTGGTGCCCAGCACGGCGCCGGCCTTAAAGTCGTTCATGACGTCGCCCGCAAGGCCGCACGCCACGGCTACGATGCCGGCGATAAAGAACAGTTTGACCTGAGCGAGCTGTGCGAAGGCGGCAACGATGAGCATGACGATGAGGCCGAAGATCTCCATGGGGTCGATGCCCGTCTGGCCGCAGCTCTGCGCGCTCATGATGGTGGTGACAAAGGTGAACAGCGTGACGATGACGGCTGGAACGGGACCAAGGTCGAGCGCGATGGCGACGATCACGGCGATGGCGGCGGCGCCCAGGCCGATGATGCCGGCGTCGAGCTTAAGGGAGCCCGAGATGAGCGACTGCTCGTCGGTGTCGGTGGAGCTGTCGGCGGCGAGGCCGCGGACGATACCGGCGACCTGCGGCAGGATGTCCTTGAGGACGACGGCGACGCCAAAGCCCATCATGAGGCCCATACCCAGGGACTTGACGATGCCCTGTGCGGTCATAACGTCAAACAGACCGGCAGCGGTGCCGCCGACGATGATGCCAAAATTGCCCAGCAGCGCGCCGGCAAACCAGAACGCGACCGGGGCGAAGCCCACGAGGAAGCCGACGGAGAGCAGCATGGGCGAGTTGTAGATGGCAAAGGTCACGCCGGGGATGTTGAGCGTGCACAGCATACTGGGCACAATGCCCAGGGCGTCGCGAAGCACGCTGTAGATGCCCGCGATGGCCATGGAGCCAAAGAGCTGCTTGCCGGTCTTGCCGCCGGCCTCGGTGGCGCGCAGGGTCTGAGCTGCGGCGTTGCCGGTGGGGAACTCAAGCGCGGCGTCCACGATAAAGTGACGGTGGATGAGCGCCGTGGCCAGCAGGCCCAGGATGGTGCCGGCGAGTGCCACGATAAACATGTCGAGCCAGCTGATCTGGTCGGCATAGCCCAGCATCCAGGCACCCGGGATGGTAAACGCTAGGCCGCCGGCGACCATGGCGCCCGCGGACATGATGGTGTGGGTGACGTTGGCCTCGTTGAGGCTGGCATTGCCCATGAGCTTAAGGAAGAACAGCGAGATGACGGCAGCGAAGACGATCGGCCAGGGGAGAGCGCCCATCTTGAGGGCGGTGTAGGCCGAGCTTGCCGTGATGATCACACAGCCAAGGACGCCGATGACGACGCCGCGCAGCGTGAGTTGCCCGCGCATCGAGGCGCGGTTCGAGGGGTTGCTCATATATAACTCCTTTGCGTATATCCGCTTCCCCCGGGAGCGCCGCTACGGATACGACGCGGGAAGTCGGGTTACCAAGGGCCGCCGCGTGAGCTCGCAAGCGACCGCGCACCAGTATAGCGATGTCGACCGTCTAGCGCCCCGCCAAAACCAGCTAATTTGGGACGGGGCTTTTTTAACTGCTTGTAGACGTCTGATACAAGTCAAAAAAGCCCCGTCCCAAATTGACTGGTTTGGGTACGGGATATACTGCTGGGCAGACGAAAGGAGCGCCGGCGATGCTTAATGGGTGCGCATATATATTGACGGTCGACGTGGGCAACACGTTCATTCGCTTTGGCCTGTTTGCAGAGGATTCGGCCGCGGCGCAGGAATGTCCGCTTGCGACGTGCGAGATCACCACGCCGTCGAGCATCACAGCGGACGAGGCGCGCATGCGTCTCGTGCAGGTCATGGCCGCACTGGCGGCCGATGCGGGCATGCCGGGTGCGCTTGTGCCCGCGGCTGCCGTGCTGAGCTGCGTGGTCCCGGCGCTCGAGCGCCCGTGGAAGGTAGCGCTTTCCCGTACCTGTACGGGGCGCGTGCTCGCCGTAGGGCCGGGACTTAAGACCGGCATGCCCGTGCACTACGATGACCCGGCCGAGATCGGCCCCGACCGCATCGCCGATGCCGTGGCGGCCCGCGCCGTCTACGGCTCGCCGTGCATCGTGATCGACCTGGGCACGACGACCAATATCGAGGTCATCGACGCGCGCGGCACCTTTGTCGGCGGCGTTATCGCGCCGGGGCTGGCCCTCGGCGCCCGCTCGCTCTCGGCGGCAGCAGCGCGCCTACCCCAGGTTGAGCCCTCGGCGCCGACGCACGTCATCGGCCGCAACACGCGCGAGGCCATGCGCTCGGGTGTGGTTTTGGGCGAGGTGGCGCGCATCGACGGCATGCTCGACATGGTGCTTGCCGAGATGCGTGCGACCAAGGCCGCGGGGGAAGGCAGCGTGCCCATCGTCATTACTGGCGACGATGCCGAGGCGCTTGCGGCGCTGGTCGGCCATAGCCTGACGGTCGACGATGCGCTGACGCTGCGGGGTCTCGCCGAGCTCTACCACATCAATCAAAAGCCCCGCCGCGCGTAGGGCGAGGGGCTGGTGGGATAAGCGCCCCTACCTTCCACCTGCTACAATGGGTCAAACTATTGCGATTTCGGAGGTGTCTGCCATGTCGGACGATCTTCATCAAACCACGTCGGGCAAGCGCCGCGACGTTATTAGCTGGGACGAGTTCTTTATGAGCGTGGCCATCGCCGCGCAGCGCCGCAGCAAGGATCCCAATACGCAGGTGGGCGCGTGCATCGCTAGCACCAACCACCGTATCCTTTCGGTGGGCTACAACGGCACGCCCTCGGCACTCAATGACGACTTTTTCCCGTGGGGCACGAGCGATGACCCGCTGCAGGACAAGCATAACTACGTAGTCCATGCCGAGGCCAACGCCGTGCTCAACTACCGCGGCTCGCTCAAAGACCTTGAGGGTTCCACGGTCTACGTCACGCTGTTCCCGTGCCACGACTGCGCCAAGATCCTGGCGCAGGTGGGCGTGGGCGAGGTTGTCTACCTGGACAATAAGTACGCCGACACCGACGACGGCTGCATCAGTCGCCGCATTCTCGACTCCTGCGGCATCAGCTACCGCCAGGTTATCGTCGATGTCCACATCGGCACCGGGGAACAAACTCAGCAGTAGCGGCAGCGTGTGCTAGCGCCGGGCGTCGGCAAAAGCAGCTAAAAAGCCCCGTCCCAAATTGACTGCTCGTGAAAGTCGTGTCCGCGCGCATGGACGGCTCGTGAGCGGGTACATGGCTGTAGTAACATAGCTCTGTCCGCGGGCGCGCCCGCGTTATTGTGAGAAAGGAGCCCCTGTGGCTGTTAACGAAGAGCTGCTTAAGAAGGTTCTTGAGGAGATCCGCCCCAACCTGCAGGCTGACGGCGGCGATATGGAGTATGTGGGCGTCGACGACGAGGGCGTCGTCCAGCTTGAGCTTCAGGGTGCCTGCGCCGGCTGCCCTATGAGCGCACTGACCCTGTCCATGGGTATCGAGCGTATTCTCAAGGAGCACGTACCCGGCGTTACCCGTGTCGAGCAGGTCAATGCCTCCGGCGAGACCGAGGACCTGTACGACGAGTACGCGCCGTTCTAAGATGCGAAAGCTGCGGACGGCGTACTCCGCATAGACGTTACGCCCAAATATGCGGCTGCGAGCGCAAGGCCCGCGGCCGCATTTGTATGTAGGGAGCAAGGGGACCGATATGCTCAACGACCTCTACCATATGCTTGATCCCGTCGCGATTTCGGCGGGGCCCATCACCATCTACTGGTACGGCTTGGCCTACGTGGTCGGCGCTCTGCTCACGGCGGTCGTCATGTATCGCACGCAGCGTCGCTGGGGTTTCGACATTACGGTCGACGACCTGACGAGCGTCGTGGTCGGTGTGGTCTTTGGCCTTATCATTGGCGCCCGCCTGTTCTACGTCATCTTTTACGGTGATGGCTACTACTGGGCGCATCCGCTCGAGATCTTCGCCACCAACGAAGGCGGCATGAGTTTCCACGGCGGCCTGGTGGGCGGCATCATCGGTGGCGTGCTCGTGTGCCGTATGTACAAGCTCGATGCCTGGACTATCGCCGACCTTGCCGTTATCGGTGCTCCGCTGGCCTTATGTCTGGGACGCTGCGCCAACTTTGTCAACGGCGAGCTGTGGGGCAAGCCGACCGATTTGCCCTGGGGCGTGATCTTCGGCGGCGCCGCGGGCGATATGCCGCGCCATCCCTCCCAGCTCTACGAGGCATTTCTTGAGGGCATCGTGCTCTTTTGCATTCTGCAGGTGCTCAGCCGCAAAAAGCCGCTACTGCCCCAAGGCACGTTTATGGGCGTGTTTGTGATGGGTTACGGCATCGTCCGCTTCCTCATTGAGTTTGTGCGCGTGCCCGATGCGCAGCTGGGCTATCTACTGGGTGGCGTTATCACCATGGGCCAGTTGCTGAGCCTGCCGCTCGTAATCGCGGGCCTGGCGCTCATCATCTTTGCCCGTCGCCGCAACCAGCCCCAGCGCGTCTACCTGGACGCCTAACCACCAAAACCACCACAAAGGGGACAGGAACCTTTGTGGTGGTTCGCTGGGCGACGATGACAGAACCGTAACGTTTCCCCAGATAAAACCTGCCAAAATAAACCTGTCCCTTTTTGGCAGGTTTCTAGAAAGGCTTTCGGACTGTGAAGGATTCCGACCTCTCCACAACGGCTGCGCGCGACGCTGCCCGCATCGTCTGGTTTAAGCGCTACCCCGCCAAGCAGACGCTCATCGCATTTTTGCTCGCGCTGTTGGCGACCACGGCGTTTTCCATCGATCCCGCCCCGGTGTCGAGCAACGCAGTCTTGGCGATTGACCCCAAAGCCTCGGGCATGCTGTACGTGTGCTACGAGGTGCTCCTCTCGTTTGCCGGCCATACCGACGCGGTCATGTTGCTTGCACTTGCCTGCCTGCTCACCTTGCCGTTTCGCTACGTGTTCTTTGGCCGTGGCGACGCCTGGCGTCCATCGATCATTCTGCCGTCGCTGTTCTTCGCCATCTGCATGGTGTTCGGCCGCAGCTACGATCTCACCGACTCGGCCGAGATTGTCCTTGGCGACAAAGCCCGCATCATCTGCGCCTGGATTGGCGGCGCGGGCTGGATGCTCTTGGCGGTCGTTGCCTTCTACCTTGCCTTTGAGTGTCTAGATTGGCTGAGCTCTCGGCGCATTCCGTTTTCCGAAGCGCACTTTGGCCGCGTATGGCGTGTGACTCACGCCGTGCTCTCGGTCCATCCCTTTGCCGGGCCCTTCCTGGTGCTTATGATCGCCTGGGCGCCCACGCTCATCGCTTCGCTGCCCGGTCTTTTTATGGGAGATACGGGCGCGCAGATTCGCCAGTGGTTCAACTACCCCAACGGCACGAGCGACTACCTGCGCCTACTCAACCCCAACGTGCTGCTCAACGGGCATCATCCCGTAGTGCACACGGCCATTATCGGCTCGTGCGTTCAGCTGGGGCTTTCGCTGTTCAACAGCGCTAACGCGGGCCTCATCATCTATACCTGCGCTCAATTTGTCATCACGGCTGCCTGCATGGCCTATTCCATTTCGTCGCTGCGCAAACTGGGCGTGAGCCTGCCGGTTCGCGGTGCGATCCTGCTGTTCTTTGCGTTTATGCCGATGTTCTCTAACTACGCGGTGTTGCTCACCAAAGACGTGCTCTTTGCCGACGCGTTCTTGGTGCTGCTGGTACAGACCGTCAAGCTCGTGGCATGTGGCTTGCCCCGTCGTGATGCCAATGCCGAGCGAGCGGGCGAGAAACCCCCCGTGCTCTTTGCGCGCCACGACTGGCTGTTGCTTGCGCTGGCTGCTATGGGTTCCACGTTTCTGCGCAATGGAGGCCTGGTGTTTCCCCTGGCGGCATGCGTGATCGCGGCGGCGTTTAGCGCATGGGACGCGCATGTGGCTCGTCGTGCAGCCAAGCAGGCTGGTACTGCGCCTTCGGGCGCCATCCCACGTTTCCGCTGGGTGGGAGTTCTTGCTGTGCTTGTGCTCTGCCTTGCCTCTAATATGTACTTCACCAAGGTGTTTATGCCGGCGCACGACATTACGCCCGGCTCCAAGCGCGAAATCCTCTCGATTCCATTCCAGCAGACGGCTCGTTTCGTCCAAAAGCACGACGGCCTCAACTCGGGCGTCAACCCCACGGTTAAGGAGGACGGCACCATCGTGGAGGCTCCTTGCGACGGTTCGGTGACCGACGAAGAGCGTGCCGTGATCGATCGCGTACTCAAGTACGAGAACCTGGGCCGCCGCTACAACCCCGACAAGTCCGATGCCGTCAAGAACTACTTTAACGAGTACGCCTCGCAGGAGGACATCGATGCCTATTTTGAGATATGGGCCCAGATGTTTAAGAAGGATCCCGAGTGCTATATTTCGGCGCTTATCAATAACTACTATGGTTATTTTTATCCGAGCGCGCGCGATGCCTGGATCTACAGCACGGCGCGTAGTGCCGAGATCATGGCGCGTCCCGACAACCTCAAGTACTTCGACTTCCATCCGGTTGACAGCAACGTGGTGCGCTGGTGCGACCACCTGATCAACCTGTATCGCGTGGCAGTACAACGCATCCCGTTTATCTCGCTCACCATGAGCTCGGCCACCTATGTGTGGATCATGATCGCCGTGGTGGTCTACCTGCTGCGTCGTCATTCATGGCGTGCGCTGGCGATCTGGGTGCCGCTGTTGGGCGTGCTCGCCGTGTGCCTGATTGGTCCGTGCAACGGCTCGACCTACATGCGCTACCTGTATCCGGTCATCGCCTGCATGCCCTTCGCCATCGGCACCACCGTCACCCGCAGCGACTTCCTCTGGTTCTAACTTGGTACATTGGGGGTCAGGTTTCTTTGCACCAAAGGGGCCATCATCACGACGCCTTCATTTTGGGGTTTATCTCGCAGGCCAGTAGGTATATCATAACGACGTTTGTTTATATTGCCCGAGCATCTGCGCTGGGCTTTAGGTCGAAACCGATAGGAGACACGTATGTCCGGACACTCTAAGTGGGCCACAACCAAGCATCGTAAGGGCGCGCAGGACGCCAAGCGTTCCGCCCTCTTCTCCAAGCTGAGCCGCAACATCACCGTTGCTGCCCGTCTCGGCGGCGACCCGCTGCCCGAGAACAACGCCAGCCTCGCCGCTGCCGTTGCCAAGGCCAAGGCTCAGTCCATGCCTAAGGACAAGATCAAGTCCGCTATCGACAAGGCTTTTGGTTCGGGTGCCGATGCCGCCGTCTACGAGAACATCGTGTACGAGGGCTACGGTCCTGCCGGTGTCGCCGTCTACGTCGACTGCCTGACCGACAACCGCAACCGCACCGCCGCTGATGTCCGTTCCGCCTTCTCCCACGCTGGTGGCAACCTGGGCACCTCCGGCTCCGTTGCCTTCCAGTTTGAGCGCAAGGGCCAGATAGTCGTCGCCAAGGAAATCCTGGACGAGAACGCCAAGAAGGAGACCATGATCGCCAACGGTGCTGCCGGTGACGAGGATGAGTTCATGATGGCCATCGCCGAGGCCGGTGGCGAGGACTACGAGGATGCCGGCGAGGAGTGGATCGTCTGGACTACTGCCAACGAGGTCATGGCTGTCTCCAAGGCGCTCGAGGAGCAGGGCGTCCAGGTCAAGGGCTCCGAGACCACCATGGTCCCGACCACCCCGACCGAGGTCTCCGGCGCCGACGCCAAGAAGGTTCAGCGCCTCATCGACCGTCTTGAGGAGCTCGACGACGTCCAGGATGTTTACAGCACCATGGACATGACCGACGAGGTCATCGCTGCCCTCGAGGAGGAGTAGCGCCCGCACGGGTTAAGCCGTGCATATCTGGGCATAATGAAGCGAGCATGCAAGCCTCGTGGAATAGATGAGCCGGATCCGCGTGCGTAGAGCACCGGACCCGGCTCTTTTATAATGATGCGAACCGTTTTGCATTTCGAGAGCCGAGATTTGAAGGGAGCGCCACGTGCGCGTACTCAAACGAGCCCTAGCGATCGTGTATCTTGCCGCCGCCATCGTGGCGCTGGGTACGCTTGTCTGCCAGTTTTGGGGGCCGTATACGTATCGCTTTATGCTGCTGATGCGCGACCCCATGCCGCGCATTGTCGTGACGGCATGCGGTGGAGTTGTGGCGATTGGCGTGCTGGTAAGCTTCTTCCGCCTGATGTTTGCTCGTCGCGAGCCGTCCTGTGTGCATCCGGCGGGGGAGCGCAATATCGAGGTCACCCTTGCGGCGCTTTCTTCGTGTGCTAGGGCTGCTGCCGAACGCGACAACCGCGTGATGGTCGAGCACGTCGAGGCCCGCGTCCAAGGCCCCGACGATTCGCACGTCCGATTTAAGGTCGAGGCTATCGCGCTTGACGATAAGGACGTGGCATCTCTGGCTACCGCGATGCAGCAGCGCATCGAGGAAGCCTGCGACACCATGCTCGGCACGCCGGGTACGACCACGCGCGTCCGTTTTTTGCCGTCCAAGACTACCGTCCAGACCGTGGAGGTTTCCGGTGAGTGATACCAATCAAGATAAGACCGCTCGTACGCCGCGCCTGACGATTGACCAGAGCGCCACGCCGGCGAGCGAAACTGTTGATTCCAAAGCAGAGGCAACTGAGTTACAAGACGCGGCGGCCGCGGATTTTGACGAGGCTATGGGTCTCATCAAGGGTACGGGCGCTGCCATCTGGAGCTATGCTGTGCGTCATCCCAACACCACGCTCGGTGCCGTCGCTGGCTTTATCCTTGCCGTGTTGGTGCTCACGCTCGGCCTGTGGGACACGCTCGTCATTGCATTCTTCGTGCTGATCGGCGCCGTGATCGGCCAAATTCGCGACGGCGAAAACGGGATCGTCAACTTCTTCGGCCGTCTGTTTAGCGGCCGCTAATATGTATTCGACTGTCGCATCCGCGGCAGGCATAAGGAGGAACCATGGCTTTTAATACGAAGGTCGATGTGGCCGATACCGAGCTCGAGGCAGACGAGACCGTCACCGCCGAGGCCGAGGACGTAACGCTCGAGGACGAGGCCCTCGTCGAGGCCGAGTCCGATGCGGATGAGGACGACGAGGAAGCGGACGAGTCCGAGGACTCGCTGACCTATTCCAACGGCGTGATCGAGAAGATCGTTGCCATGGCCACCCGCGAGGTTCCGCACGTTCTGGGCATGAAGGGTAACCTCATGCACTTTGTGCAGGAGCAGTTCGGTGCCGAGAATCTGACCAAGGGCGTGACGGTCGAGGTCACCGATGACAATCGCGTGGTCGTCAACATCTCTGTCATCATCGAGTACGGCGCCTATGCGCCCGCGATCTTCGACGATGTCAAGGCACGCGTCACCGAGCGCCTTGCCGCGATGACCGGCCTTGAGGTGGCGGGCGTCAACCTGCGCATCGAGGACGTCATCACCCCCGAGGAGTACGAGCACCGCACCAGCCAGCACGAATAACCTTCCAAAAAGGGACAGGTTTGTTTTGGCAGGTTTTATCTGCGAAAACGTTAAACGGCCGACCGCGCAAGCAAAAGCGTGGCCGGCCGTTTTTTGTATGCCCCCCGATGTAGGCATACCGCTCGTCTAACTAGGGGTTGCAATCGTCGCGTTCCGCGTTACCCTAATGGGCGCATTGTTTCCAAATTGTTAACGAGGAGTTGCCGTAATGGCCGACGAGCACGAAACAGAAAGCAAGGCATGGGCGATTGAGGCCGCCGCGGCAGAGGCGGCGTCGCGTGCTGCCGAGGAGGTGCATCGTCCTCCCGTAGTGCCGATGGAGCGCGTGGTCGATCGCGATGTTATCGAGCGTGGCGAGCGTGCTGGTCGCAAGCGCAGCCAGGAGCCGGGCTTTCCGCGCTTTTTTGCCGAGCTCAACCTGGGCCTAATTCTCACGGCGTTCGCCATCGTGGCCTTTAAAACCCCTAATCACTTTGCCTTCGGCGGCACCTCGGGCGTTTCGGTCATCCTATCCACACTGTTCCCGACTCTGCCCGTCGGTGTCTTTATGTGGATCATCAACGCGGTCCTGGTCGTCCTGGGTTTTATCTTTTTGGAGCGCAAGGCAATCCTTTGGAGCGTCTTTGCCTCGTTTGCGCTTTCGGCCTACGTTTCGCTGTTTGAGATTTTCATTCCGACCGATGTTTCGCTCACAGGCGACATGTGGCTCGACCTGTGCTTTGCCGTGATCCTGCCGGCGCTCGGCAGTGCCATCGTCTTTGACATCGGCGCCTCGACGGGCGGCACCGACATTCTCGCCATGATCCTTAAGCGCCGCACCACGCTCGAGATCGGCCGTGCCCTACTTCTGGTCGATATTGGCATCGTAACTATCGCGGCCTTTTTGTACGGCCCGCGCGTCGGTCTGTACTGCGTGCTCGGCCTGTTTGCCAAGACACTCGTGGTCGACAAAGCCATCGAGAGCATTCACCTGCGCAAGGTTTGTACCGTTATTTGCTCCGAGCCGCTTAAGGTCGAGGAATTTATCGTTAAACATCTCAACCGCACGGCGACCATCAGCCGCGGCTATGGTGCTTTCTCGGGCAAGTGCGTGACGGTGATCATGAGCGTGCTGAGTCGTCGCGAGGCCGTGCAACTGCGTCGCTACGCGCGCGAGATCGATCCGGGTGCCTTTATCACGATTGTCGACAGCTCCGAGATCGTCGGCAAGGGTTTCCGCGGAACGAACTAACGCGGTCGAGCTCATCAAACAATCGAATAGCGCCCTGCGCGTTGCAAATACGTCATGTTGGAGCATTTGTCCCCACATTGGGTGATAATGATGCTAAAGACATCGTTTGCGATCCAGACGATTCGCTCATGATACGAAGGGATGATTTCGATGTTCTGTTCGCAGTGTGGTGCCCCCATGGGCGACAACGACAAGTTCTGTGGCGCGTGCGGTGCTCCTAATGCCGGTGCCGCAGCCTCTGCCCCTCAGGGTCAGCCCCAGCAGTTTGTTCCGCAACCGCCCGTGGCGAATGCGTCCAAGGGCTGTGTGGCTCAGGCGTTTGAGGACATGACCAAGACGCCGGGCGTGTTGCAGCGCGTGTGCCAGATCGCCTTTTTGCCGGCGCTTATCTGCGTCGTGTCGGTGCTCGTGCTGTTTATCCCCGTTATCGGCGGCATCGCGGCTGCTATCGGTTTTTTGGCTGCCTGCGTGGCAAGCGCATGCGGTTCTGGCTTTGGCATCGAATGGGGCCGCGACCTGTCGCTTAAGGTCGATGACGGCATGGATCGTCCGCTGATGCGCTCCACGTCGTTTGGTCTGGGCGTCTTTTCGGGTGTTATCTCGGGCGTGCTCAAGGTTATCGCTGCCATTCCCGTTATCGGTGTGGCGCTTTCGCTGGTGGAGAGCGTGGTAATTGGCGCCGCGGGTTCGTATTCATATTACGGCTCTTATGCGCTCGAGGCCGCGCTGATCGGTTCGCTGGGCCTGTTTGTTCTGGCTATGATTGCCGCGGCGGTCCTGGGCGTCTTCTTTACCATGTTCGCCGACATCGCCGTGATGCACTTTGCGGTGACCGGCCGCGTCGAGAGCGCGTTTTCGCTCGATAAGGTCTGGGCGGCCTTTAAGAACAATAAGACCAAGCTGTTCTGCGCTTCGTTCCTTCCCGAGTTTTTGACGGGCCTGGTCGCCAACGTTGTCACCTGGATCCTGACGTTCGTCTTTGGCACCATTGCCTCTGTCGGTATGTATAGCTACTACTACCGTCCTACGGCTATTGAGGCGCTTGTTACCGGCGGTGGCATCACGCTCGTATTGTTCTTGGTGCTGACGGCGTTTGTCACGGTATTCCTCACGGTCTTTGGCAACATGCTCAAGCATCGCGCCGTTGGCTATTGGGTTGCACGCTACGCAAGCGAGTGGGCCGACGAGGACAAGGACGACGTCCTGACTTTTGTGCTGCCGTTTGAGAAGAAGTCTGCTCCGGCTGGTTTTAGCGCCGACGCAGCGCCCGTATCCGATTCCGCTGCGGCGCCGGCGCCTGCGCCCGAGCCTGAGCCTGAGCCCGTGCCTGAGCGACGCAGCGCCCGTATCCGATTCCGCTGCGGCGCCGGCGCCTGCGCCCGAGCCTGAGCCTGAGCCCGTGCCTGAGCCCGAGCCCGCGCCCATGCCGGAACCGGAGCCCGAGCCTGCGCCTGAGCCCGAGCCTGCGCCTGAGCCCGAGCCTGCGCCTGAGCCCGAGCCTGCGCCTGAGCCCGAGCCTGCGCCTGAGCCCGAGCCTGCGCCAAGCTCCGACGAGGACCCGCAGGACGAGTAACCCTGCCACCTGCCATTTGGGGACGGGGTAGAAACGGTAGGAATAGCGCTTGACAAATAAGCGGGGGCGGACGTGCCGAAGCGTCCGCCCCCGCTTTGATATCGCGATGCGGCTATGACTGCGAGATGGTCGTGGATCGACTACTCGTCGTGCTTCTCCTCGCGGCGGGCGGCGGCGCGAGCGTCGTGGATGCCCTTGATTGCGGCGTGTCGGGCGGTGCGGGCATCGTGCATGGCGTCGCGGGCCTCGGCGGCCGTGGCCTTGGCAGAGCGCAGTTTGGCTGCCAGGTCGGGATTGGTCTCGGCGACCGCGGCAATCGTGGGGCCGTCGAGCTCTTCTTGTGTGGGCTCGGCCAAAAAGTCGATGGCATATTGGGCGGCCACCATGGAGCCCTTGGCCAGTACCGACTCGTCAATCTTGTAGAAGCAAGAATGTTGGGCGTACGTGGCGCCAATCTGGGGGTTGCGCGTGCCAACAAAGGCGAGCACGCCCGGTACGCGGCGCAGGTACTCCGAAAAATCCTCACCCGAGAGTGTGCCGCGATAATGGCCTTGGCCGGTGGGGCCCAGGCATTTGATTACTGCCTGGCGGCAGCGCTCGCTCGAGGCGGCATCGTTTTCGACCTTGTAATTGGCGATGGTGTAGTCGGTGAGCTCTGCCTCGGCGCCCAAGGCGGCCGCGGTATGCTCCACGATGCGGCGCATGAGCTCCGGCATTTCCTCGTGGGTCGAATCTCCGTAGGTGCGCACCGTGCCGGCGAGGTAGGCCGTGCCGGCGATAACGTTGCGCGCGGTGCCGCCGTGCAGCTCGCCGACGGTAATGACGGCCGGCTCGTAGGGACTGATCTCGCGCGAAACGATGGTCTGCAGAGCGTTGACGATCTCGGCGGCAACCATAACGGCGTCGTGACCGCGCTGGGGCATGGCGCCGTGGCACGAGGTGCCGCGGACGTCGATGCGGAACCAGTCGGTATTGGCCATGCGCGGTCCGGGCTCGCAGCTCACAGTGCCGGCGTCGACCTCACTCCAGATGTGCGCGGCGTAGGCGCCATCGACGCCGTCGAGCACGCCCGTGCCGATCATGAGTTTGGCGCCCTGGCCGTTTTCCTCACTGGGCTGGAAGACGATGCGGACTTCGCCGTGGATGTCGTCGGTCATATGGCGCAGGATCTGCAGCGTGCCGAGCATCATGGCGATGTGGCAGTCGTGGCCGCAGGCGTGCATGCAACCCTCGTTGACGCTGGCGAAATCCTCGCCGGTCTGCTCGGTGACGGGCAGGGCGTCGATATCCGCACGCAGCAGGATACGGCGGCGCGGCGTGCCGTCCTCGCGGTAGGCGTCGGGCGCGGTGCCGCGAAGGGTCGCCACCAGGCCCGTCTTAAGGGGACGCTCGTAGGGGATATTCATGGCATCGAGCTGGTTGGCGATGTCAGAAGTCGTGCGCTCCTCGGCAAGGCTCAACTCCGGGTGCTTATGGAAGTGGCGGCGCTGCTTAATGATGTAGGGCTCAAACTCGGCGGCGATATCCTGGATAGCCGCGGTGACGTCGTCTGCCGCGCGAACCTCGGTTGCCGCCATAATCTGCTGTGCCTTGGTCTTCGTCATGGTCGATTTGCTCCTTGCTGGCTCGATCGCAAAATCGTACAGGCTCTCTCCAGTATGCCACCTGCCGCTAGGGCTGGTAAAGTTGCCGTTTGCCGCTTAGGGTTTTGTAACAAGAGTGGGGGAGTACACTCGGGGGTGTTGAATTTCCTGCCAGAGATGGGGATGCCCATGCAACATATCGATCGGATTATCCGCTCCAAGAACGTCTTTACCGCGCAAGACGGCGTCGATATCGCCCGCGAGCTGGCGATTGCTATCGCAGGCGACCGTATCGTCGCAGTCGGCAAGCCCGATGACGTGATTGCCGCCGCTCCCGCCGCCACGCCGGTTATCGACTACGGCGAGCAGTTTGTCTGCCCCGGTTTCCATGACGCTCATCTGCACTTCTTCCATACCTCGGTCGGTTCCTCGCCGTACATGCTCATGGATATGGGCACGTCCGAGGCGGCGCTGGTGCAACACGCGCTCGAGTTTTCCCAGGACCTGCCCGACGACGCTTGGGTTGTGACTCAGGGCTGGCGCGACTACCGTTGGGACCCGCCCGAGCATCCTACCAAGGCGTCGCTCGATGCGGCATTCCCCGATCGCCCCTGTGTTATGTATTCGGGCGACGGGCACACGCTGTGGCTCAACAGCCGCGCACTCGAGGCGCTCGGCGTCACGCGCGACAGCGAGCCTCCGGCGGGCGGTAGCTACGACAAGGACGCAAGCGGCGAGCTCACGGGCATTGCTCACGAGGCGGCTGCCATGCAGCTGCTACCGCGCTGCCTTGAGTGGCTGGGGGAGGATCGCATTGCAAGCGCTTATGCCGATCAAATGAGGCGTATGGCCGAGCAGGGTATCACCTCGATCTGCGATATGTCGCTCATGCCTATGCCGGGCTGCGATTTTATCCGCGACGATGTCTACGACAAGCTACAGGCAGCCGGCAAGCTGGGCATCCGAGCCCATCTGTTCCCCACGTTGCTGGATGACCAATCGCGCTTAGAAGAACTGCAGACCCGCTACGCGAACAACGCGCTGCTCTCGGCGCCTGGTTTTAAGCAGTTCTTCGACGGCGTCTCGAGCGAACACACGGCCTATCTCACCGAGCCCTATACCAACCCGCGCTTCCCGGGCGATCAAGGTCGCCTGACGGTTCCCGTCGAGCGCATGCGCAAGCTGGTTCTGGCTGCTGCGGAGCGCGGGCACACCGTTCGCATCCACGTCATCGGTGACGGTGCGATTCATGCCGCGCTGGATATCTTTGAGGAGGCCGCCGAACTGCACGGCCTGCCCCAGCACGGTCATAACACGCTTGAGCATCTGGAGAACCTCTTGCCCGAGGACCTCGATCGTCTACGCAAGCTTAACGTCGTTGCCTCGAGCCAGCCCTGTCACATTACACTCGACCCGGGCGGCCCCGAGCGCGATCTGGGCCTGGAGCGCAGCCGCATCATGTGGCCGTTTGCGACCTATAAGCAGCGCGGCATTCGCCAAGCCTTCGGCACCGATAGCCCCATAACAGCTGTTACCAGCATGAACGTGCTCTACACGGCCATCACGCGCCAGGACCCCAAAAGCCACTGGCCCGAGGGCGGCTGGTTGCCGAGCGAGCGCATCGATGCAGCAACAGCCCTGCGCAACTACACCCTGGGCAGCGCCTATGCAGCGGGCGACGAGCAAAACCTCGGCAGCTTGGAGCCCGGCAAGTATGCCGACCTGGTAGTCCTGGATCAAAACCCGCTCATCGTTGACCCCCAAGACCTCCAGGCCACAAAAGTTCAGGCCACCTACCTGGCAGGCAACTTGATTTACGAGCGTTAACTCCACATCCCACCCCTCAGTTGCGGTGAAATAGTCCCTAAAAGGGGGTGCGGACGATTTCTTGGACCGCGCCTAGGCGTATCCAAGCTTCCTGCGGTACTCCATCGGGCTCAGCCACCCGAGGGACTTCTTGATCCGCTCCTCACGATAGTACACGAGGTAGGCCTCGAGCCTTCCCATGAACTCCTCGGCCGTCACGCCCTCCCAGTCCCTGTAGTGGAAGAACTCGTTCTTGAGGCGCCCGAAGAAGCCCTCGCAGGCCGAGTTGTCCGGGCTGCAGCCCTTCGCGGACATGCTCCTGATCAGGCCGTTCTCCTCGCAGATCCCGATCCACTCCGGCCAGCGGTAGTGGCCGCCCCGGTCCGAGTGGATCGTCGTGCGCGCGCCCGCCGGCCTCGCCGCGCAGGCCTTGAGCAGGCTCGAGTTCGCGAGGCGCTTGTCGGGGTGCAGCCCGATCGACCCAGGCGACGGGCATCCCGTCGAAGCAGTCGACGATCGGGCTCAGGTAGACCTTCTCGCCGCCCGGGAGCCTGAACTCGGTGATGTCGGTGAGCCACAGCCGGTTGGGCTCGTCGGCGTGGAAATTCCTGCTCACGAGGTTCTCCGGCGCCTTGGAGACCTCGCCGGCGTAGGAGCTGTAGCCCCGGGCGCGCCTCTTGTTGTAGACGACCTCGAGGCCCTCCTCGCGCATCACGCGGGCCACGCGCTTCTCGCTGGCGCGGACCCCCTCGCGGCGCAGGCGCGCCCAGACGGTGCGGTACCCCCAGCACCCCGAGCCCTCGCGGAAGATGCGCACCACGCGGTCGCGTATGTCGGCGTCGCGGTCGCGCGGCGCGGCGACGCGGGGCCTCCAGTACTCATAGGAGCTCTTCGATACATTACACTCGACCCGGGCGGCCCCGAGCGCGATCTGGGCCTGGAGCGCAGCCGCATCATGTGGCCGTTTGCGACCTATAAGCAGCGCGGCATTCGCCAAGCCTTCGGCACCGATAGCCCCATAACAGCTGTTACCAGCATGAACGTGCTCTACACGGCCATCACGCGCCAGGACCCCAAAAGCCACTGGCCCGAGGGCGGCTGGTTGCCGAGCGAGCGCATCGATGCAGCAACAGCCCTGCGCAACTACACCCTGGGCAGCGCCTATGCAGCGGGCGACGAGCAAAACCTCGGCAGCTTGGAGCCCGGCAAGTATGCCGACCTGGTAGTCCTGGATCAAAACCCGCTCATCGTTGACCCCCAAGACCTCCAGGCCACAAAAGTTCAGGCCACCTACCTGGCAGGCAACTTGATTTACGAGCGTTAACTCCACATCCCACCCCTCAGTTGCGGTGAAATAGTCCCTAAAATCGGCCTTCAAGCCCAAATACAGGAACTATTCCACCGCAACTTAAAAGAGCGCGTCCCAACAACGTGCCCCTATCTTGTGCATTCCATCCGCATCGCCATTTTGCTGCACTGACTTTTCCGAATGCCGGGCCCGAATTAGTCAACCTGGCTCCCGGGGCGGACCGGAGGGCATGAAGTTTGTCGCGAGTTCCGCACGCAAAGGAAAGCACTTAATGTGCTTTCCGTCTTGCGCAGGACTGTAGAGCAGCAAACTTCATGCCCTCCGGTCCGCCCCGGGAGCCACTGCCGAGTTATCCCTCGGCATTCAGAAAATCTAAGTGCCAAAAAATAAGATTTTTTGACTCCGTGTTGTATAACCCGCCATTCGTGGGTACCATTCAACGCGTACGCAAACAAAAAGGGTTAACCCGCGCGGCATGACCGCGCGGCCCAAAAAGGAGGAAACAAGCATGTCGTCTTTGAAGCCGCTTGCAGATCGCGTCCTGGTCAAGCCCGACGAGGCCGAGCAGAAGACCGCTTCTGGCCTGTACATCGCCAGCAACGCTCAGGAGAAGCCGCAGCGCGGCACCATCGTTGCCGTTGGCGCCGGTAAGGTCAACGACAAGGGCGAGCGCATCCCCATGGACGTTCAGGTCGGCGACGTTGTCATCTACGGTAAGTTTGGTGGCAACGAGGTCAAGGTCGACGGCGAGAAGTATCTGCTGATGCGCGCCGACGACATCTACGCCGTCGTCGAGGCCTAGCCTCGTCAGAATCTCTGATTCGTCTTTGAACGCGCCTGCCGCATAGGACTCGGAAGCGGCGACGCGAGTCACATTTCTTTTGGAGGATTACCTACCATGGCAAAGAACATTACGTTCAACACCGATGCCCGCGCCAAGCTCGCAAAGGGCGTCAACACTCTGGCCGATGCCGTTACCGTCACCATGGGCCCCAAGGGCCGTTACGTCGCTCTGCAGCGCACGTTCGGTGCCCCGACCATCACCAACGACGGCGTTTCCGTCGCTAAGGAGATCGAGCTCGAGGACAACATCGAGAACATGGGCGCTCAGCTGGTGAAGGAGGTCGCCACCAAGACCAACGACACCGTGGGTGACGGCACCACCACCGCAACCCTGCTCGCTCAGGCTATCGTCAACGACGGTCTGCGCAACGTCGCCGCTGGCGCCAACCCGCTGGCCATCCGTCGCGGCATCGACAAGGCCGTCAACGCCGCCGTCGCCGAGATGAAGAAGCAGGCCAAGCCGGTCGAGACCAAGGAGCAGATCGCTTCCGTCGGCACCATCTCCGCTGGTGACCCCGAGGTTGGCGAGAAGATCGCCGAGGCCATGGAGGTCGTGGGCAAGGACGGCGTCATCACCGTCGAGGATTCCCAGACGTTCGACATTACCATCGACACTGTCGAGGGCATGCAGTTCGACAAGGGCTATGTCTCCGCTTACTTCGTCACGGACAACGACCGCATGGAGGCCGTGATGAAGGATCCGTACATCCTCATCACCGACCAGAAGATCTCCAGCGTCCAGGACATCATGCCTGTTCTCGAGGCTGTCCAGCGCGCCGGCCGTGGCCTGCTCATCATCGCTGAGGACATCGACGGCGAGGCTCTGCCGACCCTGGTCCTCAACAAGATCCGTGGCGCTCTCAACGTCTGCGCCGTCAAGGCTCCGGGTTACGGCGATCGCCGCAAGCGCATCCTCGAGGACATCGCCGTCCTCACCGGTGGCCAGGCCGCTCTGGATGAGCTGGGCGTGAAGGTCGCTGACATCACCGCCGATATGCTCGGTACCGCTAAGTCCGTCACCATCTCCAAGGACAACACCGTCGTCGTCGGCGGCGCTGGCTCCAAGGAGGCCATCGACGCCCGCATCGCTCAGATCAAGGGCGAGATGGAGAACACCACCTCTGACTTCGACCGCGAGAAGCTCCAGGAGCGCCTGGCCAAGCTCTCCGGTGGCGTTGCCGTCATCAAGGTCGGCGCTGCTACCGAGTCCGAGCTCAAGGAGATCAAGCACCGCGTCGAGGACGCCCTGCAGGCTACCCGCGCTGCTGTCGAGGAGGGCATTGTCGCTGGCGGCGGCGTCGCCTTCATGGACGCTGCTCCTGCGCTCGACGCTGTTGAGATCGACGACCCCGAGGAGAAGATTGGCGTCGATATCGTCAAGAAGGCTCTGACCGCTCCGGTCGCTACCATCGCCAAGAACGCTGGCTTTGAGGGCGCTGTCGTGGTCGACAAGGTTGCCGAGCTGCCCGCCGGCCAGGGTCTCAACTCTGCCAACGGCGAGTGGGGCGACATGATTGAGATGGGCGTCCTCGACCCCGTCAAGGTCAGCCGCGTCACCCTGCAGAACGCTGCTTCTGTCGCCAGCCTGATTCTCATCACCGAGGCCACCGTCTCCGATGTGCCCAAGAACACTCAGCTTGAGGATGCTATCGCTGCTGCTACCGCTGGTCAGCAGGGCGGCGGTATGTACTAAGGCCGACAAGGTCTAGAACTCCCACCGGGAATCCGGGGGCGTGACGGGGTTTCTCTCCGGAACGTCCTCGGACATGCAAAGAGGCTCCGCATCGCGCTTCGCGCTGCGGAGCCTCTTTGCGTCCTGCGGAATGTTCCGGAGAGAAACCCCGTCACGCCCCCGGATCCCCTGCGTTTACGGCCTTGAGGTCGGCGTGGGCGGAGAATGTGGTTGATGGGGATACGTGTCCCTTTCGCTGTTTCGCGCTTTGCGCGAAAGGCGCGCTACTTTGGAGCGAACGGAGAACGTGGTTGTTGCGGCAACTGATCCCCACCATAAATTACCCTTGGCATACTTGCGCGAAAGCCTGCCCGTGCTACACTTGCAATTGCTGTTTCAGGGCGGGGTGAAATTCCCCACTGGCGGTAAATCGGGCGGTGCCAAAGGGGTACCGTGGCGCAGGAAACGTGCCTGCGACCGGGCCGATGAGTCCGCGACCCGTGTGTGCGTTGGTTCGCATGCCGGCTGAACTGGTGAGATCCCAGTACCAACGGTTAGAGTCCGGATGAAAGAGGCAGGTGATCTTATGTCTGAACAGTCGCAGCATATCCATTTTGAGAACACGAATAGGTGGAGCACCAAACAGCTCGTTACCATGGCGTTGATGTGCGCCTTGGGAGCACTGTTTATGTATGTGCAGCTGCCCATCCTCCCCTCGGCGCCGTTTTTGACGTATGACCCGTCGCTGGTGCCGGCGATGGTGTGTGGATTTGCGTATGGCCCTGGTGCCGGCACCGCTGTTGCCGCTATGGCGATCGTTATCCATGCGCTTACCACGGGCGACTGGGTCGGCGCGCTTATGAACTTGGTTGCCACGATGGGCTATATTCTGCCCGCGGCTATCGTCTATCAGAAGATGCATACCTATAAGGGTGCCGTGATTGGCCTGGCGCTCGGCGTCATTGCCGCTACGGTGCTGTCTATGGTCGCAAACCTGACCATCGGCGTTTGGTTCTGGTATGGCTCGGCCGATGTGATTTTGCCACTCATGCTTCCTGCTGTTCTGCCGTTCAACCTTATCAAGACCGTGCTTAACTCGGTATTGACGCTTGCAGTGTACAAGGCGGTCTCTAATCTCATCACGCCCAAGAAGGACCAGGTCAAAGGTCGCGCATGATTGAGTGTCGGGGCGTTTCCTTTAGCTATGACGGTGTTGCACCGGCGCTCGATGGCATCGATCTGAACATCGAGGAGGGGGAGTTTTTCTGCATCCTCGGCGGCAATGGGTCGGGCAAGTCGACGTTTGCCAAGCATTTGAACGCGCTGCTGCAGCCCGATGCGGGAACGGTGTGTGTCAACGGCATGGACGCGTCCGATCCCGAGCTGGTCTACGATATCCGCTCGACTGCGGGCATGGTGTTCCAGAATCCCGACGACCAGCTTGTGGCGACGCTTGTCGAGGACGATGTTGCGTTTGGTCCCGAGAACTTAGGGGTCGAATCGGCCCAGATCGCGCAGCGCGTGCGCGAGGCGCTGAAGGCCGTGGGTCTGGTGGGCTTTGAGCGCCACGAGACCCACGCTCTCTCGGGCGGACAAAAGCAGCGCGTGGCGCTTGCCGGCGTGCTCGCCATGGAGCCGCGCGTGCTCATTTTGGACGAGGCGTCCTCGATGCTCGATCCGCGCGGGCGCAAGGGCCTTATGAAGGCCTGTCACGCGCTGCACGAACGCGGCATGACCATCGTGATGATTACGCACTTTATGGAAGAGGCCGCCGAGGCCGATCGAGTCGCGGTGTTTCGGGCGGGGCGCGTTGCCATGTTGGGCACGCCCGATGAAATCTTGACGCAGGCGGACGAACTCGCGCGGCTGAACCTGGATATGCCGGCATCGTGCTGTCTTGGCAGGGCGCTTCGTGCGAAGGGCGTGCCCGTTCACGCGCAGGTGCGCGAGGCGGATATGGTTGCCGAGGTTGCGCAGGCCTATACCGAGCGAAGTGAGGCGGGCACCGCGGGGCAGTCTTCCGCATCCCAGTCGGAAATCGCTGACGGCGCTGTTCCGGCAGACAATGAGGACAACGCGTCAGAGCCCGTCATCGAGATTTCGCACCTTTCGTATAGCTATTCGCTGAGCGCCCGCGAGCGTCGCCGTTGGCACAAGCGTTCAGCCGCCGAGGGCGCATCGAACAAGCAGACCCTCTGGGGCAACGACCCTAGCAGCCCTTGGGCGTTGCGTGATGTGTCGCTAACGGTGTGTCGTGGCGAGTTCCTGGGCCTTGCGGGCCATACCGGTTCGGGTAAATCGACGCTGGTTCAGCATCTCAACGGACTGATTCGTCCCCAGGAGGGTTCCGTTTACGCGTTGGGGCTCGACCTGGTAAACAAGAAAGATGCCGCCGCGGTTAAGGCAAAGGTCGGCGTGGTGTTTCAGTATCCAGAGCGTCAGCTGTTTGCCGAGACCGTGGCACAGGACGTGGCATTTGGTCCGCATAACCTTGGCTTGTCGCAGGCCGAGGTTGCCCACCGCGTTGAGTCATCGCTCGCGCGCGTGGGCCTCGACCTGGCCACGGTGGGCGACAAGAGTCCCTTTGAGCTCTCGGGCGGGCAGCAGCGGCGCGTGGCGTTTGCTGGCGTGCTTGCCATGGAGCCCGAGGTCCTGGTACTCGATGAGCCCATGGCGGGGCTCGATCCGGCAGCCCGCAGGGATTTCCTGGAGCTCATCGGCCATCTTCATGACGAGGGCCTGACCGTCGTCATGGTTTCACACAGTATGGATGACCTTGCCAATTGCTGCGACCGTATTGTCGTGATGAACGAGGGCACGGTGTTTGCCGAGGGTACGCCCGCTCAGGTTTTTGCGTATGCCGATGAGCTCAAGTCGATCGGCTTGGGTGTTCCCGCTGCCCAGCGCATGGCGCTGGCGCTTGCGAAGGCAGGCGTGCCGCTGCGCTTTGACGGCCTCTATACGGTTGAGTCGCTGGCAGACGAACTGGTGGACCTGCTTATCGGTCGCTCGGACGGTCCTTCTAACGTCGCGGACATTGCTAAATCCAAGACGGTCGCGCGAGAGGAGGGCTGCTAATGGAGGCGTTTTCGTTTGGCAGCTACTATCCCGGCGATAGTGCAATTCACCGCCTGGACCCGCGAACCAAGTTGCTCTTGGGCTTTGTGTTTCTGATCACGACGCTCACGGTCAGCAGCTTCCGCGGACTAGTCCCGGTCGCAATCTTCGTTGTCCTGATCTATGCCGTGTCCCGGGTGCCGGCTCGTCGCGTCCTGTCATCGATGGCGCCGCTGCTGGCGATCGTCGCGGTGGTCGCGATGCTCAACCTGTTTTCCGACCAGAGCGGGCGCATTCTGTGGCAGCTCGGCTTTTTGCAGATAAGCGAGGGCTCGCTGCATTCCGCCGCCTTTATGGCGTGCCGCCTGACCTTGATGATGGCCGGCATGAGCGCTATTACGCTCACCACGCCCACGCTCGATCTCACCGCGGGCTTTGAGCGCCTGCTCGCGCCGTTTGCGCGTGTGGGACTTCCTGCGCACGAGCTCGGCATGATCATGGGTATCGCGCTGCGCTTTATGCCGCAGTTTGCCACCGAGATGAAGCAGACGGCCGATGCACAGGCGAGCCGCGGTGCGCGCGTGACGGGAGGCCCGCTCGGCGGCGTGCGTATGCTCGGCAGTGTGGCGATTCCGCTGTTCACGGGCGTGTTCCGTCATGCCGAAACGCTGTCTGCCGCCATGGATGCCCGTTGCTATCATGGCGAGCAGGGCCGCACACGTCTGCATGCGCTTGCATTTGGCCGCGGCGATGCGCTGGCGGCGGTGGTGACGGCGTTGCTGCTCATCTGCGTCATCGTCATCAATCTTCAACTTGTTTAGGCGCGATTCGAGCGCAGGAAAGGGGTCCCTATGACCGATAACGACCGCACGGCGCAGCTCGAGCGCGCCTGTTCGTATCTTAGGCGTATTCCGGCGTGGTATCTCGCCACGATCGACGTGACGGACGGACATCAGCCGCGCGTGAGGCCGTTCTCGTTTGCCATGGTCGATGATGGCAAGCTGTGGTTTTGCACCTCGCGCGATAAGGATGTGTGGGCCGAGCTTAGCGCGAACCCCAAGTTTGAGGTTTCGGGTTGGAAACCGGGGGAGTGCTGGATCGTATTAACTGGCGAGGCCGCGCTCGAGGACGACGCGGTCGTGAGTGACCGGGTGCGCCAAGCCGGCTTTAAGCACATGGTGGGCATCGGCGAAGATCACGAGAGCGCCAACGACGGTCGCCTTGCGTTCTTCTCGGTGCGCAATATCGCCGCGCGCTTCTGTGATATCGACGGCAGCGAGGAGCGCCTGGAGCTCTAGCTCGCACAAACCAGGTTCCCAAACTAACTAGTACAGGAGGAAACGTGGACGGATTGAATACGGTGTTGGAGTATCTGACGTCGGTGCCGGCATGGTATTTGGCGACGAGCGTTGACGGACAGCCTCATGTGCGTCCGTTTTCGTTTGCGCAGATCCAGGATGGCAAGCTGTGGTTTGTAACAGCGCGCACCAAAGATGTGTGGCAAGAGCTGCTGCAAAACCAGCGCTTTGAGGCCACGAGTTGGTGGCCGGGCCATGGCTGGCTTATCTTGCGCGGGCGTGCCGGCTTGGATGACCGGGCTTTAGACGAAATGCGCGAAGCCGGGTGGAAGCATCTAGAGCACCTGGGCGAGCACTATGAGGGGCCTAACGACCCCACGCTCGTCTTCTTTAGCGTCGAGGATCCCGAGGCTTTTATCTGCAATCACGACGAATGGGTGCCGGTCGAGCTCTAGCCGGCTGGCTCATCCTAACAACTTGGTTTTCGCATGGGCGGGCCCCGTATTGCCCGGTGCCGTTAGGAGCGCCGGTCAATACGGGGCCCGCTCCATTTGTCAATTCCTTCAAGCGAATGTGTCGGGAATGTTTCAATGCATGAATATGCAAGCCATTTACGTATTCATGCATCTTTTGGTGCTAAAGTTTCAACCCACTTCATAACGGCCGCTGCGAAATGCGCATCGGTGCATAAATCGCAGACAAGGAGTCTGATATGTCTTTGAAGGCTGGAATCGTCGGCGCGGCTGGATATGCCGGAGCCGAGCTCATTCGCCTCGTGCTCGGTCATCCCGAGTTTGAACTTGTTGCCATTACGTCCAACGCCGATGCCGGCCAGCCGCTGTCCGCGGTGTATCCGAGCTTTGCTGGCGTGAGCGATCTGGTTTTCACCACGCATGACGCCCCCGAGCTTAAATCCTGCGACGCCGTCTTCTTGGCCGTGCCGCACACGGCTGCCATGGCACAGGTGCCCGCACTGCTTGCATCTGGCGTGTCCTGCTTCGATCTTTCGGCCGATTACCGTCTGAGCGACGCGTCTGTCTTTGAGGCATGGTATGCCGTCGAGCACACGAGCCCCGAGTTGCTCAAGACCCGCGCTTTCGGCCTGCCCGAGCTGTTCTGCCAGGACTTGGAGACCGCCGCATCCGATTATGCCGCCGGAAAGCCCGTGTTGGTCGCCTGCGCCGGCTGCTATCCCACCGCAACGAGCCTTGCAGCCGCTCCTGCCGTGCGTGCGGGCTGGGTGGCCGAGAGCGGTCCCGTGATCGTTGACGCTATCAGCGGCGTGACGGGTGCCGGCAAGTCCTGTAACGCCCGCACCCATTTTTGCAGCGCGGACGAGAACCTGGAAGCCTATGGCGTGGGCAAGCATCGTCATACGCCCGAGATCGAGCAGATACTCGGCCTGGCCGACCGCATCGTCTTCACCCCGCACTTGGCACCGCTCAAGCGCGGCCTGCTTTCCACGGTGACGATGCCGCTCGCGCCGCAGGCTCTCGACGCGCTGGTTCTTGAGGATGTCGTCGACCATTACAAGAAGTTTTACGCCGGTCGCACCTTTGTGCGCGTGCTCGATGCCGGCCAGCAGCCCAAGACGGCTTCGGTCGTCGGTACCAATGCCGCCCAGATTGGCCTTGCGCTCAACAAGCGTGCAGGCGTGCTGGTGGCGACGGGCGCCATCGACAATTTGTGCAAGGGTGCTGCGGGCCAGGCGGTCCAGTGCGCCAACATCGTTTTTGGCTTTGACGAGCGACGAGGCTTGCTCACAGTGGCGTGCCCGGTGTAGCACATTCGATTGTTAGCGATTTGGTAGTCGGGTATCGAGTTGGGCGCCACTTTTAAGCTGGTCTAGTAGTTGCGACCGGTATGGCGTGCCAGCCGATGCCCGCTTTTTTATTTGATATAGGGAGTCGTAGGGACGATGAATACCGACCTGATTGATATTAAGATACGCGCCGTCGAGGGTGGCGTTACGGCGGCAGCTGGCTTTAAGGCCGCAGGCATCCATGCGGGATTCCGGAAGAATCCCGAGCGCTTGGACTATGCGCTCGTCGTGCCCGATAAGCCCTGTCCCGGCGCCGGCGTGTTTACGACCAACCGCTTTTGCGCGGCGCCCGTGCAGGTGAGCCGTGTCAACCTAGGCGGTGCGGACAAGGGCTATGGCATCATCGCCGGCGTTTCAATCAACTCCGGCAACGCGAACGCTGCCACGGGCGAGACCGGCCTAACCTGCGCGCGCGAGACGTGCAACATCGCCTCGCAGGTTATTGGCTGCGAGCCCCAGCAGATCCTGGTTGCCTCGACGGGTGTGATCGGACAGATTTTGCCGATCGACACGTTTGAGGCAGCCGTCCCGTCCGCCTACGAGGCGCTCTCTGCCCATGGCGGTGCCGATGCGGCCCGTGCCATCATGACGACCGATACGCATTCCAAGGAGTATGCCGTTCGCTATCGCAGCGAGGCTGCGGGCCATGCGGGCAACGCTTATACGGTGGGCGGTATGTGCAAGGGCTCGGGCATGATCATGCCCAACATGGCCACCATGATCGCAGTTATCACCACCGATGCCCCCGTCGAGCCTGCGGCACTTCATGCCCTGCTGCTCTCGACCGTCAAGCAGACCTTTAACAAGGTAACGGTCGATTCCGACACCTCGACCAACGACACCTGCATCATGCTTGCCTCCGGCGCCGCTGCCGCAGATGCCGAGCCTATCGTCGAGGGCTCCGATGCCTTTGACGAGTTGGCATTTGCCGTGCACGAGGTGTGCGAGAGCCTGGCGCGCAATATCGCCGCCGATGGTGAGGGCGCATCCAAGCTTGTTACGGTCAACGTTACCGGAGCCGCCAACGACGAGGAAGCTGATATCGCCGCCCGTGCCGTCGCCAACTCGCCGCTCGTTAAGACCTGCATCGCCGGCCACGACTGCAACTGGGGCCGTGTTGCTATGGCGCTTGGCAAGTGCGGCGTGAAGTTTAATCAGGAAGACGTTTCCATCGACATGATGGGCATGCCTGTCTGTCGCGACGGTCTGACTGTTCCCTTTGACGAGGACGAGGCTCTACGACGTTTCGAGGCGCCCGAGATCGTGATCTCGGCCGACCTGGGCGCAGGCGACGCGGCAACGACTGTGTGGACCTGCGACCTCACGCATGAATACATCTCCATCAACGGCGACTACCGTTCCTAGATTCCAGGCATGCTGCGCATCTTGCCGCGATTGCGGACGGCGGAGTACGGCGCGATAACGATACGAAAGACGAGGCAGATTATGAAATTCGCACGCGATTGTCGTTCGAGCGAATCCAACGAAGCAACCGCGCAGCTGCTGTTCGAAGCGCTGCCGTGGATTAAGAACCTGACCGGCAAGACGGTTGTTATCAAATATGGCGGAGCCGCCATGGTTGATGAGCAGCTGCGCCGCGACGTGATGAGCGACATCGTTTTGCTCAAGATCATCGGTATGCGTCCCGTCATCGTGCACGGCGGCGGCAAGGCTATCAACGAGGCGCTCAGCCACTACGACATCCCCGTCGAGTTTAAGAACGGCCAGCGCGTGACTACGCCTGCCACCATGGACATCGTGCGCGAGGTACTGGGCGGCAAGGTCAATCAGGAGCTGGTCGCGGCGCTCAACCACCACGGCAACCTGGCCGTGGGCGTGTCGGGCAGCGATGCCGGCACGCTCATCGCCGAGCCGCTCGACCCCGAGCTCGGTCGCGTGGGCAAAGTGACGCACGTCAACACCGACTATATCGAGCGCTTACTCGATAGCGAGTACATCCCCGTCATCGCTACCGTCGCGGCGGGGGAGGACGGCGGTTTCTTCAACATCAACGCCGACACCGCCGCCGGTGCCGTTGCCGCGGCGCTCCACGCGCATAAGGCGATCTTTTTGACCGATGTCGATGGCCTGTACAAGGACTTTAGCGACAAGGACTCGCTTATCTCCAACCTAACGCTCGACGAGGTTAACGAAATGCTCTACGGCGGCGAGGTCGATAAGGGCATGATTCCCAAGCTGCGCGCGGCCGTCGATGCGCTTACCGGCGGCGTATTTCGTGCCCACATCATTAACGGTACTACGCCGCATTCGCTGCTCCTGGAGCTGCTGACCGATGCCGGCGTCGGCACCGTGATCCATTCCACCGAGACGGCTTACGAGTTCGATACGCATCCGCATCCGCTTTCGACGTTTGCTGCGCGTCTGACCGAAAACCTTGACGAGGTCGAGAAGCTTCAGACGGTCTAGCTGACCCGCAGCCGCCCCATTCCTGCACCCATAGCCCCGCGCCGTCTGGCGCCCAACGAAAGGCATCCCATGTCACTTGCAGCTCAGCAATCGCTTGAATCCCATTACGTTATGCATACCTTTGGCCGCTCTCCGGTCGAGTTTGTCGAGGGTCACGGCATGAAGCTCACCGGCGACGATGGCCGTGAGTACCTCGACTTTCTTGCCGGCATCGGCGTGTGCAGCCTAGGTCATGGCGACCCGGCTGTGCTCTCGGCGCTCGAGGCACAGACCAAAAAGCTCATGCATGTCTCCAATTACTTCTACATCGAGCAGCGCGGACAGGTCGCGGCGCTGCTGTCCAAGCTTGCTAACGACGACGTAGATGGTGCGCGCGTGCTTGCCGATGCCGTTGTCGCCGGCGATGAGACCACGGCAGCTGCTCTTGGTGCCCCGGCTGCGGATGAGCAGGTTTGGGAGACCTTCTTTGCCAACTCTGGCGCCGAGGCCAACGAGGGCTCGATGAAGCTCGCGCGCCTGTACGCCAAGCGTGCCGGTAATGGCGGCAACACCATCGTGTGCATGCGCGGCGGCTTCCACGGCCGTACGCTCGAGACCATTGCCGCCACCATGCAGGATTGGCTGCAGGACAGCTTCCGCCCGCTGCCGGGTGGCTTTGTGGCCTGCACGCCCAACGATGTGGACGAGCTGCGTGCAATCTTTAAGCAGCTGGGGAGCGAGATTTGTGCCGTGATGCTCGAGCCGATCCAGGGTGAGAGTGGCGTGCACCCCATGACCGAGGAGTTTATGGCGGCGGCGCGCGACCTGGCACACGAAGTGGGCGCCGTGCTTATCGCCGACGAGGTCCAGTGCGGTATCTTCCGCACGGGTAAGCCGTTTGCGTTCCAGACCTATGGCGTGGAGCCCGACATCATGAGCCTTGCCAAGGGCATTGCTGATGGCGTGCCCATGGGTGCCGTCGTGGCAAAGAAGGAGATTGCCGACGTGTTTAAGCCGGGCGACCACGGCTCGACCTTTGGCGGTAGCTGCTTGGCCATCGCGGCGTGTGCCGCGACGCTCTCCGCGCTTGTGCGCGGCGATTATGCCGAGCATGCTGCCAAGGTGGGTGCCTATATGGAGCAGGCGCTGGCTAAGCTTCCGCATGTGGTAGAGGTGCGTGGCCGTGGCCTGATGCTCGGCTGTGATTTGGATGATGCCGCGGGCGACGCACATGATATTGTTGCCCGCGCGCTGGCCGCCGGTGTCGTGATTAACGCTACGGGTGCCCATACGCTGCGTTTCTTGCCGCCGCTCGTCTGCGAGGAAGCCGACGTGGACAGCCTGATCGAGATCCTGTCGGGTGTCTTGGGCTAACGCAGCGTAATAACTCAATTTGGACCGGGTTCCGGACTGCTGGGTGTGTCATATGCGGCATGATTTGGCGATCCGGAGCCCGTTTTGTTGCTGATTTGCGATGGTCAAAAGTCCCTCTGGTCAAAAAATGCCAAATATGAGTACGGGCACTAATTCTGTAGCATATAAATTAGACACAATTTGACGAATTGGACCGCATATGTCCAGTTTTGCTGTCAGAAAACATGCTCATCTGGACCGTTAGCCGTTGCTTTGATGTCAGATTTGCCCTTTGGGACCTCGAAAATGCTGTTACAAAAGAGGTAGCAGTACTCATATTTGGCATTTTTTGACCACTGCCCTTGAAACGAGTGAGCTGTGGGGTTCGAATCCCCCTGCGATGGGCGCAAACAAAAACGGTCCCCTTGCGAGGACCGTTTCCAATTCGGTGGTGGGCGATGAGGGATGTCGCGTGCGGCTGACGCCGCCCGCTTTCGCTTCGGGCCTACGGCCCTCGCGTGCTGCGCTGGAAAACGCTTCGCGTTTCCTCAGCTCCGCACCCTGGCGGGTTCGAATCCCTCTGCGATGGGCCCAAAAAAGAAAGGCTCCCATTGCTGGGAGCCTAACAATTCAGTGGTGGGCGATGAGGGATTCGAACCCCCAGCCTTGTGCGTGTAAAGCACCTGCGCTAACCGTTGCGCCAATCGCCCGTGCGGAGAGAGTATAGCAAAACAATCGCCTCATTCACCTCATATCCATTAAAGGTAACTCGCGCGTGTCACAGCGGAGCTGATTCAGTTGAGATTGCCTGAACATTCCGCCCCTCTTTACGCCCTCGGGTATACTCAAAAGCTACTGATTCGATTTGATGCCCAGCAACAGCAGAGGGGATAGTATATGTGCGGTTTTGTCGGTTTTGTCGGTGGGACGGATAACCAATCCGAGGTGCTCACCAAGATGATGGACCGCATCGTCCATCGCGGTCCCGACATGGGCGGTCAGTTTATCGACGGCCGCGTTGCCCTCGGCTTCCGCCGCCTGTCGATCCTCGACCTGACCGAGGCTGGCGCCCAACCCATGGCCAACGAGGACGGTAGCGTCGTCATTGTCTTCAACGGCGAGATCTACAACTTCCAAGAACTCCGTTCCGAGCTCGAGGCCAAGGGCTACAAGTTCCACTGCGGCGCCGACACCGAGAGCCTCCTGCACGGCTACGAGGAGTGGGGCGAGGCCGTACTCGATCGCTTGCGCGGTATGTACGCCTTCGTCATCTGGGACAAAAAGAAGAACAAGCTTTTTGGCGCCCGCGACATCTTTGGCATCAAGCCGCTTTACTACTATCCCATGGCCGATGCGGGCGACGGCGCTCCGGGCGTGCTCTTTGGTTCTGAGATCAAGAGCTTCCTGGACTACCCGCACTTCCACAAGGCGGTCAACAAAAAGGCCCTGCGTCCGTACATGACGCTGCAGTATTCGGCAACCGAGGAGACCTTCTTCGAGGGTGTCTACAAGCTGCCTCCGGCGCACTACTTTACCGTCGATATCCCGACCGGCAAGATGAACATCGAGCGCTACTGGGATTGCGATTACTCTGCCGTCGAGAAGCCGTTCGAGGAGTACGTCGACGAGCTGGACGAGGTCGTGCACGAGAGCGTCGAGGCCCATCGCATCGCCGACGTCAAGGTCGCGTCGTTCCTCTCCGGTGGCGTCGACTCTAGCTACATCGCCGCTTGCCTCATGCCCGACAAGACCTTCTCGGTGGGCTTTGACTACAAGAACTTTAACGAGACCAACTACGCCAAGGAGCTTTCCGATAAGCTCGGCGTCGAGAACGTTCGCAAGATGATTACCGCCGACGAGTTCTTCGGTGCGCTCGAGGACATCCAGTATCACATGGACGAACCGCAGTCCAACCTGTCTTCCGTGCCGCTGTGGTTCTTGGCCGAGATGGCCCGCAAGGACGTTACCGTCGTGCTTTCGGGCGAAGGCGCCGACGAACTCTTTGGCGGCTACGCCTACTACGAGGATACGGTCCCGGTGCGCAAGTACAAAAAGATGGTGCCGCTGCCCGTCCGTCGCGCGCTCGGTAACCTGGCGCTGCATATGCCGTACTTCAAGGGACATAACTTCCTGGTCAAGGGTGCCGAGATCCCCGAGAAGTCGTTCCTGGGACAGGCTCTGGTATGGCCGGAGCGCGAGGTCGACGGCGTGCTCAAGCCCGAGTACAACACCGGCGATGGCGCCTTCGAGCTTGCCGCTCCCATCTATGCGCGCGTGAAGGGTCAGCCCGAGCTGGTCAAGAAGCAGTACCTGGACATGAACATGTGGCTCCCGGGCGACATTCTGCTCAAGGCCGACAAGATGTGCATGGCACACTCACTGGAGCTGCGCGTGCCCTTCCTGGACCGCAAAGTCATGGAGTTCGCCGAGCACATTCCCGACCGCTACCGCATCAACGAGAACGGCAACAAGCAGGTACTCCGCCACGCTGCCAACAAGTCGCTGCCCGATGAGTGGGCCACCCGTCCCAAGGTGGGCTTCCCGGTGCCGATTGTCTACTGGCTGCGCGAGCAAAAGTGGTACGACTATGTCAAGGAGTACTTCACCGCGCCGTGGGCAAGCGAGTTCTTCAATACCGACGAGCTCATGCACCTGCTCGATCTGCACTTTGCGGGCAAGGGCGATTTCCAGCGCAAGATCTATACGCCGCTCGTGTTCCTGGTGTGGTACAAGCGCTTCTTTATCGACGAGGGCCAGCCTTCTGTTCAGGCTGCCTAGTCTCGGCCTACGAATGCCTGCGCGTAACGGCTCCTCCGGGAGCCGTTTTTGCGCGAGCACGTTTCAGTTACTATGAAAACCGTCCCTGCCAAATGGCTGAGAAAGGTGAAAGATGCACCATTCGGATTCCGCGACCGTGACCACGGTCGATACGCTTGCCAAGCTGCTCGATGTGTGCGGCGAGCTGCGCGCATCAGAGCAGGTTGACGAGCGTGCCGTGACCGGTTGCTCGTTTGATTCGCGCGCGGTCTCGGCAGGTGACGTGTTCTTCTGTAAAGGTGCTGCCTTTAAGCCCGCGTTTTTGAGCATGGCGCTCGATGCGGGCGCCGTCGCATTTGTGTGCGAGGAGTCGCTGGTCGAGTCTCTGGAGCCGCTGGCGCAGGAGAGCGGTGCTGCGATGCTGGTTGTTGATAGTGTTCGCACGGCCATGGCCCTGTTGCCGCCGGAGGTCTACGACCGTCCCGACCACGACGTCAAGATCGTGGGCATCACCGGCACCAAGGGAAAGACCACGGCCGCTTTTATGCTCCAGTCCATCATCAAGGCGGCGGGCGAGTCCTGCGGCATGATCGGCTCGGTGAGTACCGACGATGGTATCGAGTGCTACGAGAGCACCAATACTACGCCCGAGGCCCCCGAGGTTTGGCGCCATATCGCCAACTGCCGCACGTCCGGTCGCCAGTCCATGGTCATGGAGGTCTCGAGCCAGGCGCTCAAGTACCAACGCGTCGAGAATCTGCCGTTTGACGTGGCGTGCTTCCTCAACATCGGCCGCGACCACATCTCGCCGATCGAACACCCCACGTTTGAGGATTATTTTGAGAGCAAGCTCAGGATTTTTGACCAGGCAAAGACCGCCGTGGTGAATCTGGGCACCGAAGAGGTCGACCGTGTGCTGGAGGCAGCGTCGACGGCCGAGCGCTTGGTGACCGTTGGCGTCGAGCATCCCGAGGCAAGCCTGTGGGCGAGCGACGTACGCATAGTCGGCTTTAGCATCGAGTTCAACTTGCATGGCCTGTGTGCCGACGAGTCCGAGGCGGGGGAGAAGGTCCTGCTGGGTATCGCGGGAGACTTTAACGTGGAAAACGCGCTGGTCGCTATCGCCGCTGCGCGCGAGATCGGCATCGGTATCGAGGCTATCAAGAAGGGCCTCTCAAAACTGCGTGTGCCGGGCCGTATGGAGGTCGTGGAGTCGAAGGACGGCCGCGTGATTTGTGTCGTCGACTACGCGCACAACCAGCTTTCGTTCCGCTCGCTTTTCTCGTCGGTCAAGCGCGCGTTTCCCGCTAGTCCGGTCATTGCGGTGTTTGGCGCTGCCGGCGGCAAGGCGCAGGAGCGCCGCGAGCAGCTTCCGCGCGAGGCCGCACCGTATTCCGACCTGATGATCTTTGCCAATGAGGACCCGGCTCACGAGGACCCGATGAAGGTCTGTCGCGAGCTTGCCGAACATGTTCCCGACGATACGCCGAACAAGATCATCCTCGATCGCGAAGCCGCTGTGCATGCGGCGTTCAAGGCGGCGCGCGAGGAGTACGTCAACCCCGATGCTCCCACCATTGTCTTGCTGCTGGCAAAGGGTGACGAGGAGCTCATGCACGTGGGCGACGAGTTCGTGCCCATCGAGAGCGACCTTTCGCTGGCCAATCGCCTGATCGATGTTGCCCAGTTTGACTAATGAACCATGATGGCGGCGGCGTCCTGAGTGCGCTGTCGCCATAAGCGTGTTCCCTCAATCAAAACATGCCGTCCAAGTCCAAACCCTTCTACGTAAACGGAGTAACCATGTCCCACAATACCCTGCCGACCGTCGCCGAGCTTTCGGGCGAGATGCGCGAGCGCTTGGCCAAGGTCAAGTACGTCTTTACCGACCTGGATGCCACGATGCTTGCACCCGGCTCGTGCGTGCTGCGCGACAACGACGGCAACCCCTCGACCAAACTCGTCGAGGCCGTCGTGGCGCTCGCTCGCGCTGGTATTCAGGTGGTTCCCACCTCGGGCCGCAACCGTACCATGATCCACGAGGACGCGCGCGTGCTCGGCCTCAACTCCTACATTGGCGAGATGGGCGGTCTGGTTATGTACGACCTCAAAGCCAACGATTGGGAGTATCTGACCGGCGACATGCCCTACGACTCCTCTTGCGGCCTCACGCCGCACCAGGTGATCGAGCAGACCGGCGTGTGCGAGAAGATCCTCGCCCGCTGGCCGCACAAGATCGAGTATCACAACGACATGTCGACCGGCTACAAATACCGTGAGGTCACCGTCGGCATGCGCGGCGATGTGCCCGACGATGAGGTTCAGGCCATCCTGGACGAGGCCGGCTGCGGTCTGATCTGGGCTTGCAACGGCCATCTGACTCACCTGTCCAAGCCGACGACGCTCGAGCTCGATCGCGTCGAGGACGGTCGCGCATTCAACATCAACCCCGCGGGTCTCAACAAGGGCGTTGCCATCGCGCGCTTCTGCGAGCACCTGGGGATCGAGCGCGAGGAGACGCTCGCGCTCGGCGATTCCGAGTCCGACTTCTACATGGCCGATCACGTGGGCACGTTCTGCCTGGTCGAGAATGGCCTGACGAGCGCCGGCGCGCCCGAGTTCCTGGCTGCTTGCGAGAACGCTTTCGTTACGCGCGGCAAAATTGTCGATGGTTGGGCGGCGACGGCAGAGCTGCTGGTCGCGGCGCGTTCGTAGCGCGGCGTCGCCGCACTTGGACATGTCTTTTCGAGAGAGACTGGTGAGGTAATGTCCGATATCGAGAATTCGGCAGGTGACACGCGCCCGATTGGCGTGTTCGATTCTGGGTTGGGCGGTCTGACGGTTGCGCGCGCGATTGCGACGGCGTTGCCGCACGAGTCCGTCTACTACTTTGGCGACACCAAGCGCTGCCCCTACGGCACCCGTACCGAGGATGAGGTGCGCTCGTTTGCGTTGCAGGCGGGTCGTTGGCTTTCGAAGCATGACGTCAAGATTATGGTCATCGCCTGCAACACGGCGACCGCTGCGGCCTTGCGTCTGGCCCAGCAGGTGCTCGACGTTCCCGTGATCGGTGTGATCGCGCCGGGTGCCCGTGCGGCAATCAACAGCACGCGTACGCGTCGCGTGGGCGTGCTCGCCACCAACCTCACTATTCGCTCGGGCGCCTACACGCGCGCCATTCAGGACCTGGATGCCGGCGTCGATGTATACGGCTGTCCTGCCTCGAGCTTTGTCGAGGTTGTCGAACACGAGCTCGCCTCGGGTGCACATCTGCAGGAACAGTGGCTTGAGAACGAGGACATCTTCGATACGCCTGCCGTGCGTGCGCTGGTGGGTGCCACGGTTGAGCCGCTGCGCGACCACGGTATCGATACCGTGGTGCTCGGCTGTACGCATTTCCCGCTGTTGGTGGGACCTATCCGGCATGCGCTGGGGCCTGGGGTGCGCGTCGTGAGTTCCGCCGAGGAGACCACACGCGAGCTGACCGATATCCTCACGCGCCGCGAGCAGCTGGCGGGCGACGCCGCCGAGCCGCAGCATCGTTTTGCCACGACGGCCGATAACATTGCCGAGTTTGCGGTGGCGGACAGCTTTATCTTTGGTCAGCCGCTCAAGAGCATCGAACATATCGATATCGATGAGCTGAAATAGATGTAAGGCAGCCGCCAAAGCCTTCGCCACATATTTTGCCGAAAGGATATTTCTATGGAGTACATGCAGGTCAACCGCGCCAACGGCCGCGCCGCCAACGAGTTGCGCCCCGTTAAGCTCACCCGTGGCGTCATGAAGCACGCCCACGGCTCGTGTTTGGCCGAGTTCGGTGACACGCGCGTGCTGTGCGCCGCCACTATCGAGGAGGGCGTGCCGGGCTGGCGAAAGGGAGCTAAGGCCGGCTGGGTGACCGCGGAATACGCCATGCTGCCGGCGTCGACCGGCAAGCGCTGCAAGCGCGAGCACGCCAACCGCAAGGGTCGCTCCATGGAGATCGAGCGCCTCATTGGCCGCAGCCTGCGTACCGTCGTCAACATGAAGGCGCTCGGCGAGTACACCGTCACCGTCGACTGCGATGTGATTCAGGCCGATGGCGGCACGCGTACAGCGAGCATCACCGGCGCCTGGGTGGCGCTGCACGACGCCCTCGCCATGTGGGTCGAGGCGGGCAAGATCGAGCGCATCCCGCTTACCGGCCAGGTGGCTGCCATCTCTATGGGCGTTGTCGACGGCAATACGCTGCTTGACCTCGATTATTCCGAGGACAGTCATGCCGAGGTCGACATGAACCTCGTCGCCACCGATACCGGTGAGATGATCGAGCTCCAGGGCACCGGCGAGCAGGCGCCCTTCGACCGCAAACGCCTCAACGCCCTGCTTGACCTGGGTGACAAGGGTGTCGCCGAGCTCATCGAGCTTCAGCGCCAAGCCATCGCCTAACCTGCCAAAAAGGGACAGGTTTATTTTGGTAGGTTTTATCTGCTGAAATGCTGCGTTGAAAGGTCCGATCGCCTGAGAGGGGAGAGGTCAAGTGCCCAAACGCCCCTCACGCGGCTTGCTATAGAGACAAGGAGGCCAGTCATGGCACTTGAGAAGATTGACATCGACACCCTCGACCCGGCGGCGACCATCGTCGTGGCAACGGGCAACGCCCATAAGCTCACCGAGATCGAGGCCATTTTGGGCAAGGTCATGCCCGAGGTGCGCTTTGTGGCGCTCGGCCAGCTGGGTGATTTTGAGGATCCCGAGGAAAACGGCACGACGTTTTTGGAGAACGCCATCATCAAGGCCCAAGCCGCGGTTGAGGAGACGGGCCTTATGGCCATTGCCGACGATTCGGGCTTGGTCGTCGACGCGCTGGACGGTGAGCCCGGTGTGTATAGCGCGCGCTATGCGGGCGTGCACGGCGACGATGCCGCCAACAACGCCAAGCTTCTCGTTAACCTGGAAGGCGTGGCAGATGAGGACCGCACCGCGCGCTTTATGAGCGTCGTCGCGCTCATCGACACGGACGGTCTGGTTACCTATGGCGAGGGCGCCTGCGAGGGCGTTATCGCGCACGAGGGCCGCGGCGATCACGGCTTTGGCTACGACCCGCTGTTCCTGCCGGTCGACACGCCGGGCAAGACCATGGCCGAGCTGACGGCGGACGAGAAGAACGCCATCAGCCATCGATTCCATGCGCTCGAGCACCTATCCGCCAAACTGACGGGCGAGGAGTAGGCCGTGCGTGCGGTGGTGCAGCGCGTACTCAACGCCGGCGTGACGGTCGACGGCGAGTGCGTGGGCCGCATTGGACGCGGCTACCTGGTGCTGCTGGGTGTGGGCCATGGCGATACGCGTGCCGAGGCCGATAAGCTGTGGGGCAAGCTCCGCGGGCTGCGCATCAACGAGGACGAGAACGGCAAGACCAACTTGGCGCTTGCCGATGTCGACGGTGAGGTGCTCGTGGTGTCGCAGTTCACGCTGTTCGCTGACTGCCGCCACGGTCGCCGCCCATCGTTTACGGATGCCGGCGCGCCCGATGTTGCCAACGAGCTCTACGAGTACTTCCTGACGCTCGTTCGCCAAGATGTCGAACACGTGGCGCACGGCATTTTTGGCGCCGATATGAAAGTCGACTTGGTCAACGACGGCCCATTCACCATCGTCTTGGACACCGATAACCTTTAGGTTACGCGGTTTTACCAAACCGCGTAACAACTGGTCATGCGAGATTGTCGTCTGGTACGTATTCGAGACCGGGCTTTTTTAGCTACTTGCGTATGGCCACAACAGGGTGCTATAGTATTAGAGTTTTGTCTATCTTAGGGGTATTATCCCCTTTTTGAATTGCACCTTCTGGAGGCCCTGTTCATGGAAGAGATGGAAGTCAATCACGTCGACGACATCCACGAGAAGCTGACCGATATGGTGGGCGATCGCGTCAAGGTTAAGGCCAACATGGGCCGTACCCGCGTCGTCGAGCGCATGGGCACCATCAAGAGCGTCCACCCGGCCGTCTTCATTGTCGAGGTTGACGAGCGTCGTGGCCGCAAGTCGCGTCAGTCCTACCAGTATATCGATGTGCTCACCGGTCAGGTCGAGCTGTTCGACCCCGAGAGCGGCGAGCATATCTTTACCCCGCTCGGCAATCAGCTCGAGGAGCATTAACGGTGACCGATCGGTCCCTGACTCTTTCCGCGCCGGCAAAGATTAACCTCTACCTGGGGGTTCATACCGAGCGCGATGACCGCGGCTACCACAGGGTCGATTCCCTGATGGCGGCCGTCGGTCTTTCCGATACCGTGACGGTCACGCCGGCGCAGGCGCTGACCGTCCAGACGGTTCCGGCATCAGATTTTCCCATGCAAAAGAATACGGCGTATCGGGTTGCGGTTGCTATGGCCGAGCATTATGGTCGCGAGGCAAACATCTGCGTGACGATTGAGAAGCGCATTCCATTGTGCGCCGGCTTGGGCGGCCCCTCGACGGATGCGGCCGCGGTCATTGTCGCCTTGGCAGAGCTCTGGGGCATTGATCGCACCGACCCAGCGCTCGACGATATTGCGCGGGGCATTGGTGCTGACGTCCCGTTCTTTTTGCACGCGAGTCCTGCGTTCTACGTAGGTGGGGGAGACGTGCTGGCAACTGAGTACCCCGCGCTGCCCGCGACGCCCGTCGTGCTGGTCAAGCCGCGCGAGGCAAGCGTTTCGACAATTGAAGCCTATCGACGTTTTGACGAGGCCCCGGTGCCTGCGGACAAGCCCGGCGCGATAGCTTCTGCCTTGCGTGCTGGTGATGCCGAGACGGCATATGCACTTATCCATAACAATCTGGGTGTCATTTCCGCACAGATGGAGTCGCAGATTCAAACGGTCCTCGACTGGCTGCGTAAACAGGACGGAACCGTTGCTGTAGATGTGTGCGGATCGGGTGCCTGCTCGTTTGCCATTTGCGACACCGCTGCCACGGTCGAAAGGCTTGCCGATGCTGCCCAGCAAAATGGCTGGTGGGCCTGCGCGACTGAGTTTATTCCCAACACGGTTCAAATCGACGCGCCAAAGAAATAAAAATTTCTCTAGCACGCGGCGAAAATCTTTGTTACTATAGTCGAGCTAACGGGTTGTGGCTCAGTTTGGTAGAGCACTGCGTTCGGGACGCAGGGGTCGCTGGTTCAAATCCAGTCAACCCGACCAGAGCATGAGGAGGGACCGCTTCTTGCGGTCCCTTTTTTTAGCTAGTGTTGTGATACCGCGATACCCGCGGTATACTCATTCGAGCTTGTCTCGCTGTATTGTGGAGGTCTACATGTTTGGACTGAGGGCTCCTGAGCTCATCATTATTCTCGTCGTTGTCCTGATTATCTTCGGGCCCAAGAACCTGCCGAAGCTCGGCAAGTCCCTCGGCTCTACCGTCAAGAATATCCGCGAGGGTATGGAGGGCGACGATAAGGCCGAGACCAAGCAGGCCGAGGAGGTCGTGGTCGAGCAGTCCGAGGAGGACAAGGAGATCGCTGAGCTCGAGGCCAAGCTCGCTGCTGCCAAGAAGAAGCAGGCAGAGGACAGCGACGCGGACGCAGAGTAGTCCCATCCCTTTGGGGTGAGCACCTGACCGGCTTGCCCGCAGGCTAGCCGGTCTTTTTCGTTTTGTTGACAGTTGATTGTTTGATCAGAGTTGGGGAGATATCCGTATGGACGCAAGCCAGATCGTACTGACCGCTGAGGGCCGCCAGAAGCTCGTCGAGGAGCTCGCCTGGCGTGAGGGCGATTACGCCAAGGAGATCGTCGAGGACATCAAGGAAGCCCGCGCGTTCGGCGACCTTTCGGAGAACTCCGAGTACGATGCCGCCAAGGACAAGCAGGCCCAGAATGCTGCTCGTATCGCCGAGATCCAGGCCATTCTTGCCAACGCTCAGGTTGCTGCCACCACGGGCGATCTGACCGTCTCCATCGGTTCCACCGTTTCGCTGATTGATCCCAACGGCGAGGTCATGGAAGTCACGCTCGTTGGTACCACCGAGACCAACTCGCTCGAGCACAAGATCTCCAACGAGTCTCCGGTCGGTCACGCCATCATCGGTCACGGCGAGGGTGATTCCGTCGAGGTCGTTACGCCTTCCGGCAAGACTCGCGTCTACACCATCGCCAAGATCGCACGCTAGACCACGGTCCCGCGTAAAGGTATGTTTTCGCTCCCTGGGACCGAATCCTGGGGAGCGTTTTAGTTTGAGGAGCTAACTTATGGCAGAGAACCAGAACGCCGCCGATCAGGCATCGACGCTCAACGACGAGCGCGCCACCCGCCTGGCCAAGCGCGCCGCCCTGTTCGAGGCGGGCCAGAACCCCTATCCCGAGCACTCTGAGCTTGAGGACTACGTCGCCGATATCGAGGCTAAGTACGCCGAGCTTGCCGATGGCGAGGACACCGAGGACGTCGTGAAGATCGCCGGCCGCGTGGTCGCCAAGCGCGGTCAGGGCAAGATCATGTTCATCGTCGTGCGCGATGCGACTGCCGAGATTCAGCTGTTCTGCCGCATCAACGACATGGACGAGGCCGCCTGGAATACGCTCAAGGCCCTCGACCTGGGCGACATCCTGGGCGTGACCGGCGTGGTCGTGCGCACCCAGCGCGGCCAGCTTTCCGTTGCCCCTAAGAGCGCGACCCTGCTTTCCAAGGCCGTTCGTCCGCTGCCCGAGAAGTTCCACGGTCTTTCCGACAAGGAGACCCGCTATCGCCAGCGCTATGTCGATCTGATCGCCAACGACGACGTTCGCGAGACCTTCCGTAAGCGTTCGCAGATTCTCTCTACCTTCCGTCGCTTTATGGAGTCCGACGGTTACATGGAGGTCGAGACCCCCATCCTGCAGACCATCCAGGGCGGCGCTACCGCCAAGCCGTTCATTACCCACTTCAACGCGCTCGATCAGGAGTGCTACCTGCGTATTGCCACCGAGCTGCACCTCAAGCGCTGCATCGTCGGTGGTTTTGAGCGCGTGTTCGAGATCGGCCGCATCTTCCGTAACGAGGGCATGGACCTTACCCACAACCCCGAGTTCACCACGATGGAGGCCTACCGTGCCTTCTCAGACCTCGAGGGCATGAAGGCGCTCGCCCAGGGTGTCATTAAGGCGGCTAACAAGGCCATCGGCAACCCCGAGGTCATCGAGTACCAGGGCCAGACCATCGACCTTTCTGGTGAGTGGGCCAGCCGTCCCATGACCGACATCGTCTCCGACGTGCTCGGCAAGCAGGTCACCATCGACACGCCGGTCGAGGAGCTTGCTGCCGCCGCGCGCGAGAAGGGCCTGGAGATCAAGCCCGAGTGGACTGCCGGCAAGATCATCGCCGAGATTTACGATGAGCTGGGCGAGGACACCATCGTCAACCCGACCTTCGTGTGCGATTACCCCATCGAGGTCAGCCCGCTTGCCAAGCGTTTTGAGGACGACCCGCGCCTGACGCACCGCTTTGAGCTGGTTATTGCCGGTCACGAGTACGCCAACGCGTTCTCCGAGCTCAACGACCCGGTCGACCAGGCCGAGCGCTTTGCCGCCCAGATGGCCGAGAAGGCCGGCGGTGACGACGAGGCCATGGAGTATGACGAGGATTACGTGCGCGCCCTCGAGTACGGTATGCCTCCCGCGGGCGGCATCGGCATCGGTATCGACCGCGTGGTCATGCTGCTCACCAACCAGGCTTCTATCCGCGACGTGCTGCTGTTCCCGCACATGAAGCCCGAGAAGGGTTTCCAGTCCGGTGCCGCTGCCGCCAAGGCTGCCGAGGCCGGCAACGCCGCGAGCCCGTTCGTTAAGTCGCTTAAGCCCACGCTCGATTACTCCAAGATCGCCGTTGAGCCGCTGTTTGAGGAGTTCGTCGACTTTGATACCTTCTCCAAGAGCGACTTCCGCGCTGTGAAGGTCAAGGCATGCGAGGCCGTCAAGAAGTCCAAGAAGCTGCTGAACTTTACGCTCGACGACGGCACCGGCACCGACCGCACCATCCTCTCCGGTATTCACGAGTACTACGAGCCCGAGGACCTGGTCGGTAAGACCCTGCTCGCCATCACCAATCTGCCTCCGCGCAAGATGATGGGCATCCCCAGCTGCGGCATGCTGATCAGCGCTGTCCACGAGGAGGAGGGCGAGGAGCGCCTCAACCTGATCCAGCTCGATGCTTCCATCCCCGCCGGCGCAAAGATGTACTAACTAGTTACGCGGTTCTACGAACCGCGTAACGGCTCGACGCTGCGCGACGTCCAGGGCGACAATTTGTCATTCAAAAGGCAAGGCATGACCAGAAGGTCTATGCCTTGCCTTTTTCATGCCAACTTGTTCGCCCTGGACGTCGCTCGCTGTCCGTCCTCTACCTGCGGCGTTGCTCTGGCTGGCACTTAGGGACGTTCCTCTTGTGCCGGCACTTAGGGACGTTCCTTTTAATATGAGCAGGACATTGTCAAGAGGCAAAATCGGGCCTGGCCCCAACGATATGGGGTCAGGCCCTCTCCCTATATCAACCCGTCCGCGGCGACCTCGGCGTGTCTTCCCGACGCTCGTCTTTGCAGTTTAATATCCGCCCGTGGCGATCTCTCGCTGGGCAATCCGTTGCTACGGCTGAGGCTTCTTCGTCGAACCGACAGTCTGTGCACGCGTGTGGCGCCCTGGGCGCTCGCAGAAAAGGGACCTGAGGTTCGCCTCAACGGCTTCGGATCCAACCGCTTCCGGGGTGATCGGCTTATGTGCGGGGGAGCCTCCCCCTACGCCTCCTCGGCCATGAGACCGACCGCCCACACCCAGCAGGCGAGCTCGCGCGCCGTGGCGACGTTCGCCTTGTTGTTGTGGACCCCGCGCGCGAGCAGGGCCCCGCGCCTCTCGACCAGCCTCCGCACGCCCTTGGCGGCATGCCTGCGGGCGCCCGGGTCCGGGGCCTGGCCCCTGGCGGGCTCCTTCGGCCGCGCGGAGCACGTCAGGTAGTGCCACGCGGCCTCGACCAGCGCCTTCCTCAGGTGCTTGTTGCCCGCCTTGGTGATCGCGCCCCTGCGGTCGCTCTCCCCGCTGGAGTGCTCGGAGGGCGTCAAGCCGACCCATGCGGCGAACGACCGGGCATTCCTGAACCTCGAGAACTCGCCGGCCTCGAACACGAGGTCGGCGGCCGTCGCGGTGTCGACGCCCTTGAGGCAGCGCAGGGAGTCGACCCTCTTCCTCCACCTGGGCTTGCGGGTCTCGGCCTCGACGAGCCCCTCGAGCCGCGCCTTGTCCTCCGCCGCCCGCCTGACCGCGTCGACGTAGTAGGCGAGCGCCTCGTTGTCGGCCCCCTCCGCGAACCTTATCGACTCGATCCAGGACCAGTGCGCCCGGGTCCAGTTGCCCTTCCTGCGGCCGGTGGGCGTCCTCTCGTCGAAGACGAGCCCGTGCCTGAGCAGGAACTTGGAGAGCCGCTGCTTCGAGCGCGAGAGGTCGTCCCTCGCGTCCTCGAGCGCCCTAGTCAGGTCGCGGGCGGCCTCGCACTCGTCGTCGGGGACCCACACCTCGACCACGTTGCCGACCGACAGCATGCGGGCGAGGAACTCGGCGTCGTTGCGGTCGTTCTTCCTGCGCCTGTCCGCGCTGGGCTTGATCATCTTCGAGACGGCGCCGACCACGCAGTCGACCCCAAGGCCGGAGAGCCTCTTCTGCAGGTCGAATCCCGTGACCCCGGACTCGTACACGCACCTGGCCTTAGGGTCCACGGAGCGGACCCACCCCGCGACGGCGCCGGCGTCGTAGCCGAAGGTCGCGCAGCGCACCTCCCCGGTCATGACGTCGAGGGAGACGGCCTTTATCGAACGGGCGTGGACGTCGAGGCCGACGAAGGTGGTAGTATCGAGCATGGGAGCCCCTTCCATGAATGCGGCGTGGCCGCCGCGGCTGAATTAGACACTCACCATTGTCGGCCTAATCCGCGGTCTTTCATGCAGCAGGGGCTCTCAATGTTTTTATGTCCTGCTCATATCGTCTGTGCCGGCACTTGGGGACAGTCCTAGTCGTTGGGGATCTACCGACGCATTGGGGGTTTGCGCCTTCCATGCATGACAGCCGTCTCTTTTATGTTTCCTTTAGCCGTCGCTGTCTAGGATGGGGGTTAGTCGATAGGAAGGGAGCACCGGGATGGACGACGCGAGCGAGTGCGCAATCGAAGAGGACATGCTCGATCAGTTCAACTACTTTGATGATGAGGACGAGGAGCTGATCGACCGTCGCGAGCCAGCGCCGCTTGATTCCTTTGATCTGGTCGATGAAGAGCCCGACGAGGACGAGGGCGAATCGGCGGAGCCCTCACAGCCTTCGCGCCTTAACTCGCTGCTTTCGAGAGCCCCCATGCACCACGGCGTTCGTGCCGGCGCGCTCCATATGAAAACTGACTGGCACCAGATCGTGACGGCAGGCGATGAGCTTGCCGTCGATGCGCCGCTCACCGATAAATCATCCATCATCTGCCGCACCGGCATGCTTATGCTGGCAAGCGGAACGGGTGCCTGGCGCGTGCGCGATACCATGAATCGTGTTGCCGCCGTACTCGGTGTCACCATCCACGTTGACTTAAGTCTTCTGTCGTTTGAGTGCACCTGCATCGAAGATGGTCACTGCTTTAATGAGGTCGTCAGCTTGCCCACAACGGGCGTCAATACCCATCGCATTTGGATGATGGAGAGTTTCCTCAAGGAAATCGAGACCTATGGTCGTCGCTTCACGGTGCACGAGTATCACGAGATGCTCAAGACCGTTGAGAGTTCAAAACCTGATTACGCGCCTTGGCAACAGGGCCTTGCGGCGGCCTGCGCCTGTGGCGCCTTCGTTTTTTTGCTCGGCGGCGGCCCTATCGAGATGGCCTGCGCGTTCGTGGGCGCGGGTGTCGGCAACTTTGCCCGCTCCCATATTCTCAAGCAAGGCCTTGGTCAGTTCAGCGCGCTGACGACCGGCGTTGCGCTCGCTTGCGTTTCGTATCTGCTGGCATTGCTCGGCCTTGGCCAGGTCATACCGGGGGCAATGTCGCACCAAGAAGGCTATATCGGCGCCATGCTCTTTGTGATTCCCGGCTTTCCGCTCATTACGGCGGGCCTCGACATCGCCAAGCTCGACATGCGAAGCGGTATCGAGCGCCTTTCATATGCCGTATCGATTATTGTGATGGCGACGCTCGTAGGTTGGATGGTTGCCGAGTGTGTTGGCCTGGCGCCGGACGACTTTGCCCCACTGGGCCTTTCGCCGCTTGCCCTTACGCTCCTGCGCGTGGTGATGAGCTTCGTTGGCGTATTCGGCTTCTCGGTGATGTTCAACAGCCCGGTAAAGATGGCCGCGGCAGCTGGGTTGATCGGCGCCGTGTCCAATACCCTGCGTCTGACCCTTGTCGATGCGCCGACGATGATTCCCTTCCTGGGCCTCAGCACGGGAATGCCTCCCGAGGCAGCAGCGTTTATCGGCGCGCTGGTATCGGGTCTGCTGGCAAGCTTGGCCGAAGTCAAGCTCACCTACCCGCGCATCGCCCTCACGGTGCCTTCGATTGTCATTATGGTGCCGGGCTTGTATCTGTATCGCTCGATGTATTACATGTGCACCTTCGACACGGTCAATATGCTCGGCTGGTTTGTGCGCGCAGTGCTCATCGTAGCGTTTCTGCCCGTTGGACTGGGTGTGGCGCGTACGCTCACCGACCCTCGCTGGCGCCACACCAGCTAATTGGTACAAGGGGGACAGGTTACTTTGCACCAAATGAGTTGCGGTGAAATAGGGACTGAATTGCTGCTTAAAGGGTCAAAACAGTCCGTATTCCACCGCAACTTATGGGGTCGGGGGATTATCGGTGCCCTGCATCTTCATAAACTCAACGCTTACGAAGCGCATGCGTTTCGTGCTAGGCTGGTTCCACCACATAAGTAGTCGCAGACGCGCGTACCACGGGCGGGCGAGATGAAGTTCCAACAGCTCCATCTTGCCCGCCCGTTTTTGTTGCGTGGCGCCGCGGTACAACACAGAGAGGAATCTGCCCTTTATGCCTATCAACAAACGAGAGAGCCTGCTGTTCACCTTTATCATGTGCTTTTGCATGGTGCTCTGGATGAGCATCTACAACGTTGCCCTGCAGCACGGGGCCATCAACGGCGAGGTCGTTGCCACTGCGTGGCTCGGCTTCCCCGTTGCCTACATTTTTGCCATGTGCTGCGACTGGTTCGTCGCCAGCCCGCTCGCCAAGGGTTTCGCCTTTAAGTACTTGGTCACGCCGGGCAAGAGCTCGCCACTTGCCATGACGCTCGCCGTCAGCTCCTGCATGGTCGTTCCCATGGTCATCATCATGTCGCTGTACGGTGCCTGTGAGGGTCTGACGCACATGCCCGGCGGCATCCTTGCGAACCTGTATTCCGTGCCCGCGATCTGGATGATCAACATCCCGCATAATTTTGTGATGGCGCTGCCGTGGAACCTTTTGGTAGCCGGTCCGATTTCCCGCTTCGTCTTCCGTCGCGCCTTCCCTGTGGGGACGGTTTTCGAGGAGGAGCATGCCGAGCTCTTGGAGCAGGCTATGGCTCCTGAGTGCGAGTAGCTCGCTTAGGGATCTGCTGAGCGCGGGCGACTTGCTTGGTTGGAGCCCAAAGCGTGGATAGCTCTCTCGGCGACATCGCGGGCGTGAGCGGTGCGCATGACCGGAGGGCCCGTGCTGCTCCGTTGCCCGACGTGCTAGCGCGCAGAACAATCTGTTGGTGCATTCGGCGGCTGCTGAAGCGTTTCGGCAGCCGCTTTTTATACGGAGTTTAAATACAACAGTCTGTTGTATTACGTAGAGTGGTATATCTCTAGCGGGAAAAATGCGAGAGATGGAGCATTATGGCGTTGCTAGTAGGACTGGACGTAGGGTCGACGACGACCAAAGTTTACGCGATGCACGAGGATATGACCGAGGCGTGGTGGGGATATCGCCGCCACGGGGCGTGTCAGACAGCGAGCGTGCGCGCCATGCTCGGCGAGCTCGCCGAGCGCTTTCCCCATGAGTCGCTGCGCGTTGCGGTGACCGGCTCGGGTGCGCGCGATATCGCGACCGCGCTGGGCGCCTCGTACGTTCAGGAGGTGGTCGCCAACGCGCTCGCGATCAGCAGGTTCTATCCGCAGACGCGCTGCGCCATCGAGCTGGGCGGCCAAGACGCCAAGATGATCTTCTTCCGCACCAACGATAAGGGAGACATCGAGGTTGCCGACATGCGCATGAACGGCTCGTGCGCAGGCGGTACCGGTGCATTTATCGACGAGATGGCAAAGCTCATGGGGGTCGGCACCGAATCGGGCGAGTTCGAGCAGCTCGCAAGCCGGGGAACGACCGTCCACGAGGTCTCGGGCCGCTGCGGCGTGTACGCAAAGACCGATATCCAGCCGCTGCTCAACGAGGGCATTCCTGCCACCGACCTGGCGCTTTCGGCGCTTCACGCGGTCGCCCGCCAAACGATCGGCGGTCTGGCCCAGGGTATCGACATCGAGCCGCCGGTAATCTTCGAGGGCGGTACGCTCGCCTACAACCCCACACTGGTCCGCGTGTTCCGGGAGCAACTGAATCTATCGGACGATCAGGTTATCGTCCCGCGCGATCCGCAGATCATGGTCGCGCGCGGTGCCGCCCTGTCGCTGACCGACATGTTCGCATCGTCCCAACCGATCGACCTTCCCGACGCTTTTGTCCGGCTGGATAAGCTCGAGACGGTCGCGCCCGCAAGCGGGGAGGGACGTCTTGCCCAGCCCTTTTTTGCCACACCTGCCGAGCAGGCGGATTTTACGGCACGCCATGGCAAAGAGACGCCGGCAAAGGGTCCGGATGCGTATGCGCCCGGAGAGACGGTGCGTGTGGCGCTCGGTATCGATTCGGGGAGCACGACGACCAAGTTCGCCCTGGTCGATGAGGCGGGTGAGCTTGTCGATTCGTTCTACGCGTCTAATAACGGCAGACCGCTCGACGTCGCCCAACAGGGTCTTGTCAGCTTGAAGAACCGCTGGGAGACAGCGGGAGTCACGCTTGCGATCGATGCCGTGGGCACCACGGGATACGGCGAGGAGCTTTTCGCGCGCGCGTTCCACGCCGACTACCATACGGTCGAGACGGTCGCGCACGCCCGCGCCGCGTGCGCATGCGTTCCCGATGCGACCTTCGTGCTCGACATCGGCGGACAGGATATGAAGGCCATCTGGCTCAACCACGGCGTGCTGACCGATATCGTCGTCAACGAGGCGTGCTCTGCGGGCTGCGGCTCGTTCCTCGAGGGTTTTGCCAAAAACCTCGGAATAGCCGTTGAGGATATCGCGACCGAGGCATTTTCGTCCAAAGCCCCCGCCGTTCTCGGCAGCCGCTGCACGGTGTTCATGAACAGCAGCGTCGTTTCCGAGCAGCGGCGCGGTAAGGGTCCGGGCGACATCATGGCCGGTCTCTGCCGTTCGATTATCGAGAACGTGTTCACCAAGGTCATTCGCGTTTCAAATCTCAACCGTCTGGGCGACAAAGTCGTCGTCCAGGGCGGCACGTTCCGAAACGACGCGGTGCTGCGCGCATTCGAGCAGTATCTGGGCAAACCCGTCACGCGTGCGCCCCACCCGGGGCTGATGGGCGCTATCGGTATCGCCCTGCTCGCGCGCGAGGAATGCCGCAAGGGCGACGCCGGCACGTCGTTTATCGGGCTCGATGCCGTGGAGCGCTTCGAGCATCGCGAGTTCGGCGGCGTTACCTGCCGTCGGTGCAACAACCGCTGCCAGCGCGCGGTCGTGGCATTTGGCGACGGCTCGCTTTACGTCACGGGCAATCGCTGCCCGCGCGGCGGCGCCATCTCATGGGATGAGCTCGTGCGCGAGGTTCCCGCGGCGGAGGAGCTGCGTCCGCAGGGTGCTTGCGAGGCACAGGCACCCGGCACGGGGCGCGACCGGACCGCGGCTGCCCCCAATCTCTTTGTCGACCGCGAGAAGCTGCTGTTCGAGTCGTACCCCACGGTTCCCGTCTGCGGGGGGCGCGATGTCACGATCGGCATTCCCCGTGTGCTCGAGTTCTGGGACACCATGCCGTTCTGGTCGACGTTCTTCAGCACGCTCGGCTTTAAGGTGCGCGTCTCGGGACGCAGCACCAAGGCGATGTACGAGCGCGGTCTGGCGCACGTCACATCCGACACCGTGTGCTTCCCGGCCAAGCTCGTCCACGGGCACATCCGCAATCTCGTCGACGCCGGCGTCGACCGCATCTTCATGCCCATCATCACGACGGTGCCCACCGAAAACACCGCCTCTACCAGCGAGTGGATGTGCGCCGTCGTAAAGGGATACCCCTACGTGATGCGCAATTCCGATAACCCGGAGGAGCGTTTCGGCGTTCCGTTCGATACGCCGCTGTTCCACTGGTACGACGAGGGCGACCGAAACCGCCAGCTCAAGGCGTGGTGCAAGGAGACCTTCGATATCGATGCCGACCTGGTTGCCAAGGCGACCGAGCAGGCGGACCGCGCGCAGGAGACGTTTGAGAACCAGCTGCAGCTGCGCGGCAGGCAGGTGCTCGAGAACGTGCACGAGGACGGCGGCTGCGCGGTGGTGATCGCTTCGCGCCCGTACCACAACGACCCGCTGGTCAACCACGGGCTGCCCAAGCTCTTCTCTGAGCGCGGCATCCCCGTGCTGACGCCCGATGCGGTGCCGGGGGTCTGCAACGTCGATCTTTCCAACAGCCGCATCGACATCGTGAACAACTACCATGCGCGCATGCTGTCGTGCGCGGTCATCGTCGCATCGACGCCCGAGCTCGAGCTCGTGCAGATGGGCAGCTTCGGCTGCGGCCACGATGCGTATCTCACCGACGAGATCGCGCGCATGATGGGCGAGATGGGCTCCAAGGTTCCGATGATGATCAAGCTCGATGAGAGCGACGTCGCCGGTCCCATGGGCATTCGCGTGCGTTCGTTTATCGAGTCGGTCAACCGTCGTCGCGCGGAGGAGCGTGCCGAGGGCGCCCGGGTGCACGCGGTCCATCCGCTCGACGACCCGTATAAGGTCAAGTACACCAAGCGCGACCGGCACGACAAGATCGCGCTGGTCCCCAACACCTCCCATGCGTTCTGCAGGCTCATGACCGCGGCGATGCGCAATCAGGGCGTGCGCGCCGAGGCCCTTGATATCGGGCGCGAGGATGCCATCCGCCTGGGCAAACGCTATGTGCACAACGACATCTGCTTCCCCGCGCAAATCGTGATCGGCGAGGCGCTCGCGGCACTCGAGAGCGGTAAGTACGACCCGCACGACGTCGCCGTGGTGACTGGCAAGTATATCGGCGACTGCCGCCTGACGCACTACATGCCCCTGCTGCGCCGCGCGCTCGACGACGCGGGATACGACTATGTCCCGGTGCTCACCAACGACGACGTCGATGCCCACAATGCGCATCCGGGCTTCAAGCTCGGCCTTGGCCCGAGCATCCAGATCGCCTACGGTCTTCCCATGATCGATGCCCTCGAGGCCATGCTTAGGCGCATCCGTCCCTACGAGCTCGAGAAGGGCGCGGCGGACGCTGCGTTCGACCGCGCGCTCGATGAGGTTATCGAGGGCATGGAGCGCTCCGGGCTGAGAGGCCAGGCGACGGGCTTCAAACGCGCGCTTGCGATCATGGACGCCGTTCCGTACGACCGCTCGAACCCGCATCCGACCGTTCTCATCGTGGGCGAGTACCTGCTCAATTTCCATCTCGGCGCCAACCACGAGATCGAGCGCTACCTCGAGGACAACGGGCTCGAGGTCATCGAGGCGCGCATGACCGACGTGATCCGCAAGACCTATTTCTACAAGCATGCGCAGTCGCGCGAGTTCCACGTCGACCTGTCGCTGCCCGAAAAGGCCTGGTACGCCACGGCGGACAACCTGTTCGAGCTCGCGCACGACCGTTGCGACCGCCTGGGCGCGGCGAGCCCGCTCTACGAGCCGCCGACGCGCATGCCCGAGCTCGTGCGCGCGAGCGATAAGATCCTGCACCATACGTTCGATGCGGGCGAGGGCGTGCTGATTCCGGCGGAGATTCTCGAGCACGCCAAGCGCGGCTGCCGCAACTTCGTGATCCTGCAGCCGTTCGGGTGTCTGCCCAACCATGTCGTGGGGCGCGGGCTCATCCATGCGCTCAAGGAGCAGTATCCCACGGCGCAGTTCCTGCCGCTCGACTACGATCCCGACGTGAGCTTCGCCAACGTGGAGAACCGTCTTCAGATGCTCATCATGAACGCCAAGGCGCAGGGGTGCGGTGAGGCGCATGGCGAGACCGCGTAAGGACGCCGATGCGCCCGATGCACGCACCCGTATCATCGAGGCGTTTTGGGAGCTCATCGAGAACAACAGCATCTTCGAGCTGTCGGTTGGCGAGGTGACCCGCGCCGCCCAGTGCAATCGCGGAACGTTTTACTACTATTTTCACGATTTCGATGAACTCGTCGCCATCGCCATAGCCCAGCTGCTGCAGGATAACGAGCTCATCACCGATGCCCTCTGGCATTTTTCGAGCGAGGGCGACCTTTCGGCGTTCGACCGGCGCGACGTCCGCTGCCTGCTGCAGCGCATCGTCATCACCATGAGGGCGGGTGCCGCCGAGCAGGTCGTGCAGGGCATCCATACGATCATCATCGACCGCGTGAGAGAGATCGTCCACCCCGACGGAGAAGAGCTCAAGGCAGATTCGAGCTTTGCGGTGGGCTTTCTGGTCTCGGGCATCATGGGCTTTGTGATGGCGGTCGGCTTTGCCCGGGAGGGCGGCGAGGAGATAGACCTCGAGCAGCCGGGGGACAGCGCGTGCGCGTACCTGAGGGCGGTCGCCATGCAGACGGTGGAAACGGTCGCGCAAGTCGAGGGCGTCGATACATCCGAGCTGCTCGAACGCGTCTCCAAGGAGGCCGATGCCTATCGCGCATCGCGTGCGACGAGTCCCGACGTGGTGAAAGACGCCTAGGGTTTCTCTTGCGGGGCGCCTGTCGCGCATCGCGCGGTGAGTCCCGCGATGCGGTCATAACCTGCATTCATGTGAGCCGGGTTTATAGATATTCCTCCAGCTGTTAACATAGACAACCTGTGGGTAAAGAGACAAAAGCGCCGCCGACGGGCGGGCGTTTTGATTTCGATGAACTCATGTAAGGAAACGAGCATGTTAGATAGATTTACCGATCGAGCGCGCAAGGTCATGTCGATGGCCAAACAGGAGGCGCTCGATCTGCACTCAAATAAGGTGGGCACCGAGCACTTGCTGCTCGCGCTTGCCAAGGAGGACGAGGGCATTGCCGCCGAGGCGCTGCGCTCGCTCGACATCTCCTACGATGACATCATGGATACTCTCAAAGAGGTCCAGACCACGGTTCCCGAGCCCAGCGAGGAGACCGAGGCGGCCAAGCTTGCCTTTACGCCGCTCGTCATTAGCGTGATGGAGCGCTCCTTCCGCGTGGCGCGTGAGAACAACCAGACCTATGTGTCGACCGAGCACTTGCTGATTGGCATCGTCGAAGAGGGTAACGGCATGGCCATGGACATCCTCATGCGCCTGGGTGTGTCGTCCGCCTCCATCAAAAAGGCTATCGAGAAACTTACCGCCAAGGACCAGGACAAGAAGCGTCCGCTCGCCGGCGCCGGTGCCGGGCGTCCCGGTGCGGGCCTGCCGTTCTTTAGCGGCTCGGACGCGTCGCAGCAAAAGGGGAGCGGCACCGATACGCTTAAGCAGTTCGCCACCAACCTTACGCAGAAGGCGCGCGACGGCGAGCTCGACCCTGTAATTGGTCGCGAAAAGGAAGTCCAGCGTATGATGGAGATCCTTTCGCGTCGCACCAAGAACAATCCGCTTATCTTGGGCGACCCCGGCGTGGGCAAGACGGCCATCGTCGAGGGTCTGGCTCAGCAGATTGCAGCTGGCAACGTGCCCGAGAACCTTATGAACCAGAACATCTGGACGCTCGACCTGCCGGGCCTCGTTGCGGGCGCCAAGTATCGCGGTGAGTTTGAGGAGCGCCTCAAGAACGTGATCCAGGAGGCCACCGAAGCTGACGACGTCATCCTGTTTATTGACGAGATGCACACCATCATCGGTGCCGGCTCTGCCGAGGGCTCCATCGACGCGAGCTCCATGCTCAAGCCCGTGCTCGCGCGCGGTGCCTTCCAGATTATCGGCGCCACCACGGCCGAGGAATTCCGCAAGTACCTCACCAAGGACCCGGCCTTCGAGCGTCGCTTCCAGACCATCGATGTCGAGGAGCCGAGCGTCGAGGACACGGTCAAGATCCTGACCGCGCTCAAGCCGCGCTACGAGGAGCACCACCATGTGCGCTATACGCAGGGTGCTATCGAGGCCGCCGCGAACCTCTCCGACCGCTACATCCAGGATCGCTTCCTGCCCGATAAGGCCATCGACCTCATTGACGAGGCCGGCGCCCGCGCCCGCATCGCCGCCAACCGCGCGCCCGAGCCGGTGCGCGAGGCCGAGCATCGCGTGGAGGAGCTTAAGGCCGCCGCGCAGGAGGCCACCGAGAGCGACGACATGAACAAGGCCGCCGAGATCACCGAGCAGCAAAAGGCTGCCGAGATTGAGCTCGCCGAGGCCAAGGCTGCCTGGACGGCCGAGCTCGACGCCAGCCCGCTCACCATCGATGTCTCCCAGATTGCCGACATCGTGTCCGTGACCTCGGGCGTGCCGGTTTCCTCGCTCACCGAGAGCGAGAGCCGGCGCCTGCTGCAGACCGAAAGCGTGCTCAAGACGCGCATCATCGGCCAGGATGAGGCAGTCGAGGCCGTCGCCAAGGCCGTGCGCCGCAGCCGCTCGCCGCTCAAGGACCCGCGTCGTCCCGGTGGCAGCTTTATCTTCCTTGGTCCCACCGGCACAGGCAAGACCGAGCTCGCCAAGACGCTCGCCGAGTATCTCTTTGGCAGCAAGGACGCGCTCATCAGCTTCGATATGTCGGAGTTTGGCAGTGAGTTCGAGGTCTCCAAGCTCATCGGTAGCCCCCCGGGCTATGTGGGCCACGACGAGGGCGGCCAGCTCACCAAGGCTGTTCGCCGTCACCCGTACTCGGTCGTGCTGTTCGACGAGATCGAGAAGGCGCACCCCGACATCTTCAATATCCTGCTGCAGGTGTTGGAGGAGGGCCGTCTGACCGATAGCCAGGGCAAGACGGTCGACTTCCGCAATACGGTGATCATCATGACGTCAAACGTGGGCGCCCGCGAGATCGCGCAGGATGCGAGCGTTGGCTTTGGCACCACCGGCGAGCAGGGCCTCACCTCGAGTGAGATCCGCGGCCGCGCGATGGGCGAGCTCAAGCGCCTGTTCCGCCCCGAGCTGCTCAACCGTATCGACGACATCGTGGTGTTCCAGAAGCTCTCGGGCGAGAACCTGACCAAGATTGCGCACCTGCTGGTGGACGATCTGCGCCAGCGCCTGATCGCAAACGGCATGAACATCAAGCTTACCGATGCGGCCTACGACAAGATTGTGGCGGAGGGTACCGACCTCACCAACGGCGCGCGTCCGCTGCGTCGTGCCATCCAAAAGCTCATCGAGGATCCGCTGTCCGAGGAACTGCTGGCTGGCGAGTGGGGCGAGGGCGATACCGTCCTGTGCGACGTGGCCGATGGCAAGTTTGTCTTTAGCCGCGGCACGGGCGAGATCCCGGCACCGCGTCCGGCGGGCACGCTTGGTGGCGATACCGCCCCGGCGGTACCGCACACCGGCAACGCCGCGCCCGTGAGCGGCGGCGTGACCTCGGGCCCCGGCGGCATGATGCAAGCCGGTTCCGGCGCGCTGTAGGGCGTGGCGACAATTTGATACGCGCAATCGAGGCGCTCTGGAAAGGGCGCCTCGATTTGTAGAGCTGCGGAAGTTGTGACCGTTACGCTATACGGTCCACCGTTAGCCGATGATGCGAGGGCGCTCGGCGTTTTCGACTGGTTTATGCACGCAAAGTCTGGGAATATACAAGTCGCATGTCTTACTGTCTAACCAGTTGCGCCAAGGAGGCACCATGGACTACAAGATTACCGGCTACGAGCCCGCCCAGCTGTTCCATTTCTTTGAGGAGGTCAGCGCGATCCCCCGTGGGTCTGGCAACGAGAAGGGCATCAGCGATTTCCTGGTTGCGTTTGCCAAGGAGCGCGGTCTCGATGTGTACCAGGACGAGGTCTACAACGTCATCATTCGCAAGCCCGCATCTGCCGGTGCCGAGAATGCCCCGACCGTGATGCTGCAGGGCCACATCGATATGGTGTGCGACAAGTTGGGCTCCGTTGAGCACGACTTTACGACCGATGGTATCGACCTGGTCGTCAAGGACGGCGTCCTCACCGCTAACGGCACCACTCTGGGCGCCGACAACGGTATTGCCGTCGCGCTTATGCTTACCGTGCTCAACGACGATTCGATTACCCATCCGGCCCTCGAGTGCGTATTCACCACCGACGAGGAGACTGGCCTGGTCGGCGCCGAGACGCTCGACAAGTCCCAGATTAGCGCCCGCACCATGATTAACCTTGACTCCGAGGAAGAGGGCGTTGCCACCGTCAGCTGCGCCGGCGGCGTCGTCGTTACCTACACCTGCCCGATCGTGCGCGAGCACAAGACCGGTAGCACCCTCACGCTCGACATCTCCGGCCTGCTGGGCGGTCACTCCGGCAGCGATATCCACCTGGAGCGCGGCAATGGCAACCTCATCATGGCCCGCATCATCGACCGCCTGATGGTTGCCGGCGAGCCCGCCATCGTTAGCTTTAACGGCGGCACCAAGGACAACGCCATCAACCGTGAGTGCAAGGCTGTTCTGGTCTACGCCGACCACGCTGCCGCCGAGGCCGCGGCCCAGATTGCAAAGGGCATCATCGCCGACGTCACTGCCGAGCTCGAGGTCTTCGACCCCGGCTTTACCTGCACCGTCGAGATTGCCGACGACGCCGAGGTCGAGGCCATGGACCGGAAGTCCGCGCTTGCCCTCATCCGCGCCCTGCGCCTTGCCCCTAACGGCGTGATTCGCCGCAACGTCGCCACCGACGGCTCCGTCGAGGTTTCCTCCAACATCGGTGTGGTTGCCACCTCTGACGACGAGGTCAAGATCATGCTGTCCCCGCGTTCCTCGATCACCTCGCTGCAGAACGAGTTCAAGGATCGTCTGCAGACGCTGGCCGATGTCCTGGGCTTCGACGCCAAGTTTGAGTTCGAGTATCCCGGCTGGAGCTATGCCGAGCATTCGCCGGTCCGCGACGTCTTTGTCGAGAGCTATCGCGAGCTCTTTGGCTCCGAGCTGCGCATCGAGTCCATTCACGCCGGCCTTGAGTGCGGCCTGTTTGCCGAGGCCCTGCACGGCCTGGACGCCATCGCCGTGGGTCCGACGCTCTCCGATGTTCACACCCCGGACGAGAGCATGGAGCTCGCTTCTGCCGAGCGCTTCTACGAGCTGCTCATCGATGTCCTCAAGCGCCTCGCTGCGTAAAGGTCGCCTTAGTTAAGCCGCTCTAAAACGGCTGGCTATGAAAACGGCCGCTTGGCGTAATGCCGGGCGGCCGTTATTCGTTACAGTGCGAGAATCCCCAGATGCTCAAGCAAGATCTTAAGCCCGATGAGGATGAGCACGACGCCGCCCACGATGGTGGCGGGTTTTTCGTAGCGCGCGCCAAAGGTGTGGCCGATCGCTACGCCGGCAACGGAGAAGACAAAGGTCGTGATGCCGATGAGCGATACAGCTGGAACGATGTCGACCGAGAGCGCCGCAAACGAGATGCCCACGGCCAGCGCGTCAATCGAGGTGGCGATGGCGAGGATCAGGTACTCGCCTAGGTCAATCTTTTCGGCATCCTTGCCGTCGCCTTCATCCTCGTCCTCGGTAAAGGCCTCCCACAACATTTTGCCGCCGATAAAGGCCAATAGGATAAAGGCGATCCAATGGTCGATGGGTCCGATGATGCCCATGAATTGACTGCCGAGCGCCCATCCGATTACGGGCATGCCGGCCTGAAAGCCGCCAAAGAACAGACCGAGCACCACGGCGACTTTAAGGTTGATTTTCTTCATGCCAAGGCCCTTGCAGATGGAAACGGCAAAGGCGTCCATCGAAAGGCCAACGGCGAGCAACACGAGCTCTGCGAGTCCCATAGTCTGGCTCCCTCTCTGCGGGCGGGCCCGCGTGTACCTCTTGGGGGAGTAACAAAAAAGACCCGTGGCGTACGCGTTGCGCGCACAGCCACGAGTCTCGTTCATTAAGGCAAGCCAGGCCGCATCGGCCAGTGTGTTGACTTACCGCGCCACCGGAGGCGAACCCGATCACGCGACTACTCCCTCATTTATGTGAATCCCGATGCTATCACATAAGCAGCTCATTTGGATCGGGGCTCTCAGCTGTGTTCGCTCATTCTGTAAGCATAGGATTTTGCGGGCGTCACAGGGGCAAACCGTGAGAAACTTATTGACGTTTATGGAGCGTATACGATGGGAGCGATGCCTTGGATAAGAACGAGCTGCAAAAGCGTATGGAACAGGCCATTCGCCTGACGGCACCTGGTCAGCCGATCCGCACCGCCCTCGACATGATCATTGCCGGTCACCTGGGTGCCCTTATCTGCGTCGGCGACACCGAAAACGTGCTCGCTGCCGGTAACGACGGCTTCCCGCTCAACATTTCGTTTACCTCGAACCGCCTGTTCGAGCTTTCCAAGATGGACGGCGCCATCGTTATCGATGGCGACCTCACCCAGATCCTGCGCGCCAACTTCCACCTCAATCCCGATCCCTCGCTCGCCACGAGTGAGACGGGCATGCGTCACCGTACTGCCGCTCGCATGTCGGTGCTCACCGACGCCATCGTGATCTCGGTTTCGGCTCGTCGTGCCGTCGTCAACGTGTACGTCCACGGTAAGAGCTACGAGATCCAGCCTGTCACCACCATCATGAGCTCGGTCAACCAACTCGTTGCCACGCTCCAGACCACCCGTCAGTCGCTTGACCGCTCCCTGCTGCGCCTGACGGCCCTTGAGCTCGACGACTACGTTACGCTCGCCGACATTACCGGTATTTTCTCGAGCTTCGAGATCATGCAGCAGGCAAAGACCGAGCTTAAGGATTGCATCGTCAAGCTGGGCAACCAGGGCAAGCTCGTGCAGATGCAGCTCGAGCAGCTCGCCGGCTCCAGCATGGATACCGAATACGACTTGATGATCCGCGACTACGCAAGCGATTCCTCTGAGGCCAATGCCGAGAAGATTCGCGCTGAGCTTGCCCGCATGACGCCTAAGGACCTGTCCGACCCGCAGCACGTGGCGGCAGTTCTGGGCTATGACGACCTGGACGAGGACTCCGTCATGACGCCGCTGGGCCTGCGCACGCTTTCGCGCGTGTCCGTCGTGCGCGACGGCGTGGCCGAGAAGATCGTCGACGAGTACGGCTCGCTGCAGGAGCTCATGGACGACATCAGCGAGGATCCGGAGCGCCTGGGCGACTTTGGCGTCAACAACCCTGCCATTCTTGCGGACTCGCTGTACCGCATGAAGGGCACCAAACAGGGGAACGCATAATGGCGCCCGTATGCGCCGTGGTCGTTGCCGGCGGCAGCGGTCAGCGCTTTGGAAATCCCGGCGGCAAGCAGCTCGTTGACGTGGCGGGCCGTCCGCTTATGAGCTGGTCCATCCGCGCGTTTGACCGTAGCGATAAGGTCGGCCACATCGTGGTGGTTTGCCCTGCCGAGCGCCGTGCCGAGATGCGCCGTCTGGCCATCGACCCGTTTGACTATGACACGCCCATCAGCTTTGCCGATGCCGGCGATACCCGTCAGGATTCCACCCGCGCCGGCGTGCACGCGGTGCCGGCGGGCTTTGAATACGTCGCCATTCACGATGGCGCTCGTCCGCTCATTACGACCGAGGCCATCGACCACGCTATCGACGTGCTCGTGAGCGACCGTGCTCTCGACGGCGTCGTGTGCGGTCAGCCCGCGATCGACACGCTCAAGATCGTTGACGGCGATAATATCGTCGAGACGCCGCCGCGTGAGCTCTATTGGGCCGCGCAGACGCCGCAGATCTTTAGTGTCGACGCCATGAAGCGCGCCCATGCCGCGGCGATTGCCGAGGGCTTTATCGGTACGGACGATTCGTCACTGGTCGAGCGCATGGGAGGACGCGTCCGCTGCGTCCAGAGCCCGCGCGATAACCTTAAGGTGACGGTGCCCGAGGACCTGCGTCCTGTAACCGCGATTCTGCTCGGTCGCATGGCCGAGGGAGAGGACCTTCCCCATGTTCAGTAACCTGCGCATTGGCCATGGCTACGACGTCCACCGTCTGGTGGAGGGGCGTCGATGTATCATCGGCGGTGTCGACATTCCCTACGAGCGCGGCCTGCTGGGCCACTCGGATGCCGATGTGCTCGCGCACGCCTTGGCCGACGCCATTCTGGGCGCCTGCCGCGGGGGAGACATCGGCAAGCTATTCCCCGACACCGATCCCGCCTACGAGGGCGCCGATTCGATGGTACTGCTCGCTCGCGTGATGGACTACGCGCGCGAGCTGGGCTTTGAGTTTGTCGATGCCGATTGCACCATTGCCTGTCAGCAACCCAAGATCACCCCGCACCGCGATGCCATGCGCGCCAACCTTGCCCATGCCCTGGGCGTCGACGTCGAAAACGTGGGCGTCGCCGCCACTACGACCGAAAAGCTCGGTTGGGAAGGCCAGGGCGAGGGAATCGGTGCCTGGGCCGTCTGCCTGCTACAGAAAACCGTTAAGGAGTAACGAATGCGTATCTACAACAGCGCTACCCATAAAAAGGAAGAGTTCCAGCCCATCGAGTCCGGCAAGGTCCGCATGTACGTGTGCGGCCCCACGGTCTACGACAACATCCACATCGGCAATGCCCGCACGTTCATCAGCTTTGACGTGATTCGTCGCTGGCTCATCGCGAGCGGCTACGAGGTCACGTTCGCTCAGAACCTCACCGATGTCGACGACAAGATCATCAAGCGCGCCAACGAGCAGGGCCGTACGGCCGCCGAGGTCGCGACGGAGTTCTCCGACAAGTTCATCGGCGTCATGCGCGCCGCCAACGTGCTCGATCCCGATGTGCGCCCCCGCGCCACCAAGGAGATCGGCCCCATGATCGCTATGATCAAGACGCTTATCGAGCAGGGCCATGCCTACGCCGCCGATAACGGCGACGTGTACTTTGCCGTGCGCAGCGATCCCAACTATGGCCAGGTCTCGGGCCGTAACATCGACGACCTTATGGTGGGCGCGCGCATCGAAGAAAACGAGGACAAGAACGACCCGCTCGACTTTGCCCTGTGGAAGGCCGCCAAGCCCGGCGAGCCTAGCTGGCCGAGCCCCTGGGGCGAGGGCCGTCCCGGTTGGCACACCGAGTGCGCCGCCATGGTGCACCGCTACCTGGGCACCCCGATCGATATCCACGGCGGCGGCTCCGACCTTGCCTTCCCGCATCACGAGAACGAGTGCGCCCAGGCCACCTGCGCTTGGCACCAGGGTTTCTCTAACACTTGGATGCACACGGGCATGCTGCTGGTCGACGGCGAGAAGATGTCCAAGTCGCTCGGCAACTTCTTTACGCTGGCCGAGGTGCTCGAGCAGCACTCCGCTGCCGCCCTGCGCCTACTGATGCTGCAGACGAGCTATCGCTCGCCGCTCGACTTTTCCTGGGAGCGCCTGGAGGGTGCCGAGAACTCGCTCACGCGCATTGCCGGCACGGTCGAGAACCTGCGCTGGGCCGCGAACCACGCGACGGCCGCTGCCGATGAGGCTGCTGCCGAGGCATTTGCCGCCAAGGCCGCCGAGACCCGTGCCGCCTTTAAGGAGTGCATGGACGACGACTTTAACACCGCCGGTGCCATGGGTGCCGTCTTTGGCTTCGTGACCGAGTGCAACCAGTACTTGGAGCAGGCGGGCGACGCAGCCGACAAGGCCGCCGCGCTTGCCGCCGCCGACACGCTGGCCGAGCTACTCGACACCTTTGGTGTTGAGCTCCCCGAGCCCAAGGTCGAGCTGCCGCTGGGTCTGCTGGGTGTTGCCGCCGGTCTGGTTGCCTATACGGGCGACGACGTGGACGAGGCTGCTGCCAAGATTCTCGAAGCCCGCGCCGAGGCCCGTGCCGCCAAGAACTGGGATCTGGCCGACGCCATCCGCGACCAGCTCAAGGACCTGGGCCTCACCATTGAGGATACGGCCGCGGGCACTCGTATTAAGAGTCTCTAGTATTTGTCGACCGTTCGAGGTGCGGCAGATTGCCTTGAAAGAGAAGGGCATAGACCTGGTGGTCATGCCCGACGATTGAAAGGCAAGGTGCCGTGGCTCGGACGGTCGATTCTTGTTCGTTATCTATTTAAGGAGGCCGCTTTATGGCCGACAATCGCAAGCGTGCGCCTCGTGGCGGCAAGCAGGCCGCTTCTGGCTCGCGTCCGATTCGCCGCAATGACCGCGCTGCCGCTCCCAAGGGCCAGCGTGATCGCACTCAGGCCGCACGTCCGCAGCGCGATCGCAACCGCGACGCTGTCCAGGCTCCCAAGGGCGAGTTTATCGAAGGTCGCCGTGCTGCCGCCGAGGCGCTGCGCACCGGTTTTCCCGTCAAGTGTGCGCTCATCGCCGAGGGCGGGGAGCGCGATGCCGCCTTGTCGCGCCTGGTCGACGACCTCAACGCTGCGGGCGTCCGCATTAAGTATGTGCCGCGCGCGCAGCTCGATGCGCTATCGAGCCATGGCGCTCACCAGGGCATTGCGCTCGAGGTGGGCAACTTCCCCTATGCCGATGTCGCCGATATTCTCGACCGCGCGGGCGACGGTCCGGCGCTCGTCATCGTGCTCGACCATGTGACCGACGACGGCAACTTTGGTGCCATCGTGCGCTCCGCCGAGGTCGTGGGCGCGGCAGGCGTCATCATTGCCAACAAGCGCGCCGCCGGTGTGACCGTCGGCAGCTACAAGACCTCTGCCGGCGCCGTCATGCACCTGCCTATCGCGCAGGTTCCTAATATCGCCCGTGCGCTCGACGACCTCAAGGCCGCTGGCTTTTGGGTGGGCGGTGCTTCCGAGCACGCCGAGGGCAGCTGCTGGGATGCTCCCTTCGAGGGCCGCGTGGCGCTCGTCATGGGCTCCGAGGGCGACGGCATCTCGCGCCTGGTGCTTGAGAAATGCGACTTTTTGACCAAGCTTCCCCAGCGCGGCATGACCGAGAGTCTCAACGTTGCCCAGGCGACAACGGCGCTGTGCTTTGAGTGGCTGCGCCGCAACGCCGGCGAGCTCATGGGGGAGGAGTAGCGCATGTCCAAAAAGAACCGTGCCAAGTCCAAGGCCAAGCGCTTTGGCGAGGGCTCGGCCAAGCCGATTGTTTCGGCCGCGACCTACGGCGTGGGCGGCAATGCGTTTGCGCAGGCTATCGCCGACCCAGTCTCGACGGTGCACTCCAACAAGCCCGAGCTGCTGGTGGTCGACGGTTACAACGTGATTCACTGCACGCCGCGCTACGAAAAGCTCGTGTACGACCATTCCGACGATCCGTATTCCAGCGACGTTCACGATATGGCGCGCACGGCGCTCATTAATGACGTAGCTGCGTTTGCCCAGGGCCGCTACGAGGCCGTGATCGTATTTGACGGCGCGGGCAATATCTCCAGCGAGCGCCCCAACCTACCGGCCCGCGGTGTGCGCATTGAGTTTTCGCCGACGGGTGTTTCGGCCGATACCGTGGTGCAGAAGCTCTGCATCGAGGCACGTGAGGAAGGCCGCGCGTGCTCCGTGGTATCGAGCGACGGCACGATCCAGGCCGTCGTCATGGGTAAGGGCGTCACGCGCATCTCGAGCCGTATGCTGGTGGACGAGATCAAACAGATCGATAACGACGTTCACGAGGCAGAGGAAGCTCCGCAGATCAAGATGACTCTGGGCAGTCGCCTGAGCCCCGATGCCCTGGCCAAGCTCAAGGCCCTGCGCGGGAGGTAGGGAAGTTGGCGGGGCAATGCTGCCTCGCTAACTCCATTCAGCGATATCGATCATTCTTTCGAGGCGCCACGTTAGCGCCTCTTTTAGATATGGCAGCCTTGCCGTGAGCGCGTCGTTTCTGGAAAGAATCTCGATTGCCTCGTCAACGAAGCCTTCGAGTTTGTCGCCGTCAAACCAGCCCATGTCCTCGACGAGCAACATTTGTTTGGCGGGGCTTGAATGAAATTGTGCGCTGGTAAAACTGTGCTCTCCCGCCCTAAGCTCCTCTAGTGATATGTTGCACCAGAGCGATGAGCCCGAATCGAAGATGGGGGCAGGTCTGCAGGCTTGCGTGTTTACGTTTCGCACGAGGCCGAAGTTGCGCCAATGACGATCGTAGTTGGCAATGATGTCGTCACATACGATCATGCGGTCAAGGGCATCCTTGACGCCTGTCACCCCGAGCTCCTCGCAGTTTGCTACATATCGCTCGTAGTCGGTTAGCCGTTCATCTGCGTTTGCGTGCTGGTTTACATAGAATGCAGGGACATACTCTTCTTCATCAGTTAAGAAGACATCGCATGTGCTCAGGGCGGAAGTGCCCGTGCCCTCGAGCGAGTAAGGCACATAATCGCAGGCGTTTAGAATGCGACGGTGGAGCGCGGTCGCCACCAGCTCGTTATAAGGTTCCTGGTCCAGGTGCGCTCCTGCCTTATGCAGAATTCGACGTTCGCCCTCGCACGTCCAGTACTTTTGAAGATTGCCGTCCGAGGTGTTATCGGGCTTTGCGGCAGCCGCTTTTCCCTCTGGGGCAAAGGGTGCAATGGACAGTGAGACGTCATCAAAGGCGTTATTGAAGAAGTTGATATCCTCCCAGGTGAGACCGGAACCTTGGGGCCTAATCCAATACTGGTCGGATAAGGAGAGGCCGAGATTTCGCTGGACGAGTTCATCGGGAACATCGACTGCGGCTTCTGCAAGCAGGGAGGCTAGCCCAATGCGTGCGAGCGGGATACCGCGGCCGCGCCACCAGATGCGGAAGGAGTCTAGCGATATGGGGCTATTAGGGCCAAATACTCCAATAGGGGCGTGGGCGTAATCGATGTCGGCACCGATGTGGGTAAAGTCTTTTCGCGATGTGCTGTAGACCAGCTGAGCGACTTCGTACGTGCGGTTCATGAGGGTGAACGCGATCTCGCTCTTACCGTGGCCGCGGCGGGGACGTCCCCCCGTTTTGGTCACAGAGCGGAGTCGCGTGTCGACGCTGTCTTTGTCGATGAGCCATACACCAGAAGCCTTGCGGGCCTCAAGTGCTCCGTTTTTTATGAGCTCCTGCACCCTGCGCGGAGTGATGCCGAGCAGCTCGGCGGCTTCTTTGGTAGTAAGCATCGCGAAACCCTTCGCCAGAACGAATAGTTTTATATATAGCAATTGTAATTAAAACTATTCGTTCTGGCGAATGGTTTTAAGATTGAGGGCGCACTGACAGAAATGAACGGGCCTGGTATGCGTTGTTGCTGGATTTTGCATATTTGTATAACGCCGTGCGGCCTGTTGCGCCCCGTCCGCAATTCCTTTATTCTTAACTGGCTTCGCGTGAAAGCGCCAAGTGTGCCAGTGTGGCGCAACGGTAGCGCAACTGATTTGTAATCAGTGGGCTGCAGGTTCGATTCCTGTCACTGGCTCCATGAGAGTTTCGGGCTCTGTTCCTTGTGGGACAGGGCCCGTTTCTATTTATGTCGATAAGTCAGTAGGTTTGGTGCCAACCAAGCTTCAGGTTTGTCTCAATCTGTAACATGAAGAGGCTGAAAACCGTTCTAGCTGTTACAGAATGAGACGTAAGCTGGGGTCTCTGCGTAATATCTCGATCTGTAACAGATGGGGGAGGAATAACCCTCTTACTGTTACAGATCGAGACAAAGGCCGGACCGGTCCCAGTCATCCTGCCCGAGCGAGGATTTCCGGACATACGAGCGTGGAATATCTCCCACCTGGAGGCTGAGCGTGGATAATCTCCCACTTTGGGCTCGAAGCCACGCCAAAAGTGGGAGATTATCCACGCTCGATTCTGTCTGGGAAGCCCGATCTCGACCTATATATAGGTGCAAATGAGTCGTTATCGAAGTAATATTCTACAGGCTCACTCCACTACGCCAAAGTGTTCCCTCGGGAAATGTCACCGCAATATGCAAATTCACCGTCCTTCATATCCAAACTCAGCAAAACGGCAGGTCAAAGCTATATGGATACGCCCGGAGCCGTGTATCTAGAGGTTTTCGTTGACAGCCCCCAAGGTGGCATCGTATTATCTTCTTCGTTCGCGGGGGCGGCGGTCCAAAAGACCAAAGGACCTGCGGATACTTGAACGATTGGGAGTTTGCCCGAGTGGTTAATGGGGACGGGCTGTAAACCCGTTGGCTCTGCCTACATAGGTTCGAATCCTATAGCTCCCACCCGTCAAGTGCCTGTATAGCTCAGTCGGTAGAGCACTTCGTTGGTAACGAAGAGGTCACCAGTTCAAGTCTGGTTGCAGGCTCCATCCGGCGGTGTAGCTCAGTTGGTTAGAGCACACGGTTCATACCCGTGGCGTCACTGGTTCGAATCCAGTCACCGCTACCATAGGTAACACGGTGGCTTCTCAATAATATGTTGAGAGGCCACTATGGTATAAAGGCAAAGTCCCGTCCGGGGACGACCTGTTTAGAGGAGGGCTTTATGGCCAAAGAGAAGTTTGAGCGCACTAAGCCGCATGTTAACATCGGCACCATTGGTCACGTCGACCACGGCAAGACCACGCTGACCGCTGCCATCACCAAGGTTCTCTCCGAGACCGAGGGCTGCAAGGCTGACTTCACTGCGTTCGAGAACATCGACAAGGCTCCCGAGGAGCGCGAGCGCGGCATTACGATCTCCGTCTCCCACGTCGAGTACGAGACTGCTGCCCGTCACTACGCTCACGTTGACTGCCCGGGCCACGCTGACTACGTCAAGAACATGATCTCCGGTGCTGCTCAGATGGACGGCGCTATCCTGGTCATCGCCGCTACCGACGGCCCCATGGCTCAGACCCGCGAGCACATCCTGCTCGCCCGTCAGGTCGGCGTTCCCTACATCGTCGTCTTCCTGAACAAGTGCGACATGGTCGACGATGACGAGCTCATCGACCTCGTCGAGATGGAGACCCGTGAGCTCCTCTCCGAGTACGATTTCCCCGGCGACGACATCCCCGTCATCCGTGGTTCCGCTCTGGGCGCTCTCGAGGGCGACGCCAAGTGGATGGACGCCATTCGCGAGCTCATGAACGCTGTCGACGAGTACATCCCGACGCCTGCTCGTAACAACGACCTCCCGTTCCTGATGGCCGTTGAGGACGTTATGACCATCTCCGGCCGTGGTACCGTTGCTACCGGCCGTGTCGAGCGCGGTGAGCTCAAGCTCAACGAGCCCGTCGAGATCGTCGGCATCAAGGATACCCAGAACACCGTTGTTACCGGTATCGAGATGTTCCGTAAGTCCATGGACTTCTGCGAGGCTGGCGACAACGTCGGTCTGCTGCTCCGCGGCATCAAACGTGAGGACATCGAGCGCGGCCAGGTTCTCTGCAAGCCCGGTTCGGTTACCCCGCACACCAAGTTCACCGGCGAGATCTACGTTCTGACCAAGGAGGAGGGTGGCCGTCACACCCCGTTCTTCGATGGTTATCGTCCTCAGTTCTACTTCCGTACCACCGACGTTACCGGTACGGTCAAGCTCCCCGAGGGCACCGAGATGGCTATGCCTGGTGACCACATCACCATCGAGGGCGACCTCATCCACCCGATCGCCATGGAGGAGGGCCTGCGCTTCGCTATCCGCGAGGGTGGCCACACCGTCGGTTCGGGCATCGTCTCCACGATCATTGAGTAAATTAGCTCTTTGATATAGCTGACTTAGAGAACCCGGCACTTATATGGGTGCCGGGTTCTTTTCTGCAATGGATATTGAGCCGTTGCTGGTGTCGAGAGGATCGATAATGGTCCTGGATGCACCGTCGATTAGCTCTCGATGGCTTCATTGATGTGTTCCAAATATGAATGGATCCACCGAGAACCAATTGACTCGAGGTTTTCATTGACAGCACTTACGTGGAGCTGATAAAGTAACAACTCGTGCCCGTACGGGGCGGAAATGAAAGGTTCAGGATACATGCGTACTCTAGTTACTCTTGCGTGCACTGAGTGCAAGCGCCGCAACTATACGACCACCAAGAACAAGTCGACCATGCCTGATCGTATGGAGATCAAGAAGTATTGCCCCTGGTGCCGTCACCACACGCTGCACAAAGAGACTCGCTAGTCTCTAGTCACATACGCCAGTAGTTCAATTGGTAGAGCATCGGTCTCCAAAACCGAGTGTTGAGGGTTCGAGTCCTTCCTGGCGTGCCAGTCATTATTCCGTAAGCTCCCACTTGGGGGCTTACGGTTTACTCATGTATAAGCGCATTGCGCGGAGGTAACCCAAATGGCCAACAAGAAGAACAAGAAGAAGGCTCAGCAGCCGGCACCTGCCAACAACGCTGCCGCCAACTCCAAGGTTGAGGCCAAGAAGGCCGTTGCCAAGAAGAACGAGAAGGCTGCGAAGTCCAAGAAGAACGAGAAGCCTGGTTTCTTCGCCCGCACCAAGAAGTATTTCGCTTCGGTCAAGTCCGAGATGAAGCGTGTCACGTGGCCCGATAAGAAGGAGCTCGTGAACTACTCGGTAGTCGTTTGCGCTTCTCTGGTCGTCGTCGGCGTCGTCATCGCTCTGCTCGATGCTGGCTTTGGCGAGGCTCTTGCTCTGTTCTCTGGATTGAGGGGCTAAACCATGTCTAAGCGTTGGTACGTCGTTCACACTTACTCCGGATACGAGAACCGCGTAAAGTCCGATCTCGAGCATCGTATCGAGACCATGGGCATGCAGGACCGTATCTTTGATATCGAGATTCCTATGGAGCGCGTCACCGAGATCAAAGAGGGTGGCAAGCGCGAGACCAAGGATTCCAAGATCTTCCCGGGTTATGTCTTGGTCCGCATGGAGATGGATGACGATGCTTGGACGTGTGTTCGCAACACGCCCGGCGTCACCGGTTTCCTAGGCGGCAACGGTAAGCCCGCTCCGCTTTCCCGTGACGAGTACAACAAGATGACTCGTCGTCCCGGTAAGGGCGATTCGCCCAAGCGCACCTCGGTTGATATTCAGGTCGGCACGTCCGTCCGTGTCACCGATGGCCCGCTTACCGACTTTGATGGCAAGGTCTCCGAGGTTAATACCGAGGCTGGCAAGCTCAAGGTCACGCTGATGATCTTTGGCCGCGAGACGCCGGTCGAGCTCGACTTTAACCAGGTCGCTGTCATCGCTTAAGTTTTCGTCCGTTCGCGCGAGCGTGCTTCTTCTGTGACTGCTCATCTCAGGAGTGCTTCTAACACGTGCGTGCTTACGATATAGCAAGTACTTCACACTCGTGATTCGAAAGGAATGACCATGGCTGAGAAGAAGGTTGCCAACGTCATTAAGCTCCAGATTCCTGCTGGTGCAGCTAACCCCGCTCCTCCCGTCGGCCCCGCCCTGGGCGCTGCTGGCGTGAACATCATGCAGTTCTGCCAGGCCTTTAACGCCGAGACGCAGGACAAGAAGGGCGACATCATCCCCGTTGAGATCTCTGTCTACGAGGATAAGTCCTTCTCCTTCATCACCAAGACCCCGCCGGCGGCTCACCTCATCAAGAAGGAGCTGAACCTCAAGTCTGGTTCCGCTAAGCCCCAGGCCGACAAGGTTGGTCAGCTCTCCCAGGAGCAGCTCACCAAGATCGCCGAGATCAAGATGCCGGACCTCAATGCCAACGACATTGACGCCGCCAAGAAGATCATCGCCGGTACCGCCCGTTCCATGGGCGTCACCATCGCTGAGTAGCGATTTCTTATGGTAACGACGGGTGCTCCGACCGGGGCGCCCGTTAAATGTGTGCAATAGGGCACACGATACGATGTGGGAGGGCTCACGCCCGTTTAACCACAGGAGGTAATGCACATGGCTAAGCATGGTAAGAGCTATAACGCCGCTGCCGAGAAGATCGACCGCGCCACGCTCTACACCCCCCTTCAGGCTGCCAAGCTCATCAAGGAGCTCGACACCGCCAAGTTCGACGAGACCGTCGAGGCCCACTTCCGTCTGGGCATCGATACTCGTAAGGCTGACCAGAACATCCGTGGTTCCATCTCCCTGCCTCACGGCACCGGCAAGACCGTTCGTGTTGCCGTCTTCGCCGAGGGTGAGAAGGCCCGCGAGGCCGAGGCTGCCGGCGCCGACATCATCGGTTCCGACGAGCTCGTCGCCCAGATCCAGAAGGGCGAGATCAACTTCGACGCCGCTATCGCTACGCCGAACATGATGGCCAAGGTTGGCCGCATCGGTAAGATCCTTGGTCCCCGTGGCCTCATGCCGAACCCCAAGCTCGGCACCGTGACCATGGACGTCGCCAAGATGGTCTCCGAGCTCAAGGCTGGCCGCGTTGAGTACCGCGCCGACCGCTACGGCATCTGCCACGTGCCCCTGGGCAAGAAGTCCTTCTCTGAGCAGCAGCTCGTCGAGAACTACGCTGCCCTGTACACCGAGATTCTGCGCGTCAAGCCCTCTTCTGCTAAGGGCAAGTACGTCAAGTCCATCTCCGTGTCTTCCACCATGGGCCCTGGCGTCAAGGTCGATCCCGCTGTCCAGCGTGACTTCCTGGCTGAGTAACTGCTAGTTACTGCCTGAGTACAGCAAGCATTGCTAAAGAAACCCGGTTCTGCCTTGTGCAGGACCGGGTTTCTTGCTATCGCGTCAAAACCACCATAAAGGGGACAGTGTCCCCTTTATGGTGGTTACCAGGGTGTTCTGGCTGTTGAAGACTCGATGGCTTCGTGGCGTTTGAGCTCGCGGCGCATGGTTTGTGAGTTGAGCCAAGCTGCTTGCCAGCCGCGGATGGGGTAGTGCGTCTGGTCGAGCTCAAACTGCGTATAGCCGCAGGCGTTGATGATCGTCGTTCCACACACATGCTGACGCTCGCGCTGAAAATCGCAACCGTAGCTTTGGTGCACATGCCCGTGCACCATGTAGTCGGGATTCCAGGATTCGAGTGCTGTGTTAAAACACTCGAATCCTCGATGCGGCAGATCGTCCAGATCACCCATACCGGCGGCGGGTGCATGGGTAAGCAGAATGTCGCACCCGCCGACCATCCTAACCTTACGCGACAGCTTACGCATGCGCTTGGACATCTCGCGTTCGGTGTACATGTTGGCGCCGTCGCGATAACGCATGGACCCGCCAAGGCCCGCAATGCGAATCCCTCGGTACGTGTACACGCTGTCCTCTACGCAGATACATCCACCCGGTGCATGACGTGCGTAGCGGTCATCGTGATTGCCGCGCACGTAGATGAGCGGTTTGTTGATGACCGTAACCAAAAACTCAAGATAGTCCGGGTCCAGATCGCCGGCGGACAAAATCAGGTCGACGCCCTCAAAGCGTTCCTTGCGAAAGCACTCCCAAAGGCATCGTTCTTCGGTATCGGCTATGGCAAGGATTTTCATAGGGCAGGGACTTTCGGCTCATCGTCGAGCTGCGGAATGGTGCCTACCACGTTATCCGCCAGCCAATTCATCTCGACAATCTGCGTGCTCGGCAGCGGAGGGAAGCCTTCGATCTGTACCACGCCGTTCTGACTGTGGAGCTCGCCGCCAAAGGGGTTGATGGATCCCTCGACAATGCCGTTGCGGAGCAACTGCACGAGTTTGCGCGTCTGGTAGGGTAGGCCCGGAGCGTAACGGATGTCGATAACGCCGGAGCTCATGCCGTACCAGTAGTTGACGGCGCGCACTTGGTTGTCATCGCTGGTCTCGTCCCACGTGCCGTGCAGAAGGCTGCGAACGATGAGCTCGTAGTAACGGCCCCAGTTCCATACCGGCATGGCGATGCCGGTAACCTTGCCATCGACCAGGCGGTGGAGTCCGTAGGCCGTAGGGTCTTCGAGCGACTTTGACATGTCAGCGCCGGTCATGACGCTCACGCCTTCGCGGCACATGGCCTCGGCGAGACCGCCGGCGGGCACATCGCCCCAGGTGAGGATAATTTGCGCGCGGGGGTCGAGCAGCGAGGCACCGATGGCAAAGGCATTGATCTCGCTGAGCGCGCCGGATGCGAAGACCGACGCGTGGTAGCCGATGCGATGGTTGTCCGCCATGCTGGCGGCAAGGGCGCCCAGGAGGAACTTGGCCTCGTACATCTTGCCAAAGTACGAACGGACGCTTTGGTGGGGAAGGCCGATAGAGCAGTTAAGGAACCGAACCTGGGGATACTCAACGGCAGCTCTGAGCGTGTATTCCATCAGGCGGTGCGAGGTCGAGAAGATGACGTTGTCTCCATGTTTGACAGCCGTTTCCACGGCGGCGTAGAACACGTCCGGATCGTGACAGTCTTCGAACGCCTCGGTGCGCACGATACCGTCAAAGTGCTCATCGAGATACTGACGTCCTTGGTCGTGCAGACTGTCCCAGCTCGACGCCGCACAGGGGAACTCATGGATAAAGGCGATACGCAGGGGGTTGGCCGCCGAATAGACAGTCTTGCCCATAAAGAAGTTGAGCATGCCGGAGGTGGACTTGGCGGGCGACTCCTCCTCATCGACGCTCGGCGCTTCGACAAGATCGACCTTGTCCTCGTCGTTTTTGCCGGCAATGACCAGCTCGCGCCAAATCTTGCACAGGCGGTTTACGACGATATCCGTCGGCGTATCCAGCAGGCGGTCCTGGTTGTACACATTGAGGTAGACGAGCATGGCGTCGGCGGGCGTAATGTCCAGGTGGTCGCCGCCTGCGCGAAGGTAGGCGCGCTTAAAGAGCAGGAAGGTGTGGCGCAGGTAGTCGACCTTTTTCTGCGGCCATTTTTCGATAAGGTTCCGACCGAGCATCTTGGCGAGCGTCTCGTAGCTCCCCTCACGCGAGAACTCGATTTCGTATAGGGGGCAGACGCGCCAAAACGCGCAGAATTCACCGTACAGGCGGCTTTCGACGGAATCCCATGTGCCGGGGTAGAGACGGGTGACCCTGGCCGAAACCGTTGGAGCGTCCAGGAATTTGAGGACACTGACGCGTTTGTTGCCTTCCTGGACATAGAACCGATGCATGAACTCGGTGACGATGATGGGATCGCGATAGCCTTCGGTTACCTGGATGTCGTAGAGGTTGGACCACTTGCGGGCGAACTCAGTGTTAAACGGCAGCAGGGGCATAAAGTTGCATGAAAAGGCGGACTGACGGCCTTTGGTGACTGTGCCGACGACCATTTCGAGCGGAATATCCCTTAGGCCGACATTCTCTCGCTGACCTAAGGGGAGCTGGGCAACGAGGCTGTCGAGGTCCGTAAGGTACGGGTGCTCGCTTTGGCTGATGGCGCGACGGCGTCCCTGCTCGCCGCGCTTGCGTGCTTGACGATAGGCCTCTTCCATGATGTTGCTCCCTTAGTCGTTTAAACAACTATATGAACCATGGTACCACGAATGAAAACCACCACAAAGGTGCCTGTCCCTTTTTGGCGGGTTAGGCGATGATGGGGGCGATGGCACGGATGCAGGCGTCGGCTGCCGTGAAAGTAGTGCTGTCGTCGCTGACGATAAAGATGATCTTTCCTTTGATGCCAAAGTCGCCGATTTCGCTAAAGAGTACGTAGGGCTCCTTGTCAAAGCCCGAGATGGGAAGCACGGCGGCCTTGGTGGCGCTGGTCAGGTCGTCTGCCAGCACGTCAAGGGAAGCCCACTTGGACGTGTCCTTTACGGCAACGGGCACGGCCACGCGCCCAAAGGGCATCAAATGCACGAGTGTGTTCTTGGAAATGTTGGAGTTGGGCACAATGATGGTCTGTCCACAGGCATCCTCAATCGTTGTATGGCGCCAAGTGATGTCTTGGACCACGCCGGATACGCCGCCGACCTCGATATTGTCGCCGGGCTTGATGATGCCCATAAAGGTCACCTGCATGCCGCCGATAAGGTTTGACAGCGTGTCCTGAAAGCCGAGCGAAATGGCGATGCCGCCGACGCCAAGAGCGGCAACGAGGGCGTTTGCGTTAATGCCAAAGCAGTTGTCGAGGATAAAGCTGCCGCCGATCATCCAGATGACGGCGCGCGCGATGTTGATGAAGATACTCGATGCCGGAAGCGGGTTATCGTCTCGGTTAAGCAGATGGTTCAGGGTCTTGGATACGACCTTGGCGGCGACGGCGGTGCCTATCGCCAAGATGACGGCCCAGATGATGTTGTGGACCCACCGTTGCTCAAAGAAATGAAGAATCGGCTCAAACAATTCCATGTAGGGAAACCTCCTCATGATCATCCAACCATGATACCCACCAAGAAGCCCGTCCGATCAAATTCGTACGGGCTTCTGTGCTCGATATAAGGTTTATGCGGCGGGGCTGCAAGGCCCGGCGGTGTAGCTTAGCGTCGACGCTTCCAGATAATGCCGAGAATGATGACGATGATGCCGCCGATAAGGCACGTGCCAACTACTGCCAGCGTGCGGTCTCCCGTTGCGGCGAGCTTGCCGGTCGTCTTCTTGGTGATGACCTTCGTGGTCGTCGCGTCCGTCTTAGGCGAGGGCTCAGGCGTCGGGGCCGGTGTGGGCGTGGGGTCCACGGCAGCGGAGCCAAAGCTGATGGTGCCGGCGAGTCCGGCCATCTTGCTCTCCCAGCCGTTTTGCCCAATCAGCGCCCTCAGCGCCGCCTCACACGTGCCCCACTCGGTGCGCTTGGTGGCGTGTGCGAAGGTGGGGAAGTCGGTCGTGTTGGTAATGATGTAGTTGTTGGTGGCGACGGTATAGGTCTTGGTGGGATCGAGCGTGCTGCCGTCCTTGGCGAGTGTGGCACTCACAATGCGCTTGCCTTCGGGCTGCGTCCAATCAATCGTCACGTTGATGCCGCCAAAGGAGAGAACGCTGCCAGAGTCATCGCGCCACTTGTACTTGTCTTGCGCTTCCTGCTCGGTATGGCCGGCTGCCACGTAGGCTTGCTGAAGCTCATAACTGTGATTGCACTCGTCGCTGATCTGCAGCGAATGCTCGAGCGCTGCGAGGAAGTCCGCACCGGTCATGGTCCAGGTCTCCACGGTGTTGCCGTAGGGCGAGATAGCGATGACGTTGCCTGCGGTCACATCGCCTGCAGCGATGCCGCCGCGGATGCCACCCGCGTTCTCGATGGCAAGGTCTGCGCCCGTCAGGTCAAGATAGGAGCCGCAGATCACATGGCCGATGGTCTGGGCCTTGGTGGTGTCGCCCTCCTTGCTGGGGCGGAAATCGGTGGTGCGCACCATTTCCCAACCATGCGTGCCTGCGGCGTCCTCGCCGTAGAAATAGTTGGTGGTGGATGTGCCGAGCACCTTGTTCGATTCGTTTTCAAAGGCCTCGTCGAGCGGCTTGATCTTGTTGCGGACGGCTTCAAGGCGGCTTTGGTAGTCGGAGCCCTTGTCGGGGTCTGCCAAAAGGTCGTTGACGTTCTTGGCGGTGTAGAGCTTCTCGTCACTGCCGTCTGCAGGGACCGTGACCGTGTCATCGTCGGTCGTCTCGGTGCCATTCGTGTCGTACTTGTACGGAATGGAAAGCAGCCCCACCTCGGCAAAGGCGCTGCCCGCTTCGACGACGCGGACCGACTTGCCGTCAGCCCCCGTCACGTTTTCGTCTAAGTTGATGTGCTCGTGGCGCGCGACCAGTGCATCGACCCCAACGAGCTTTGCAGCAAAGGTCTTGGCGTTGAGCGTGTGCGCGATACAGACGACAACGTTGCAGCCCTCTGTCTCGCGCAGTCGCTTGGCCTCGGCATTGATGGCGTTCGCGGCACTCGAGAAGCTGGTGCCCGCGACCAGGTCCGCGCGCAGCGAGGAACCTAGCGACTCATCCATGGCTCCGACGCCGCCGACCTTGATTTTGTAGTCGAATGTGGAGTGATCCTCGCTATCCTCCCAGGTGCGATCGAGCGTCTTCGTGATGCTCGAGCTCCATGCGCCGTTCGAGGACGTTGCATTCGCGCAGAGCATGGCGAAGGGCGTGCCGGTGGTGCTGTAGCCGGTCATGGTGCGGAGTTTGTCCGCGCCGTAGCTCCAGTCGTGGTTGCCTGGCGTGGTTGCGTCGTAGCCGTCGGCGTAGAAGGTGTCCATGAGCTCGGCGATGCTCTTGCCCTCGCTCATGGTGGCGAAGGACTGTCCGTGGAAGGTGTCGCCCGCATCGAGTAAAAGATCGGGGGCGCTGCTTTGGGCGCTATAGAGAACCGCCAGTCCGTCAAAGCCCACAGTGCCGGTGCCCTTGCTTGCGTTGTAGCTGTACTTGTAGCTGCCGTGGATATCGTTGGTGTGCATGACGGCCACGGAGCCGTCAATAGCGGCGGGCAGGTTTCCCGCGAAAGCGAGGCTTGGGATGCCTGCGAGCGCGCCGGCAAACAACGCGGCGGCCAACGCAAAGCGGGGGAGTCTTTTCATGGCAGTTTCCTTAGTCCTTAGCCAGAATGTCTGGTTGAATATCGGATTATCGACATAATATGCGAAAACCGCCGCAAGGGCCTCTGTCCCTTTGCGGCGGTTTTGGCGTTTGCGCAGATAAAACCTACCAAAATAAACCTGTCCCTTTTTGGCAGGTTTTAGCTCAGCAGCATGCGGTCGTTGGCGAGCTCGCCGCCCGAGACCTCCTCGAACTTCTGCAGTAGGTCGGCGACGGTAAGCGACTTCTTTTCATCGCCCGCCACGTCGTAGATCACGTGGCCCTCGTGCATCATGATCAGACGGTTGCCCAGACGGATGGCGTCGTTCATGTTGTGCGTGACCATGAGCGTGGTCAGGTGGTTCTCGTCGACAATCTCCTCGGTCAGGTTGAGCACCTTAGAGGCCGTCTTGGGGTCGAGGGCCGCGGTGTGCTCGTCGAGCAGCAGCAGGCGCGGCCTGGTGAGCGTGGCCATCAGCAGGGTGAGTGCCTGGCGCTGGCCGCCCGAGAGCAGGCCGACCTTGGCGTTGAGACGCGTGTCCAGACCAAGGTCCAGGCGCTTGAGCAGCTCAACGTACTCATCTTTCTCGGCCTTGGTGACGCCCCACGAAAGGCCGCGACGCTGGCCGCGACGCTTGGCGAGGGCCAGGTTCTCGGCGATCTGCATGTCGGCAGCGGTACCGCGCATGGGGTCCTGAAACACGCGGCCCAGGTACTTGGCGCGCTGCGACTCGCTCAGGCGCGAGATGTCGGTGCCGTCGAGCTCAATAACGCCCGAATCGAGCGGGTACACGCCGGCGATCATGTTGAGCAGCGTGGACTTGCCGGCGCCGTTGCCGCCGATCACGGTTACAAAGTCGCCGTCATTCAGGGTGAGGTCGACGCCGGTGAGCGCGCGCTTCTCGGTGACGGTGCCCTTGTTAAAGGTCTTCTTGACGTGCGAGAGCTTAAGCATCTGCCTCATCCCCCTTCGTGTAGGAGCTGCGGAGCTTATAGCGCTCCCAAACCACGGGTACGCACAGGGCCACGGCGACGATCACGGCGGAGAGCAACTTCATGTCGTTGGCGTCCATGCCCAATTGCAGCACGATGGCGCGGATAAGGAAGTAGACCACGGAGCCAAAGACGGCGGAGGCAAGACGGACGCTAAACTGCGTGAGGCCACCGGGCAGCAGGCGACCGAGCACCTCGCCGATGACGATGGCTGCAAGACCGATAACGATGGCGCCGGTGCCCATACCAATGTCGGCGTACTTCTGGCTCTGGCAGATGAGTGCACCCGAAAGGCCAATGAGGGCGTTGGAGAGCACGAGGGCGATCATTTTGGTGGTGTTGGTGTTAACGCCCAGGGCGCGGATCATGTACTCGTTGTTGCCGGTGGCACGCAACGCCGAGCCGATCTCGGTGCCAAAGAACCAGTACAGGATGGCGACGATGGCCACGGCCAGCACAATGCCTAGGATAATGGCAACAGTGGACTGCGGCAGGCCCGTCATGTTGCTGACGGATGAGAAGATAGTGCCCTTGGCAAGGATGGGCGTGTTGGACTTGCCCATGATGCGCAGGTTGATGGACCACAGACTGATCTGCGTAAGGATTCCGGCGAGGATTGCGGGAATCTCAAAGACGGTGGTCAAGATGCCCGTGACGGCGCCCGCGATGGCGCCGGCGCACATGCCGGCCAGCACGGCGAGCAAGGGGTCGACGTTATTGTTGACGATGAGTACGGCGCAGACACAGCCGCCGAGGGCAAAGCTGCCGTCGCAGGTCATATCGGGGATGTCGAGCAGGCGGAACGTGATAAACACGCCAAGCACCATAATGCCCCAGAGGACGCCCTGCGAAACGGCGCCCTGCAATGCAATGAGCATGCTTCATACCTCCTAGGATAGGGTGGACACGTGATTTTCCATAATAGCGGTACCAATGCATAAAAGAGCTGCGGACGGATGTTTTGTCTCATCCGAAACAAGCAGGGCGAACGCCGGTCTTTAGCGTTCGCCCCAAGGACTCAGATATTGAATAACGCGGCTGTGGCGCGCGTGCGGGCCCTAGACGCGTTACCGCGCATGGCGCTACTCGTCCAGAGCGGAAAGGTCGATACCCAGGGCCTCGGCCATCTCGTCGTTCTTGACGACGACCAGGTCCTTGCTCGAGAGGTGCTTGATCGGCATATCCTCGGGCTTGGCCTCGCCCTTCAGGATCTTAACGGCCATCTCGCCCGCGGCGTAGCCCAGGTCCTTATAGTTGATGGAGAGGGTGAACAGGCCGCCGGCCATGCACATACCCTCCTCGCCGGTCACGAAGGGGAGCTTATTCTCCTTGCAGATCTGGCCGACCTGCGAAGCGCCCGCGGCGATGGTGTTGTCAGTGGGGGAGTACAGCGCGTCGACCTTGCCCACGGCAGACTCGACGACGGACTGAATCTCGTTGGAGCTCGAGACGGTGAAGTCAGTGTACTCGAGGCCCAGCTTGTCGAGCTCCTTCTTGGCGGCCTTGATCTGGACGTCGGAGTTGGACTCGGCGGTGCAGTAGAGCAGGCCGACCTTTTTAACGTCGGGCAGGACCTTCTGCATCATCTCGAGCTGCTCGGCGACCGGGGTGAGGTCGGAAGCACCCGTGACGTTGGTGCCGGGCTTGTCGTTGTCCTGGACCAGGCCGGAGGCGGCGTAGTCGGTGATGGCACAGCCCACGATGGGGATATCGGCCGTGGCGCCGGCGGCAGCCTGCGCGGCGGGCGTGGCGATGGCATAAATCAGGTTGACGTTGTCGCCCACAAACTTGTCGGCAATGGACTTACACGTGGACTGGTCGTTCTGGGCGTTCTTCTGGTCGATCTTGACCTTAAGGCCGCTCTTCTTGATGGCCTTGACGAAGCCGTCGTTGGCGGCATCGAGCGCGGAGTGCTCGGTGAGCTGCAGAACGCCGATGGTGTAGTCGGAACCGGCGGCAGCAGAGCCGGAACCAGAGTTGCCGCCGCATCCGGCGAGCGGGGCGAGCGCGAGCAGGCCGGCGGAGACCAGAAGGCTCCTGCGGCTGATGGTGATGTCCTTCATATCATTACCCCCAGTATAAAAATGGCTGGAAACACTGCACTGGGACAAAGTGCAAGTGGGACTATAGTAGCGCTGATGTCCATTTTTACAACAGCCTGGCGGGTTTTTTAATACAGAATCGGATGGGCGGTACGGGTAGTCGAATGGGCGGCGGAGGGTCTTATGCGGCGGAGGAGGCGTCGTCCTCGTCCAGGGCGGCGAAGAGCTTCTTGCCGTCGAGCAGGCGCGTGCTGACGTTTCTCATTCGGCCAATCTCTACAGTACGCAACGTGTCATCGGCGCCTCGGGCGTCGTAGACCGTTCCCAGCAAATACGAGATGCCATCGCGCTGCCTGATGGCAAAGGGACGGAGTGTCATCCGTGCTGCTTCGGTTTCGCCGCGTGTCGTGACGCTCGAAATATCAAAACTCACCGTGGTTCCGTGGTCGATGGCCTGCTCGACGAGCTCGCACGTGTCGATGCGCTTGATGGGCGTGCGTGTTGCCTTGGTAGCCTTGCTGCCTGCGCTTGGAGCGGGTTCGGGTGTATCGAGGTAGCCGCGAACGTCGGCGCTCGCCATGGCAACTAAGTGCTGCGCCATGCTCTTGCGGATAGCGATAGGCGTGGAGCGGTTGCGCATGACCATACCGTGGAGCCGGATGATCTCTTCATCGGTGAGCGGGCGGGTAAGAAGTTTGTAGCCCACGCCGCGTTTGTATTCAATTTCGTATCCGGCATGGCGAAGCGCGGAGATGGCGGTGTAGATGCTGCGCCGCGCCGCCGAGATGGGCATGCGGGCGGGGTCGTCGGGATGGGCGAGGCGCCGGATCAGCTCATCGGAAAGCATGGCCTTGTCTTCGCCGGTGTTTTCGCTCAAGAGCTGCAGGATACGAACGGCGCGATAGGCTGCCATCGAGGCGGCGCCCCTCGTCGTGGTGTCGTAGGTTTCAACAGCGGCTTCGGTCATGGTGCCCACGTCCTTTCCGTTTTGGGTGGCGACGGTATGGAGCCTAGGACGCGGGGCTTTCCCAGGGGCGCAGGGCGCTCTGGGCGGTCGGTAGTCGTCGGCAAACGGCGGGTCGAGTTTTCAACAGCCCTGCTCAACTGACCAAAAACTTGCCAAAAGCTTGACGGATGCTGTTGAAAAAAGCGTCTCTCGACCGATGTCGAGAGACGCTTGTGCGATGAGCGTTGGCGTGTGGCGACGCGAGCTAGCGTTCGACGATTAGAAGTCGGCGTTGCCCACGGTGCGCGGGTGCGGCAGGACGTCGCGGATGTTGCCCACGCCGGTCAGATACATGACCAAGCGCTCGAAGCCCAGACCGTAGCCGGCGTGCTTGCAGGAACCGTAGCGGCGCAGGTCAAGGTAGTACTTGTACTGCTCGGGATTCATACCCAGGTCCTTGATGCGGGCCTCGAGCAGATCCAGGCGCTCCTCGCGCTGGGAGCCACCGATGATCTCGCCGATGCCCGGCACCAGGCAGTCGGCGGCGGCGACGGTCTTGCCGTCCTCGTTCATGCGCATGTAGAACGCCTTGATCTCGGCCGGGTAGTCGGTCACGAAGGTCGGGCGCTTAAAGTGCTCCTCGGTCAGGAAACGCTCGTGCTCGGTTTGCAGGTCGATGCCCCAGCTCACGGGATAGTCAAACTTGTGACCGGCGGCGACGGCCTGCTCCAGGATCTCGACGGCCTCGGTGTAGGTAACGCGGGCAAAGTCGGAGTTGGCGACATGGTCCAGGCGCTCGAGCAGACCCTTGTCCACAAACTTGTTGAGCATATTGAGCTCGTCGGGGCAGGTTGCCATGACGTCCTTAAGGACGTACTTGAGCATGGCCTCGGCGTTATCCATGTAGTCGTTAAGGTCGGCAAAGGCCATCTCGGGCTCGATCATCCAAAACTCGGCGGCGTGGCGCGTGGTGTTGGAGTTCTCGGCACGGAAGGTGGGGCCAAAGGTGTACACGTCGCCAAAGGCCATGGCAAAGTTCTCGGCATTGAGCTGGCCGGACACGGTGAGGCTTGCATGCTTGCCAAAGAAGTCCTGGCTCCAGTCGACCTCGCCGGACTCGGTGAGGGGCGGATTTTTGGGGTCGAGCGTGGTCACGCGGAACATCTCGCCGGCGCCCTCGCAGTCACTCGTGGTGATGATGGGGGTGTTGACGTAGACAAAGCCCTGCTCCTGGAAGAAGCGGTGGATGGCGGCAGCCGCGACAGAGCGGATGCGGAACACGGCGCGGAACAGGTTGGTGCGCGGACGCAGGTGCTGCTGGGTGCGCAGGAACTCGACGGTTGCGCGCTTCTTCTGCAGCGGGTAATCCGGGGCGCTGACGCCCTCGACCTCGATGGAGGTGGCAGAAAGCTCGAAAGGCTGGGGCGCATCGGGGGTCAGCTTGACGGTGCCGGTGCAAATGAGTGCGGCCGAGACGTTTTGATGGGCGATCTCGTCGTAGTTGTCGAGTGCCTCGCGGTTCATGACGACCTGCAGGTCGCGGAAGCAGCTGCCGTCGTTGAGCGTAACAAAGCCAAAGTTCTTCATGTCGCGGACGGACTTGACCCAGCCGGCGACGGTGACGGTCTGGCCGCCGAGCGACTCGGCATCGGCATAGAGCTGCGCGATTTTGGTGCGGTTCACGTATCCTCCCATAACGGTTGAATGATAGTTATCCATACAGTTCGATATTTTAGCAGCTCGGCTCATTTGGGCTATACAGATAAGGCATTGGCGGGATGGTTTTTCAAACGAAAAGCGCCCGCGGCCAAATGGTCGTGGGCGCTTGACGAGGTGCCTTTTGGCTGTGTGGCGTGGGGCCTGGCTACTTGGTCTTGGCAACCAGCAGCGGGTCGCCAAGCTTGACGAGCGGGTTGCCGCCGATAAGCGTTCCAGACTCGCCGACATGGTCGATGCTCTTAAGACGATCGAGCTCGGAGACGATGACGGTCACGATGTCCTCGTGACCAGCGGCCTTAATGGCCTCGCGGTCGAAGCTGATGAGCGGCTGGCCTGCCTTGACCACATCGCCCATCTCGACAAAGCGGGCAAAACCCTTGCCGTTCATTTCCACGGTGCCCAGGCCAACATGGATGAACACGCGCAGACCGTCCTCGGTGATCATGCCGATGGAGTGGTTGGTGACAGTGGTGGCACCGATGCGGCCGTTGGCGGGCGCATAGATGGTGCCGGTAATGGGCTCGATGCCATAGCCCTGGCCAAGCATGCCCGAGGCGATCGTCTCGTCGGGAACCTCGTTCAGGTTGACGAGCACGCCGTTGACGGGGGCATAGATGACGCCTTCGCGGGTAGCGAAGCTTGCTGCGGGCGGAACGGACGCCTCGCCGGTCGAGGTGAAGGTGGACTTAAGCGAATCGAGCAGACCCATAGTTGCCTCCAACTTAAATAGGCGCATATCGCGCGTTTGGTTTGCCGGAAACGTTTCACATGTGTTTCGCGGCTTGGTCAACGCCCCTATTCTACGCTGCTCAACGATACCTCTGAACTGGGATTATGTGATATATCAGTTGAAGGGAAACTTATTGCCGGAGTGTTTCTGCGCCACGGGTTCAAGTGGGGTACGCTTGAAGGCGAAAAATAAGGGCGCATAATTTGCGCGAAGGGAGCACATATGATTGTCGAGAACCATGCGCTGTGGGGCGAGGAGCCGACCGAGGATTATCCGGCGACGTTTACGTATTTGGGTGCCGAGCCGTTGCCCGATAAACCGAATGGCCGCCGCCCCGCGGTGATTATCTGTGGCGGAGGTGCGTTTACGCATATCGCTCCGCATGAGCAGGATCCTGTGGCGTTTGCGTTTTTGGATCACGGTTACCAGGCCTTTGTGCTCAACTATGTCACGAGTTCTACGGGTGACGTGAGCTTTCCGCATCCCCAGGCAGATCTTGCCAAGATGGTCGCCACGGTGCGCGCCAACGCCGACGAGTGGCATGTCGATCCTAAGCGCGTGTGCGTCGTGGGCTTTTCTGCTGGCGGCATGATTTGCGCCTCGCTGGCAACACAGTGGAAGACCGGCCCCTTTGCGGCACTTGCCGGGGCGCGTCCGGACGACATTCGTCCCGATGCCGTGGTGCTGGGCTATCCATTGCTCGACTTTGCCTATGTGCGCGACATGCAGACGCGCGATCCGCGCATTGACTTGCGTGTGCCCAAGACGGGTGGCAAGACGGGGCGCGATTTGCTCAACGACTACCTGTCGATGGTGACGGGCGGCGAGGCAACTGACGAGCATCTGGCCGACATCTGCCCCACCACGCATGTTTCGCGTCAGATGCCACCGACCTTTGTGTGGGGCGTGTCCGACGACAAGACGGCGCCGATCGCGCAGGTCTACCCGTTTGCGCAGCGCATGGCCGAGGAGGGCGTTGCATGCGAGATGCACGTCTTCGACCAGGGTGGTCATGGCCTTTCGCTCGGCAACGCCAACACCGCGGTCGACAACGAGGACAAGCAGGTTTCCGTCCGTCCCTGGATCCGCCTGGCCTTCCGCTTCCTCGAGCGCCATCTGTAAGAGTCCCGGCATCCAAGCTCTTCAATAACTTGCGGTGAAATAGCTCCGATCTGGGGCATCAACCAGCCCATCCAGGAACTATTCCACCGCAACTTCGTTTTTGATGCCCCGCCCGGAAACTGCGTCCCAGTTTTGCCTTTCAAGGTGGGACGCAGTTTCCCATAGGGCCTCGACTGGGAAAGCGCGTCCCGTTTCGAGCGGGGATTCTGGGATGCATTTTCCGTAAGAGGCCTGTTAGGGAAACCATATCCCGTTTCGAGCCAGAATTCTGGGATGTAGTTTCCCCGAGAGGCCTCATCGGGAAACTATGGCCCTGAACTCTCCTGCCTGTCCCCATCGCACCGATCTGTCGATTGAACGTCGTTGTGTGTTCGCGCTATCATGCATGGTTACAATTGGTTAGCCATGGCAAACGGTTAGCCATGGTGAACATAAATACAACGCCCTGTGGGCGCCGGGGGAGGAACACGGACGTGAAGCTCGATACACTCGAGATTGGAAAGGACGCCGTTGTCGCATCGGTGGCATCGGACGATCAGGCACTCCGACAGCATATTTTGGACATGGGTCTAACGCCGGGCACCGAAGTCACCATGATGAAGTACGCCCCCATGGGTGACCCGCTCGAGATCCGCCTGCGTGGCTACGAGTTAACACTGCGTAAGGACGATGCCGCACGCATCGAGCTCGTGGGTATTCACGACACCGATACGGGTCCGCGCGCTAACGCCGCAATCGGCACGACGGAGCATCCGGCCCTGGGCGAGGGGACGTATTCGCCCCGTGCGGCAAAGACGGCCGTGCCAGAGGGCGCGCCGCTGCACTTTGCCCTCGCCGGCAACCAAAACTGCGGCAAGACCACGTTATTCAACCAGCTGACGGGCTCCAACCAGCATGTCGGTAACTTTCCCGGCGTGACGGTCGACCGCAAAGATGGCACCATCCGTAACCATCCCGAGGCGAGCGTTACCGACCTGCCCGGCATTTACTCCCTGTCGCCGTACACAGGCGAGGAGGTCGTGAGCCGTCAGTTCATCCTCGACGAGCGTCCGGACGCCATCATCGACATCATTGACGCCACCAACATCGAGCGCAACCTGTACCTGACACTGCAGCTCATGGAGCTTGACCGTCCTATGGTCATCGCGCTCAACATGATGGACGAGGTGACCGCCAACGGCGGCGCCGTGGACGTCAACTTGCTCGAGAGCCTGTTGGGCGTGCCCGTTGTCCCCATTAGCGCTGCCCGCAACGAGGGCATCGGCGAGCTGGTGGACCACGCCCTGCACGTGGCGCGGTTCCGCGAGCGCCCTGGTCGCCTGGACTTTTGCGCGCCCGACGGTCCGGACGGCGGTGCGCTGCATCGCTGCATCCACGGTATTGCTAACCTGATCGAGGACCATGCCGTGACGGCGCACATCCCGGTGCGCTTTGCGGCGACCAAGCTGGTCGAGGGCGATGAGCTGGTAACCGAGGCGCTTCACCTGGATCGCAATGAGCTCGACGCTATCGAGCACATCATTACCCAGATGGAGGGCGAGGCCGGCACCGACCGCCTGTCCGCGCTGGCCGATATGCGTTTTAGCTTTATCGGCGACGTGTGCGGGCGTTGCGTCGTTAAGCCGCACGAGAGCCGCGAGCACGTGCGCTCCGTCAAGATCGACCGCATCCTGACGGGTCGTTACACAGCCATTCCGGCGTTCCTGGTGATCATGGGTCTCGTTTTTTGGCTGACGTTTGGCGTGATCGGCGCGGCGTTACAGGGACTTATGGAGGACGGCATCGCTGCCATCATCGCCTCGGCCGATGCGGGCCTCAAGGCATTCGGAACCAACGACGTGGTGCGCTCGCTGGCTGTCGACGGCGTGCTGACGGGCGTGGGCAGCGTGCTGACCTTCCTGCCGATTATCGTCGTGCTCTTCTTGTTCCTCTCCATTCTGGAAGACTCCGGCTACATGGCGCGCGTGGCCTTTGTCATGGATAAGGTATTGCGTCGCTTTGGCCTGTCGGGCCGCAGCTTCGTGCCCATGCTCGTCGGTTTTGGCTGCACCGTGCCGGCTATCATGTCGACCCGTACGCTTCCATCCGAGCACGACCGCAAGATGACGGTCATGCTCACGCCGTTTATGAGCTGTTCGGCCAAGTTGCCGGTCTACGGTCTGCTGTGCGGGGCGTTTTTCCCGCAGGCGACAGTTCCCGCCATGGTCTCGCTCTATCTGATCGGCATTGCGGTCGGTTGCATCGCGGCTTTGGTGCTTAACCGCACGGCATTTAAGGGCGACCCGGTGCCGTTTATCATGGAGCTTCCCAACTACCGCCTGCCGAGCGTCAAGACGACGGTGATGCTGGCATGGGATAAGGCCAAGGACTTTATTACCAAGGCCTTTACCATTATCTTTGCCGCTACGGTGGTCATCTGGTTCCTGCAGACGTTCGATATCCGCTTTAACGTGGTCGCCGATCAGTCGCAGAGCCTACTTGCCGGTCTGGGTAGCATTATCGCACCGGCGCTGACGCCGCTTGGGTTTGGCGACTGGCGTGCATCCACGGCGCTCGTCACCGGACTTATCGCCAAGGAGAGCGTCATCTCGACCCTTACCGTGCTTTTGGGTGCAACCTCGCCCGCGGCACTGTTGACCATGTTTTCGCCGTTTACCGCCTACGTGTTTCTGGTCTTTACGCTGCTGTACCCGCCCTGCGTGGCGGCAATCGGCGCCGTCAAGAGTGAGCTGGGCGCGCGCTATGCCGTTGCCGTGTTCGCGTTTCAGGTGACGGTCGCCTGGATCGTGGCGTTTGTCGTGCATTCGGCGGGCATATTGCTGGGGTTGGCTTAGTTATTTATTGACGGCGCAACCTCTGTGTATTGAGTTGATTGCGGCCCCGCATCTGTACTGACGGATGCGGGGCCGTTGCTATATAATCGCCTCCGCTCAAAATGATTGGAGACGTTATATATGAGTCAGGCAAGGCAAGATGGCATCACGCTCAAGCAGTGGCTCCCGCTTATCGGGCTCACCTGCTGCGCGTTCGTGTTCAACACGTCGGAGTTCATGCCCATCGGTCTGCTGACCGACATCGCCGCATCGTTTTCGCTCACCGAGGCCCAAGCTGGCATCATGATCTCGGTCTATGCCTGGGGCGTCATGCTGCTGTCGTTGCCGCTCATGGTGTTCGCTTCGCGCTTTGAGTTCAAGCGGATGCTGCTCGGCGTGCTTGCCGTGTTCTCGCTGGGCCAGTTCCTGTCCGCCGTGGCGCCGACCTATCCCATTCTGGTCTGCGCACGCCTGGTGGTTGCCTGCGCGCACGCCGTGTTCTGGTCGGTCGCCTCGATCATGGCGTCGCGTCTGGTTGACACGCGCCATGGGGCGCTCGCCATCAGCATGATCGCCACGGGCTCTTCCATCGCACAGATCTTCGGCCTGCCGCTCGGCCGCGCCATTGGCCTGGCCGTGGGCTGGCGTATGACGTTTGCCGTGGTTGGGGCCCTCTCTGCCGCTGCGGTGGTGTACCAGGCCACGGTGTTCCCCACCATGCCGGCGGGCGAGCGTTTTACGCTCAAGCAGCTGCCCGAGCTGCTCAAGAGCCCGTTCCTCATCGCTCTCTACGCCGTTACGGTGTTCATGGCGACCGGCTATTACGCGGGCTATAGCTATATCGAGCCTTTCCTGGCCCAGGTCGCGCATGTCGACGCAAGCGCTATCACTATGACGTTGACGGCGTTCGGCTGCTCCGGCCTGGTGGGCAGTTGGCTGTTCGGCCGCCTGTTCGACGGGCACCGTTTTCCGTTCCTTGCGATCACGCTCTCCGGAGTGCCGGTCGCCTTGCTGCTTATGGGATCTGTCGCGTCATCGCTCGCGGCGGTGCTTGCCGTCTGCGCGCTATGGGGCTGCTGCTCCACGGCCTTTAACGTGGCGTTTCAGGCCGAGCTCATCAAGTACACGCCGGTGGATTCGTCGGCCGTCGCCATGTCGATTTTCTCGGGCCTGTTTAACCTCGGTATTGGCACGGGTACCGCGATCGGCGGAGCCGTGGTTTCGGGTCCCGGTATCGCCTTGATCGGCTACGCGGGCGGTGCGATCGCTGCCGTGGGCGTCATCCTCGCTATCACGGTGATGTTCCCGGCCATTCGTCGCGCAAAGCCTGTCGCCTAACCACGTCCCCTCATCAGTTGCGGTGAAATACGGACTGCTGGGCCCAATAAACCCGGCAAACAGTCCGCATTTCACCGCAACTTAGAAAGGGACTGGGGTAGCTAATTTGGGACGGGGCTTTTTTAGCTACCTCGCTGAGCATACGTAAAAGAGGCCGAGGCCGCTCCGGTGTGTGCTGGAGTGGCCTCGGTTTTGTGTCTGCGTATGATCGACCTAGAGCTCGTCTTGGGGGACGACAGCCGTAAGTTGCTCGTTCTCAAATACCGCAGCAAGTCCGTGTTCGGGGTCAAAGCGATAGTTGCACATGAGCGCTGCTTTGCGAGCATCATCGCTCCGAAGTACCACGATACTGGTCGGAATAACGTATCTAAAGATGTTTGTAATGGGGCCCTCGATCTGATCGCCGTCTCTTTCGAGACAATAATCTTCGATCGCTTCCTTGCTGTCCTCAACGGTATCCCAGCTTGCAAGCAGGGCGCCCTTTGCTTCCTTTTGAATGTCGAGGACGCCTTGGTCCGAGTCACACTCGTAATAGACGGGGAGCGAGAAATCCCTGCCCCACAGATTCATGCCGTTAGTCATCGAAGCCGCCAATCTGATTCAGTATGTTTTTGATTTCGCTTACGCCGCCGAGATGGCTGCACACCTTGTGAACTTCGGTCGGAACAAGAGAGCACGTCTTCATATCATTGTGTTCGTGCCAGGTGTACTCATTTACCTCGCGCCATTTCTTGACATCCTGGTGCGTCCAATCATCTTTGCCATCGCGTTGCTCAAGGTTCCAAGCTTTTGCGCATTCAGTGTCTGCCTTTTCATAGTTGCCGACAATGCGTTCGCCGTTCTCGCCCATCTGCGAAAGCCTATGCTGGCTCATGCCTTGTATGGTTACTTTCGCTTCAGAGATAGGGTTGAAGTCAGGAATTCCATCCTTGTAATTGATGCCCTCAAGACCTTTGTTTCGAAGAATCTCGCGGACCCTATCGGCTGTGGGAATAAACATCGATTCCCCTCGGTCACCCGACCATTTTCCGTTTGGATTCTCGATGCTCGGTGTACGGTCCAGCCTCTCCTTATAGCTCGAAGGATAATCGCACGATTCCACCGAGGGTCTAATCAATTTGTCGGGATCGATGGATTCGTTACGGCCGGCATTTTTAACCTCTGCCTTGGTTTCCTTTGATTCGGGGCCAATGAGTTTATCAGGATTGAACCCAAGTTTATCGCCTAGCTTGGCCACGCCGCCTTTCATTTGCTTGAACTCCATTAGCTCACCTCGCTATTCTCGTTCCAGTTGTGCCAATCGGAATATGCTTGGGTATCTTGCATTTGCAGACACAAGACATCGGTCATGATGCCCTGGATGATGACCTGCCTGGTGCGGCTGTCGATATCGCGGTCGATTGAGGACCTGAGTGCCGCGTCCGCCGCCATTGTCCATTGTTCGGCTTCATCGCTGCACTCGCGTTCGTCCTCGACCGCTTTGGCAACGTTGGGAAACAGTGTGCTCATTATGGGTCCCAGCTTGGTCATGCGCGGTTCGGCGGGTGGGTTTTGAACGGTGCGCAGGATCTTGACCTTTGTAGACGCGTCGATATGGAGGCGATCGAGCCGTTCGCGAATGCTGTGCAGCTCCGTCTTGGTTCCGATGCTGATTCCGTAGGCCAGCATGCGCGCTACGGCAAGGGCATCATCGCTCTGGTTGCTTGCGACATCGTCGATGGGGCGGCTGTATGCAAAGTGCGCGCCATCCTCTGCTTTGGCGATCTTGCAGAGCACCGGCTCAACCCAATCGTTTTGGTAAATGGCCGCAACGCCTTTAGGCAGGCGTGCCAGTTCGACGATCTGTTGGTCGTTGAGGTTGGCGGCGCGACCGGCGAGCTCGCGGTCCGAAAGATCGGGCAGGCGATGGATGATCTTGGTATTTGTGTTGCGAATGGCTGCCATATCGAGAAGTCCGGGCGCCTGGTCGGCGATGATGAAGCCTTCGCCGTATGTACGCATCTCGGCGATGGCATTTGAGATCATCTCGACGCTCTTGCCTGTCAGGTCGCCGCTTTCCGAGCCTTGGCTGCTCGACGATCGCTTAAGCAGGTTGTGCGCCTCTTCAAGCACGGTCAGATGGCGAAGTGGCTGGTTCATGCCCTTTTTCTCGGCCATGCGATGTTCTTGAAGTTTGAGTACAAGAAGACCCATGAGTAGGGATTTTGTTTCGGCGGAGCCAATGCGCGATAGGTCGATGACTGTGTTGGCGTCAAAAAGCACGGTGGCGTCGACTTCGTTCGACGAAAGCATCATGCCGTTGAGCCCGTTGGTGAGTGAATTGAGACGTGTGAGCAGCGAACCCTTGTAGGCGCCCTTATTTTCGGCGTCGTACTCGCTGGAATCGAGAATCTCGCGGACGTTGCGGGCAACATCTGCAAAGCAAGGAAAGAGATCGGCTCCATATGGGTTATCAGAAGCGGCAAGGTCCCATCCACAGTCTTCGTATGACCTGGCGACGGCGTCTTTAAGGACGGCGGGCATGGCGGCGTACATGGGCCAGCAGACATTAAAGATCTCAGCGAGTCGGTCGAGGTGTTCCAGCACATGGATGCCGGACGGGAAGCTAAAAGGATTGATACGCAGGAGCGGCGTGAATTCTGGATTGGTTCCAAAGACGTTTACGTCTTCGCGGGCTCCATACACGTCCTTGTATTCGCCCTTGGCAGGTTCAATGACAAGGAAGTTGACTCGCTGATCGAGCGCTTGGTCGAGGATGCGACAGACGGTATTGGTCTTTCCTGCGCCGGTGCTGCCCGTAACAAAGGTGTGCGAGGCAAGTGAGTCCTTTGACAGGAACGTTTCGATGCGTTCCTCGCGATGCATATGGAAAACCTTGCCTATGCAAAGGCCCTGCTGAGGCTGCGTACCATCGAACGTAGAGACGTTGCGCCCAAAAGAAGCGCATTCGATAACGGGCAACCCTGGGACGGACTTCTTGGGAAAGTTGAGCGAATAGGCCAGCTCCTTGCCCGAAAGGGCAGTCGTTGCATCGACCGTTGCCGGATAGACCGAAAAGCTCGGATGTTGATCGAGCAGGGCGGGGGAGAGGGCAAAAGCAGGATGGCGCAAATCGCGAAGGTAGGAGCAGATTGCCGTGGCGTCGGCGCTTTGCTCTCCAAGGTCTCCGCGCCAGAGGTTTACTGCAGCCTGAGACATATAGGATTCTTTGCCCTGGGTGAGGGCGAGATAGGTGTGGGCAACGTTATTCGCGACGTTGTGGTCTTCTGCTAGCACGTAGGCGCAAAAGTCCCACATGCCGAGTGCCGAGGCAAGGTCGTAGCGCTTCATTTGCAACTCAAGTATTTCGAGCGCGTGTTGGATGGAGTAATTCTTGAACGTCTGCGTGATGCCTTCGTCGGCGCCGATGGTAGCGGTGACCGTGCTTGAGCGTGCGAACGATCCGCCAAAGTTGGCACCTAGATTTACTGCCTGCGAAACACCGGAAGTCACGGAAGCTCCCTTAGAGACAGCCTTGCCAACACCGCTGGTGACGGCTTTGCCGAGCGTGTTGGATATGGCCTTGCCGGTAGATGAGCTTGTACCTGTTGCCGTGGACGTGGAGTGCGACGAACCCTCCGTGTGACTTGCGGATACGCCTAAGTCAACGCCTCCGCTCGAGGACTCATTCCTGCCGTCGGTGACCGTATCCGTGATGCTTTCGGTCGATGTGGACGAGTCGGTTACGCTCTCGTTGCTCGATTCCGAGGTCGACTCGTTTGTCGAGTCCGTTTCGTTGTAGTTTTGAGCAACAGCCTGATTATTTCCCACCTGTCTGCCGGCGCTCACACCTGCATTGATGCCAATCGTCGCGGACGATCCGATGGAGTCGTTCTGGTGATGGGTGTAGTTGGTCGTCCATGAGGCATAAGGCGTTAGCAGTGAGTGGAGTTCGGCGAGGCGGAGTTTGCGCGATTCGATATCATGGATCGGGGTTGCGAGCAGCACGATAGTGTAGTCTTCGCTCGGCCTACCGGGCACAATGCCGTCGAGAACCTTCTCAATAGTTTGCGTGACGAACTTCTCGTTCTTTTCGGCTGGAATATTCGAAACGGCGGCAACCGAAGACGGGCGTCGATTGTCTAGACACGGAATGGGACCGCGGTTGGCGGGCCCCACTTCGGAACCGGGGAAGTTGCCCCTCAAGGCATCCGACATGCGCCGGGAAAAATTATCGGCGTCGATGTTGTCGCGAGCATTGTCGCTATTGACGACTGCGAGAAATACCTCGGTGCTTGCGCTGGTTCGATTAAAGATCAGCGCAATGTTGCATTCTTCGTCAGAAAGAACGTCGTACACATTTACAAGCTTCTCGAGACTGTCCTCGTTGGGATCGACGATCCACTTCGTGATATTCATGAAGCGGATGTTGTTGTCGGCGTTAAAGCCCATGGGGTATTCAATGGAGGGGTCAATCGGCGCGTAAACATTTCGCAGCTGCGGCAGATAGGCGTTGTGAAGCTCAACGGCGGCAGTTGCCAAGAGCCGATTGGTGAGCTCGACAGCTTGCTCGTCTGCCGGATTCGGCTTTTCTGACAAGTATGCTGTTCGCTTTTGGTCGACCTCATCGAGCTGGGAGCTGCTGAGTACCGAGACGGTTGCGACCGCGTTGCCGGCTTTATCGGCAGCGCGCATAATCGCGTTTTTGATGCCCATACGATCAGCCTATTCCTTCCAATTAATGACGCGCGCAATGTATTCTTTTCGATTGTTGAGTGTCTCGAGTTTTGCCTCGAGAGCGTTGATCTCCGCGGTTTGCCTGTTGATGTCTTCGACATGGCCATGGAGCACCGGGTTGTAGTCGGTGATATTGCTCGTAATTTGGCCAAGCAGCTCGTTGAGCCATTCGGTAAAGCCGTAGGTATGCTCGCGCTCTATTTCGGCGCGTGCTTCGCAGAAACACCGTGAGATTTCGCGGTTGAATTTATCTTCGACTTTCCTAAGCAAAAGCTTGTCGGATTTAAAGATGACACGGTCCATGAGCTTCAGTTCGGTAAAGTCTGCCTTGCTGAAAATGGGGCCCTTTGTCTTATCGAGCGCGAGGCCACGATATTTAAGAATGATATCGCCGACCTCTTGGCGCTTTTCTTCGGAAAGAGGATTGTCACTGCTGGTAGCGATGCGATAGAGGGCATCGCGGCTATGCTCCGCACAATCCTTCCAATAGCTTTGCGACAGCTCATCGATGGTCTGAGCTATTTGCTCGGTACATTCGTCATAGTGATTGATGACCTCGTTAAAGAGTTGGTCAGCGGCATCTTTGTCGGCTGTTCTTTCGGCAGCCTTTGCATCGGATCTTTTGTGAAATGCATCGGTTATGTCATCGCAAAGACCCTTGCCAACGTCCGCAAGGCCACCCGTTGGACAAGGTTCACTATCCTTTTGCGCATTGACCTGGCTTCCCTTTATGGAGTCGCCGAGCCTATTGAAGAAGTTGGGTGCAATCGAATCAAATGCTTTCGCTGCCGCGATTGAGCGTTTTGAGTACTCGAGCCCCTCTCGCTTTTCCTCGGTAATGGCGTTTTGGCGTGCCTGGAGCGCATCAAGACTGGTCTCCCATTGTTTGGCCGAAACCCTCTTGTCGATTGTTTCCCTATAGCTTGCCGAAGCATCCTCCTTTGCATGCTCCTTGCAGGCTTCGAGCTGATCGATAAGAGCGCGCTTATCCTCTTCGAGTTCGGCTTCTCGCTGCGCTTTCTTTTGTTCAAGGTCGGTTTTCTTGTCGGCAATCTCTTCTTCGGTTATGCCGACAATTTCTTGCAGAAGTGATTCCGACCTGCTGCATTTGTTATATGCGGAGTACCGTTCGGCAAACAGGCGTATTTCGTTCTCGATGCAAAAGAGTCCGCTATTGGCAAGAAGGAGGTCCTTGCAAGCCTCGGATTCGCGATTGGTTCTGCGCGAGATCTGTCCCGGAAGGATATCGTAACGGTAGAGCGTTTTGTAGAAGCGGCTTGTCGGGTCGGTGTATTTACGCTGCTGGTCTTCGAATCTTTCGGCATAGTTGTCGCTTATAAACTCGCCGGAGTTCTTTGAGCCTAGGCCGAGGATGGAAGAAACAAAGTAGATACCTTGACCATAGAGCCTGGACGGAATGAACTGGCGCATGATGTCCGAGACTCGTTCGTCGTCAAACCCGCCTTTGGGAAGGTCGGCGGAATCCGCCTTGTTGACTACGATCATGGCAAAGCGTTCATCGATTGCGGGGATCTCCTTTATTTCGTTGGAGAGGTTCTCGTTGTCTTTCGTGTCGAGTGTGGTGTACTCGGCAACGAAAATGGGAAGACCGTTCGAGAGGCCTTCCATGGCTTGTTTGAGCACTCGGGCGTGATCGACGTTGGAGGCAGAGTTTGACCCCGGGGTGTCAAAGATGACAAACTCCCTGTCGTGAGGCCATGGATCGGTATCGCTAAAGGGCACTTCGATTCTGATCAGATCGGAGATGGTCCGGTCGTCTTCATCGGCATGGTATGAGTTAAGAACCTTGAGGGCGCTGTTCATATGAGAGGCCATGCCGGGCATGGAGTCGGCGACTTTGGCCGCGATCTTGTCGTATAGGGGCTCCCCCACAAGCTCTTTGTTTTCCATGAGGCCATCAAGATCAAAGCGCAGCAAGAACCGCCTGCTGCCACAGGAGAATTGAACCATCGCGCGATCTCGGTCTTTTGAACGTTTGATTTGAAATATGCGGGCCGTTACAGGCTCGTCGCCGCTGGGAAGGATCTCCATGCCAATGAGGGCGTTGATGAGCGTCGATTTGCCTGCACTATAGTTGCCGAGCACACACAGCGGGATGATGTCGCTCGAGACATCGGTGAACTTCCTAATTTGCTCAGAGACTTTTGTTCGCTCGGAGACTGCTTCGTCTACAAGCCCCTGGATTTCTCTGAAGACTTCGACAATTTCCGGCAAGACGTCACGGGCGTTTGATAGATAGCGCTCGTCTCGTATGACCTCGTATGTATTGGCACGTGGCCCTTCGGTGCAGATGGCGAGCAACTCCTGCCATTCGTCGTCTGCTCCTTCAAAATGCAATTCAATTCTGTCGCCACCACCAAACTCTTTGGCGAGGATGTCGATGATCTCTTCGGCCTTAAAGGGGAAGAAACCATTAACGATCTTCGTGCTATGGAGCGCGCTATTGGGATTTGTAGATGTCGTTATTTCTTGCCAGCCGTTATCCCATCGGAAGAACCGGACAATTTCTTGATATGGATTGCTGACGATCTTGATTTTAATGTCTGCCATCGTTCAACTACCTTTAGTAGATCAGGTGCGGGAATATGCCGCCTTTATCATAGGGTAGCCGCCCGTGCGGACACCCCTCTATTCGCTCGGCGGCATCTCGGCAGTACCATTTATTTGGCAAGATCCTCGCCATCGCCGTAATGTTCCCGGCCATACGCCGCGCAAAGCCCGTCGCCTAATCACGTCCCCTTATCAGTTGCGGTGGAATAGTTCCTGTTTAAGGCCTCTGAAGGCCCAGGCAGGAACTATTCCACCGCAACTTATTTTGGGGGAGAGGATACAAGCCGGGCATACAATGGATGTCGTTGTGTTGAGCTTATCGGGAGGTTGCTATGTGGGCATACGAGACGACGTTCTATCAGATCTATCCGCTGGGCTTTTGCGGGGCTCCGCGCGAGAACGTCGCGCCCGTTGCCGAGGATGAGCTCGCACAGGCCGCCGACGCCGCGTCCAACCCCGATGCTCCCATCATGAAAATCGCCCAATGGGCCGATTACCTGCAGGAGCTCGGCGTTGGCGCTGTGCTGATCAACCCTCTGCTTGAGTCCGATAGCCATGGCTATGACACGCGCAGCCTGCGCCACGTTGACCGTCGTCTGGGCTCCGATGCCGATTTTGCGGCCGTATGCGAGACGCTCCACGCCCACGGTATCCGCGTGGTGCTCGATGCGGTCTTCAACCACGTCGGCCGCGGCTTTTGGGCCTTCCGCGATGTACAGGAGCGCAAGTGGGATTCTCCCTACAAGGACTGGTTCCACATTAACTTCGATGGCGACTCCTGCTATGGCGACGGTTTTTGGTACGAGGGCTGGGAGGGCCATTTTGAGCTCGTCAAGCTCAACCTGCAAAACCCCGCCGTGGTCGATTATCTGCTCGAGTCCGTGCGAACCTGGGTCGATGTTTTTGGCGTCGACGGCCTGCGCTTGGACGTCGCCTACATGCTCGACCGCGATTTCATGCGTCGTTTGCATAGCTTTGCCCGTGAGCTCAAGCCCGGCTTTGTGCTCATTGGCGAGACGCTCCACGGCGACTACAACCAGATCGTCAACGACGAGATGCTCGACTCCTGCACCAACTACGAGTGCTACAAGGGCCTGTACTCCAGCTTTAACTCGGTCAACATGTTCGAGATCGCCCATTCGCTGCACCGCCAGTTTGGCGGCGACCCCTGGTGCATCTACCGCGGCAAGCACCTGCTGTCGTTTGTCGACAACCACGATGTGCCGCGCCTGGCAAGTATCCTCACCGACAAGTCGTGCCTGCGTCCCTCCTATGGCATGCTCTTTGGCATGCCGGGCATCCCGTGCGTCTACTATGGCAGCGAGTGGGGAATTGCTGGCGAAAAGGGCGGCCCCGATGGCGACTGGGCGCTGCGCCCTGCGCTCGATGAGCCTGCGCCCAACGAGCTGACGGCGTTCATCACGCAACTCGCACACCTTCGCTCGGCCGACGACGCGGCTGCCCGTGCTCTCAACTACGGTGCCTATCGCAACGTGGTGATCCAGAACAAGCAGCTGCTGTTCGAGCGCGCCTGTGACGGCGCGACGGTACTCGTGGCGGTGAACGCCGTGGGCGAGCCTTACACCTTTGGCGCCGGCGAACTCAACGGCTCCTTCGTCGACCTGCTTGCCGACGATGCTCCCACGGTCGAGCTGACGGGCACCCTTGAACTTGCACCCTACGAGGTGCGCTATCTGTTGAGAGCCTAGCCCATGGCCGTGTCTGACGAGGACTATCAACATATTGAGCATGGGTTTGAGCCTGTGTTCGACCAGCGCTCGCGCGTTTTGGTGCTGGGGTCGTTTCCCTCGGTGCTCTCGCGTGCCAATGCCTTCTACTATGGCAATCCGCAGAACCGCTTTTGGCGTGTGATGGCCGCGTGCCTCGGTGTATCCGTGCCGTCCAACGAGGGCGATCCTTTGGCAAACGGTGAGCCCGCGACGCTCGATGCCTCCATTGCCGCCAAGCGGGCCATGCTGCTGAACGGCAGCGTGGCCCTGTGGGATGTGATCGAGAGCTGCGACATTAAGGGCTCGAGCGACGCCAGCATCAAAAACGTCGTTCCGGCACATATTGAGCGCATTACGGGCAATGCGCCTATTGAGCTGGTGGTGTGTAACGGAGGTACGGCGGGGCGCCTCTATAAGCGCTATCTAAAGGAGCGGACAGGCCTGCCCGCTGTCGTATTGCCGTCAACTAGTCCCGCTAACGCGGCTTGGCGTCTGGAACGTCTTGTTGAGCGTTGGCGCGAAGCCGTTGACTGGATCGCACGGTAGTCTAGATCCTTGATTGAGCATGGGTGCCGAGGCGTTTCATGATGGCATGCCAGATCGGTGTGGGCAGCGCGGGCTCGACACGCACCATGCCGTCGGCGTCGACGCTACCGGCATTGCCACCGCCAAGCAGCTGCGCATGCTCAATGGAGCAGCCCATGCGCACAGCGCCCACAAGCTTATCCATCGCTTCCGAAAATGGTCGGCGCAAGAGGCCCATGCGTGGGGAATGGCGAAGCGCCGCAATGCCGCTGCCGGCACAGATGACAACGCCGTCGCACCATGGCAGGTCACGTAGAATACATGCCCGGTACAGGCGGTCGAGGACTTCGTCCGTCTGCTTGTTGTTCTTGGACAGGGCCTGGACGACGACATAGATGCGTGTCTCTGTATTCCTAAGGCGATCGAGTATCTGCTCGACAGCGATCATCGTCTCATCATCAAATGCATCATCAACAGCGAGCACCATGCCGTCCGCAACGCTGCCGGCATCATCCGCCTCCAAATCGACCGGGTGGGGGAGTGCGGTGCCGGAAAGCCGGGCATAGGCCGCGATGGCATCTTGCAGGTCCCAAAGCAAAAACTCCAGATCGGCGCTATCGGGAATACTGATATACGCAATGGTCTGCAGCGTTTTGGGCTTATCGCCGCGCGCGGTCGTCTCCATGCCGCCTCCTTTCCGGTTGGTTTCCGTTTAGGTTACACCGTCCGGCGGCGCCTAGCCGCGCTATCCTAGTGCAACCCTTACGAAAGGAACGCCATGCGTCTGCCCATGAATACCTCGCTTGCCACGCTCAAGCCCTCCGGCATCCGCCGAATCAACGCACTCGCCGCTCAGCATCCGGGATGCATTGCGCTTGCGCTCGGCGAGCCCGATTTTCCCACGCCCGACGCGATTAGCGCCGAGGTGACTGCTTCGTTGGACCGCGGCGACACGCACTATCCGCCCAACAACGGTCGCCCCGCCCTGCGCGAGGCGTTGTCTGCCTACATGGGGGACGCGGGCCTTACGTTTTCGGCCGACGAGGTCATCCTGACCGACGGCGCGACCGAGGCCCTGTCGGCTACGTTTATGGCCATGCTCAACCCCGGCGACGAGGTCATTATCCCCACGCCGGCCTTTGGCCTGTACGAGAGCATCGTCGTGGCCAACCACGCCCAGGCGGTCTTTTTGGATACGGAGCCTGCGCAATTCCAGATTGACGAGGAAGCGCTTCGCGCCTGTGTGACCCCGGCGACCAAGGCCATCGTTATCTGCTCGCCCAACAATCCTACAGGCTGCATTCTCAACGCGGCATCACTCGACGCCGTGGCACACGTAGCGGAGCAGGCTGGCATCTACGTAGTCTGCGACGACGTATACAACCGCCTCGTCTATGTGGACGGCTACGAGCGCTTCGCCCAGCGACACCCGGAGCTGCGCGAGCAGACAGTCGTCATCGAGAGCTTCTCCAAGCCCTGGGCCATGACCGGCTGGCGCTTGGGTTGGCTCGCAGCCGCAGCCCCCGTCATCGCCGAGATCGCAAAGGCCCACCAATACTTAGTATCGAGCGCCGTCTCCTTCGAAATGGACGCCGCAGCTCGAGCCCTGACCGTCGACCCAACCCCCATGCTCAAAGTCTACCGAGCCCGCCGCAAACGCGTGCTCGCAGCCTTAGACGCCATGGGCCTCGACGTAGTAGAGCCCGCAGGAGCCTTCTACACTTTCCCGAGCATCAAAAAGTTCGGCCTAACCAGCGAAGACTTCTGCATCAAAGCCATCAAAGAGGCCAACGTAGCCCTAGTTCCCGGAAACTGCTTCGGAACCGAAGGCCATATCCGCCTAAGTTACTGCGTCTCCGACAAAGACCTAGACGAAGGCCTCCACCGCCTGTCCACCTTCATTTCAACCTTATAGCCCAACGGGACGCAACACATCAGCCCACCGACATAAGGGTTATGCGTGGGGCGCGCCGGCCAACGGCAACCCTGGCTGCCCCAAAGTCAACACAGGTCGCGCCGCCAAAGGCCAGGCGCAAGCTTTTCGTAGATTCCGCACGAGCCGAAGAGCACTAAATGTGCTCTTCGTGCGAGCCCAGGACCTGACCGAGCGAAAAGCTTGCGCCTGGCCTTTGGCGGCGCGACCGAGATGGTGGAATTGTGTGCAGCCAGAGTTGCCGTTGACCGACGCCGGGGTCCCCGCCATAATACTTTCGGTTCACGCACGAATCCGCTGCCAGAGACAGCCGGTGCAAACGGGCATCGCCCGCGAGCTTAATGGGATATCCCGCCAGCCGAGGTGGTCGAGTAGATATGTCTTCTCGCCCCCGTCGCTCATGCAGCGCGGGGGCTTTCTTTTTGGACATGCCCCCGTCACGTCCTTGTGGCGGACCGTGCCCGGAAAGAATTCGAGGAGGTGTAATTCATGCCCCAGCAGTACAAAATCGACAAGGTTGCAGAGATCGAGTCCCGTATCGCCGAGAACGCCGGTCTGTTCGTCGTCAACTACAACGGTCTGACGGTTAAGCAGGCTCAGGAGCTGCGTCATCAGCTTCGCGAGTGCGGCGCCGAGATGAAGGTCTACAAGAACAACCTGGTCAAGATCGCTCTCAAGAACCAGGAGCAGCCCGAGATCGACGAGATCCTCGCCGGCCCCGTCGCTTATGTGTTCTACGAGACCGAGCCGGTCGAGGCCGCTAAGGCCCTTAAGGACTTCTCCGCTAAGTCCAAGGGCGTCCTTGAGATCAAGGGCGGTATCTCCGACGGCAAGGCCGTTTCCGCTGATGATGTTAAGGCTATCGCCGAGCTGCCCACCAAGGATCAGCTTCTCGGCCAGATCGCCGGTCTCATCTCCGGTTTCGCTCGCGACATCGCTGTCTGCGTCAACGGCGTTTCCTCTGGTCTCGCTCGTTCGATCCAGCAGGTCTCCGAGCAGAAGGCAGCCTAGTTGCTGTTTTCACCCGCGGCGGCAACGCCGCACCCCTGGCGCATTCGCGCCGTGTTTTAACTGATCTCCGTGCACAGACACGGAAACCGAAAGGACTTAGAAATGGCTAAGCTTACCACCGATGAGATCATCGATGCTCTTAAGGAAATGACCCTTCTCGAGGCTTCCGAGCTCGTCAAGGCTATCGAGGACACCTTCGGCGTTTCCGCCGCTGCTCCTGCCGCTGTTGTCGCCGCTCCCGCTGCTGGCGCTGCTGAGGCCGAGGAGAAGACCGAGTTTGACGTCGTGCTCGAGGGCTTCGGCGACAACAAGATCCAGGTCATCAAGGCCGTCCGTGAGCTCACCAACCTTGGCCTGAAGGAGGCCAAGGAGGTCGTCGAGGGCGCTCCCAAGGCTGTTCTCGAGGGTGCCAAGAAGGAGGACGCCGAGGCTGCCAAGGAGAAGCTCGAGGCTGCTGGCGCTGCTGTCACCCTCAAGTAATCAGGCTTTCTCGCCAGATTTCTTTGCAGGCGGGGTTCGCATTGCGAGCCCCGTCTTTTTTGTTTTTCAGTCCCTCGACATCGGTAGCTCAAACTGCCGTATTCTGTGATTTGCGTCGTATCGGGTGCCCTGCCGTTGGGCAATAAAATTGCACCATTCGAGCAATAATTTGCGTTGACCTGCTGAAGAATTGTCTCTGCTTTGTAGCGACATATAGTTCCAGCGGTAAGATGCTTGGGTATCGCAATTTGGTCTGCGGCCGTGCGCCGCACGCATGGGGCGCTTTTGCGCCTGCGAAAGGATCTTTGAATAACATGAAGGCAATCATCCCCGCCGCCGGTCTTGGCACGCGTTTTCTGCCTGGCACCAAGTGCACGCCCAAAGAGATGCTGCCGGTGCTCGACAAGCCCGTCATTCAGTACGTCGTCGAGGAGGCGCTCGACCCCGAGGAAGTCGACGACGCCATCATCGTTACATCTCCCGGTAAGCCCGAGCTACTGAACTACTTCCAGCCCGATCGCTCGCTCGAGAACCTGCTGCGCGAGCGCGGCAAGAACGCCTATGCCGATGCCGTCGCCCACGCTGGCGGTATGCCGGTCGACTTCCGTTATCAGTACGAGCCCAAGGGCCTCGGCCATGCTATCCGCTCTGCTGCCGACGCCGTGGCAGGGGAGAACTTCCTGGTTCTTCTGGGCGACTACGTTGTGCCTAATCGCGACATCTGCGACAAGATGCTCGCCGTTTCCAAGGAGCACGGTGGAGCTTCGGTTATCGCCGTCGCTGCTTGCTCGCCCGAGGAAGTCAGCCGCTACGGCGTTATCGCCGGCGAGCGCGTCGGTTCGCTCGAGGGCGCCGAGGACGTTGCCGATGCAGAGCCGGGCGCTGTCTGGCGCATCGGCGGTCTGGTCGAGAAGCCCGCTCCCGAGGCGGCTCCGTCCAACCTGTACATTGTCGGCCGTTATCTGCTGAGCCCGCTGGTCATGGACCTGCTCGCTGATCAGCAGGCCGGCAAGGGCGGCGAGATTCAGCTTACCGACGCCATGGCCCGCTCGCTCGACCGCGAGGCCATGTACGCGGTCGTCATCGACCCGCTGTCGGGCTACGACACCGGCACTCCCTCTGGCTGGATGGCCACCAACGCCCTCATGGCTGCAAGCGATCCCCGCTTTGCAAGCGCCTTCTGGGACGCCATCGACGAGCGCGGCGGATTGATGCGCAAGTAAGCCTTCGGACATCGACATTTACGGGCGCGGACCTCGGTTCGCGCCCGTTTTTTATAAGAGCTGCGATTGCCGGCTCTCTGTTCACAGAAAATATATGAACAGATGTTCGATACACACCCATCTACCTGCGTGTTTTCTGTCAAAAAACTTTGCTACTCCAAAAACTCAATCGCGTCAAGGCTTTTCTTGCCCAACGGTCGGTACCTGATAAACTATTAGGTTGCGATAACTGGCGAAGCTATGCCTCGCCAACCCACCGAGCATTTCCGTGAAGGAGGAAAAACCTGGTGACCTACGCATACACTGCCACTGAGCGCAAGCGCGTCAGCTTCGGGAAAATCCCGGAGGCCATGGAGCTCCCCAACCTTATCTCTGTTCAAAGGGAATCCTTTGAGCGTTTTAAGGACGAGGGCCTTCGTGAGGCGTTCAAGGAATCCAGCCCCATCCAGAGCCAGAACCATGTTCTCGAGGTTACCTTCGGCGAGCATCAGTTCGGCGATCCCGCGCACACCGTCGAGGAGTGCCGCGAGAAGGACATGACCTATCAGGCTCCGCTCCTGACCGACGTCCGTCTCACCAACAAGGAGACCGGCGAGATCAAGGAGCAGCTCGTCTTTATGGGCGACTTCCCCATGATGACCGATCAGGGCACCTTCATCATCAACGGTACCGAGCGTATCGTCGTCTCGCAGCTCGTCCGTTCCCCGGGCGTGTACTACAGCTCCGAGATGGATTCGGGCAAGCAGATCTACAAGGCCCAGATCATCCCGTCCCGCGGTGCCTGGCTTGAGTTTGAGGTCGACAAGCGCGACCAGCTCATGGTCTCCATCGACCGTAAGCGCAAGCAGAGTGCCACGATGTTCCTGCGCGCCCTTGGCATTGCCGTCACCAACGACGACATCATCGAGTTGCTCGGCAACTCCGATGTGATCAAGCGCACCCTGGAGCGCGACACCGCCCTCACTCGCGAGGACGCCCTCATCGAGATCTACCGTCGCCTGCGCCCGGGCGAGCCTCCCACCGTGGATGCTTCCCGCAGCCTGCTCGAGGGCCTGCTCTTTAACCCGCAGCGCTACGATCTGGCCCGCGTCGGTCGTTACAAGGTCAACAAGAAGCTCAACCTCACCACCGAGGAAGAGGTCACGGTGCTCACCGACGAGGATATCGTCGCGACGCTGCGCTACCTGCTGTCCCTCGCTGCCGGCGAGCAGGGCTTCAAGGTCGACGACATCGACCACTTCGGCAACCGCCGCATCCGCACCGTCGGCGAGCTCGTCGCCAACCAGTTCCGTATCGGCATGAGCCGTATGGAGCGCGTCGTCCGTGAGCGCATGAGCTCCCAGGACATCGACGAGATCACCCCGCAGTCGCTCATCAACATCCGCCCGATCGTGGCCTCCATCAAGGAGTTCTTCGGTTCCTCGCAGCTCTCGCAGTTCATGGACCAGGCGAACCCCCTGACCGGTCTGACCCACAAACGCCGTCTGTCCGCACTCGGCCCTGGTGGTCTTGCCGGCCACAAGTCCGGCTCCAGCCGCCGTACCAACGTGCCGACGGCCGTCCGCGACGTTCACAACTCGCACTACAGCCGCATGTGCCCGATCGAGACCCCCGAAGGCCCCAACATCGGCCTGATCGGCTCGCTCGCCCTCTACGCCCGCGTCAACGAGTACGGCTTCATCGAGGCCCCGTTCCGTCGCGTCGAGAACGGCGTTGCCACCGACCAGATCGACTGGATGACCGCTGACGAGGAAGAGAAGCACGTCATCGCGCCGGCCAACACGCCGCTCGATCCCAAGACCAACGAGTTCATCACGACCGACGCCGAGGGCAAGATCGTCCGTCCGCACAGCGTGATCGCCCGTACCCGCGACTTCGACGGCTCCTTCGGCGCTCCCGCCGACGTGCCCGTCGAGGACGTCGACTACATGGACGTCTCGCCGCGTCAGATGCTCTCCGTCGCAGCCACGCTGATCCCGTTCCTGGAGCACGACGACGCCAAGCGTACGCTGATGGGCGCTAACATGCAGCGTCAGGCCGTGCCGCTGGTTCACCCCGCCGCTCCCTATGTCGGTACCGGCATGGAGCGCCGCGCCGCTCTGGACTCCGGCGAGGTCACCCTGGCCAAGAACGCCGGCGAGGTCATCTTTGCCGACGCCGCCAAGATCATCGTCAAGCATGCCGGCGGCATGGACGAGTATCACCTGGCCAAGTACCAGCGCTCCAACCAGTCCACCTGCATCAACCACCGTCCGCTTGTGCGCGTTGGTGACACCGTTGAGCAGGGCGAGCCCCTGGCTGACGGTCCTTCGACCGATCATGGCGAGCTCGCACTGGGCCAGAACCTCACCGTGGCATACATGCCGTGGGAAGGCTTTAACTACGAGGACGGTATCGTCGTGTCCGAGCGCCTGGTGGCCGAGGACCTGCTGACGACCATCAACATCACCCGTCACGAGATCGACGCCCGCGACACCAAGCTCGGCCCCGAGGAGATCACCCGCGAGATCCCGAACCTCTCCGAGGACATGCTTGCCAACCTCGACGAGGACGGCATCATCCGCATCGGCGCCGAGGTCGGCCCTGGCGACATTCTGGTCGGCAAGGTCACGCCTAAGGGCGAGAGCGCTCTGACCGCCGAGGAGCGCCTGCTGCGCGCCATCTTCGGTGCCAAGGCCCACGACGTCCGCGACACCTCCCTTAAGATGCCTCACGGCGCTTACGGCCGCGTCATCGACGTCGTCCGCTTTAGCCGCGAGAACGGCGACGACCTGGCCCCCGGCGTCAACGAGCAGGTGCGCGTCTACGTCGCCCAGCGTCGTAAGATCCAGCAGGGCGATAAGATCGCCGGCCGCCACGGCAACAAGGGTGTTATCTGTAACGTTCTGCCGGTCGAGGACATGCCCTACATGGCTGACGGTACCCCGATCGACGTTATCCTCAACCCGCTGGGCGTTCCTTCGCGTATGAACGTCGGCCAGCTGCTCGAGTGCCACCTTGGCTGGGCTGCTGCCTGCGGTTGGGATACCGAGCAGGCCGACTCCGACAAGTACGTCCCCGGTCCGTTCTTCACCGCCACGCCTGTCTTCGACGGCGCCAAGGAGGACGAGATCGCCGAGGTCATTCGTCGTGCCAACAAGAACATGCTCAACAAGGCCACCGCTGCCTTTGGCGATCACATGCGTCCCGAGTTCGTCACCCAGCTTGACGAGCGCGGCAAGACCCGTCTGTTCGACGGCCGCACCGGCGAGGAGTTCCGCGAGCCCATTACCGTGGGTACGTCCTACATCCTCAAGCTCGGCCACATGGTCGACGACAAGATTCACGCCCGTTCGACCGGCCCTTACAGCTTGGTTACCCAGCAGCCTCTGGGCGGCAAGGCCCAGTTCGGCGGCCAGCGCTTCGGCGAGATGGAAGTTTGGGCACTGTACGCGTACGGTGCGTCCAACGTCCTGCAGGAGATCCTGACCGTCAAGTCCGACGATACCGTGGGCCGCGTCAAGACCTACGAGTCCATCGTCAAGGGCGAGAACGTCCCGGTTCCGGGTATCCCCGAGTCCTTCAAGGTTCTCGTCAAGGAGATCCGCTCCCTCGCGCTGGACATCGAGCCCATGCACGATGCCGACGAGGACGCCTCCGCCCCTGTGACCGCCGAAGAGACCTATGCTCTCGACGACCTGGCTGCGCTCGCCGGCGTTGACGCCGACGTCGAGGCCGAGGATGCCGAGACCGCCGAGGCACCCGAGGCTGTCGCCGCCACGACCACTGATAAGGAGTAGTTGACTGTGGCAGATTTCGAAGCTACTGATTTTGACTCGGTAAAGATCTCCCTTGCCTCCGCCGACCAGATCCGTTCCTGGTCGCACGGTGAGGTCAAGAAGCCGGAGACCATCAATTACCGTACCCTCAAGCCCGAGAAGGACGGCCTGTTCTGCGAGAAGATCTTCGGTCCCGCCAAGGACTGGGAGTGCTCCTGCGGCAAGTACAAGGGTATCCGCTTTAAGGGCATCGTCTGCGAGCGCTGCGGCGTCGAGGTCACCTCGGCCAAGGTGCGTCGCGACCGCATGGGCCACATCGAGCTCGCCGCTCCCGTGTCCCACATCTGGTACTTCAAGAGCCCCACGAGCTTCCCGATGAGCCGTATGCTCGACATCAAGTCCAAGGACCTCGAGAAGGTTCTGTACTTTGCCAGCTACATCATCACCGAGGTTGACTACGAGGCTCGCGAGGCCGACGCCGACGACCTGCGCGAGGAGCTCGCCGCCGATCTGGAAGAGATCGATGCCGAGTGCGCCCGCCAGATCGAGTCCCTCAAGGAGCAGGGCGACCCCGAGAACTTTGACGAGTTCTCCGACGAGGAGCCGCTGACCCCCGAGGAGATCGCCTCCGGCATCGTCGATATCGAGGAAGAGTGCAAGGACGAGAAGCAGCTCCGCACGGACGCCTTCAACGCCTTCATGAAGCTCACCGAGCGCGACCTCATCTCCGATGAGCCGCTGTTCCGCGAGATGACCCGTTACTACTCCATGTACTTCAAGGGTGGTATGGGTGCCGAGGCCGTCCGCGACCTGCTTGCTGCCATCGACCTCCCCTCCGAGGCCGAGAAGCTCAAGGCCATCATCGCCGACGAGGATTCCCAGAAGCAGAAGCGCGAGAAGGCCGTCAAGCGCCTCGAGGTCGTTGACGCCTTCCTGAAGGGCGGCAACAGCCCCGCGAACATGATTCTGGACGTCATCCCGGTCATTCCGCCCGATCTGCGCCCGATGGTCCAGCTCGACGGCGGCCGCTTCGCCGCGTCCGACCTCAACGACCTGTATCGTCGCGTGATCAACCGTAACAACCGACTCAAGCGCCTGCTCGACCTGGACGCCCCTGCGATCATCGTGAACAACGAGAAGCGCATGCTCCAGGAGTCCGTGGACGCCCTGTTCGACAACGGCCGTCGTGGTCGCCCGGTCTCTGGCCGTGGCGGTCGTCCGCTCAAGTCGCTCGCCGAGGCCCTCAAGGGCAAGCAGGGTCGTTTCCGCCAGAACCTGCTGGGTAAGCGTGTCGACTACTCCGGCCGTTCGGTTATCGTTACCGACCCCAAGCTGCTGCTGCACCAGTGCGGTCTGCCCAAGACCATGGCGCTGGAGCTCTTCAAGCCCTTCGTCATGAAGCGCCTGGTCGAGCTTGGCAAGGTCGAGAACATCAAGGGCGCCAAGCGCGCTATCGACCGCGGTGCCACCTTTGTGTGGGACATCCTCGAAGAGGTCATCGACGGCCGCGTCGTGCTGCTCAACCGCGCACCGACCCTGCACCGTCTGTCCATCCAGGCCTTTGAGCCGGTGCTGGTCGAGGGCAAGGCTATCCACCTGCACCCGCTGGTCTGCTCGCCCTTCAACGCCGACTTCGACGGCGACCAGATGTCTGTCCACGTGCCGCTGTCCAGCCAGGCTCAGGCCGAGGCCCGCGTGCTCATGCTCTCTGCGAACAACCTGCGCTCGCCGGCATCCGGCAAGCCGGTCAACATCCCCTCGCAGGACATGATCATCGGTGTGTACTACCTCACCCAGGTCCGCGACGGTCTGCCGGGCGAGAACCACGTGTTCGCCAGCTTCGACGACGCGCTGCACGCCTATGACTGCCGCTCCGAGGTCGACATGCAGGCCAAGATTCAGGTCCGCGTGTCCGCTGCCGACGCCAATGTCATCAACGAGGACGGCACCCGTATCTTCCGCGTCAAGAACGGCAAGAACGAGTTCGTCGACTACGACGTCACCGGCAACAAGACCGCGCGCTTCGAGACCTCCATCGGCCGCATCATCTTCAACCGCCAGTGCCTGCCCGAAGACTATGAGTTCATGAACTACAAGATGGTCAAGGGCGATGTGGCCAAGCTGGTTGCGGACTGCTGCGATCGCTATCCCGAGGCCAAGGTCGGTCCGATCCTCGACGCCATCAAGTACTCCGGCTTCCACTACGCTACCCGCGCCGGCCTCACCATCTCGGTGTGGGACGCTCTCATCCCTGCCGAGAAGCAGGAGCTGCTCGACCGCGCCCAGGCCAACGTCGACCAGATCAACGAGTACTTCGAGGAGGGCTTCATCAACGAGACGGAGCGCCACATCGAAGTCGTTAACGAGTGGACCGCTTGTACCGATAAGGTCGCAGCGCTCATGCTCGACTTGTTCGACGAGGAGAACCCGCTGTACATGATGGCCGACTCCGGCGCCCGTGGTTCTAAGACCCAGCTGCGTCAGCTCGGCGGCATGCGTGGCCTGATGGCAGACATGTCCGGCGAGACGATTGACCTTCCCATTAAGGCGAACTTCCGCGAGGGCCTGCTGCCGCTCGAGTACTTCATTTCGACCTACGGCGCCCGTAAGGGCCTGGTCGATACCGCATCCCACACCTCGGACTCCGGTTACCTGACCCGTCGTCTGGTCGACGTGGCCCAGGACGTCATCGTCCGCGAGGAGGACTGCGGTACGCACGAGGGCGTCACCTACAACCTCATCATCCCCGGCACCACCGATCTCAACACCGACCTCGTCGGCCGTTGCTTCATCGAGGACGTCGTGGCTCCCGATGGCACCGTGCTCTTTGAGCAGGACGGCTACATCGAGAAGGTCGCCGACATCCAGAAGATGGTCGATGCGGGCCTCAAGAAGGTCAAGCTTCGCGCACTGCTCACCTGCCGCTCCAAGTACGGCGTGTGCCAGAAGTGCTACGGCTGGGATCTTTCCACCCGTCGTCCGGTCGCCATCGGTACCGCGGTCGGCATTATTGCCGCCCAGTCCATCGGCGAGCCCGGTACGCAGCTTACGATGCGTACCATTCACTCCGGCGGCGTCGCTGGCGTCGACGATATTACGCAGGGTCTGCCTACGGTCAGCCGTATGTTCGATATCGTCGGCAACGTCAACGAGAAGATCCTGGGCCGCGAGGCCGAGCTGGCTCCGCACTCCGGTCACCTCTCGATTAAGCCCGAGAAGTCCGAGTACGTGCTGACGCTCACCGACTCCGAGGATCACACCCGTGTCCTCGACGAGCGTCGCGTCCCCGCTTCGGTGCGCTTCATGCCCGAGATCGAGGACGGCTGCGAGGTTCGCGCCGGCGACCAGATCACCAAGGGCTTCGTCAACTTCCGCAACCTGCGCAAGCTGACCGACATCGAGTCGACGATGCACACCTTCGTCGAGAGCGTTAAGGACGTCTACACCAGCCAGGGCGTTGACCTGAACGACAAGCACATCGAGGTGCTCGCACGTCAGATGCTGCGTCGCGTTCAGATCACCAACCCCGGCGACTCCAAGTACCTGCTTGGTCAGTACGTCGACCGCTACGAGTTCGCCGACGAGGTCGAGCGCGTTGCCCGTCTGGGCGGTCAGGCTCCCGTGGCCGAGCCCGTCATCCTGGGTACGCTCAAGGTCGCGTCCAACATCGACTCCTGGCTGTCGAGCGCTTCGTTCATCCGTACCGCTGGCGTCCTTACCGAGGCTGCCATTGAGGGCAAGGTCGATCACCTGCTCGACCTTAAGTCCAACGTCATCGTCGGTAAGAAGATCCCGGCTGGTACCGGCCTCAAGCCGTACGCCAACGCCAAGCTGACGTATCGTACGGCCGACGGCTATGTCGACATCGACGGCCCGGCTTCGCCCAACGCCAAGTCGCTGCCCGAGTGGGCTCCTGTGGAGCTCAAGGACCTGGACGAGCAGCTCCCGCAGCAGCTCGACTGGGCCGGCTACGACGAGTTCGGTGGTGCTGACGGTTCGTTCACCCGCAACGGCCACACCATCTCCGCCGAGAAGGCTCGCCTGTACCTGTTCGACGACCTGGGCGTGTCGCAGCGCTGGACCAACAAGTTCAGCGAGGTCGGTATCGAGACGGTCGGCGACCTGGTTGGCAAGTCCGAGGAGGATCTGCTGCGCATCGACGGCATCGGTGCCAAGGCGATCGAGGAGCTCCGTGACGGCCTCGAGGCCCACGATCTGCTCTACATCCTCGAGAACAATGACGACGTTGCCGACGAGGAAGACCTCTCGCAGCTGCTGCAGATGGTCTTTAGCCCCGACGGTCCGGACGACATCCTGCTGGGTACCTCCGCTCCGACGCATCACGCCGACGCCGACGAGGAGCTCCTGGGCGCCCCGATCGACGACAAGAAGGCTCCCGCCAACGGCGCGATCAACGAGGACATGGCTTCTCTCGACGAGCTGCTCAACCAGCTTGTGGACACCGACGACGCCGAAGAGGCCAAGGACAACGACGAGGAGTAATTTCCTAGTACGTTAACCGCCCTTATAAAGGCTCGCTTCCCAACAGGGGGGCGGGCCTTTTTTGATGAGGAACGTTGCCCCGACGAGTACGTCGGATTCCCGGGACGGGAGGGGATTCCTTTATGCCAAAAAGGGACAGGTTTATTTTGGTCGGTTTTTCATGCTTGAATTTGAAACATTTCGCCCGACAAGAGCGTATCTAAGGTGAGGGCCTCACCAAGAATTATTAACGTCACCGGGAGGTGATTATGGAAGAACAAGCATTTAGACAGGCGGTTGAAGATCACAGAGATGTCGTGTTTCGAATCGCATTGACGTATCTGCGCGATCGTGCCGATGCCGACGATGTCGCTCAAGACGTCTTTCTGAAGTTACTCAAAAGCGATGCGCAATTTGAAAGCTGGGAACATCTTCGTCGATGGCTTATCCGGGTCACGATCAATGAATGCAAATCTCTCTTTCGAAAGCCATGGAGGCGTGTGGAGGATATTGAGAACCTGGCCGATTCGCTTTCGACGGCGCAGGAGGAGACCAAGGCGGTCCTGTCAGACGTTATGCGACTTCCGGAACGATTCCGTGTTCCCATCATGCTCTATTACTATCTGGGCTTTTCGACCTCAGAGATTGCCGAGTTATTGCATGTGCCAGCCGCGACTGTTCGAACGCGTTTGGCTCGCGGCAGATCGAAGCTCAAGTTCATCCTAGAGGAGGGCGACCGTGAAATCCAATCAAATCAAGCAGGCCTTCGAGTCCGTCCAAGCCGATAGCGATCTTGCTGACCGTGTTCTTTATGCCGCTGCTGGTGAGCCGCTTCGCCGAAAGGGTCACGCGAAGCCTCTGTATGTTGCCGTGATCGGATGCCTTGCCGGAGTGCTGGCGACCGGAGGGGTCGCCTACGCCGTCGTCAATTCCAGCTATTTTGCCTCTGCCTGGGGAAACCACGGCAACGGGGATTCCATTACCTGGACCAACGGCGGCTCATCGGGAACTAAATATACCTACACCAGAGAGTTTGGCGATGGCATCGCGCCCCAAAGCCTGGAAGGCGCAGTCCAGGAGGTTAATCTGTCCGTCGAGGGCAACGGCTATACGCTTGATATCCATGAGATGGCAATCGACCAAAACGGCTGCGGAGCCGTGACGTTTACGTTGTCCAATCCAAATGGAGTTAACTACTACAAGCCAGCAGCAGAGATTGGCGAACTTGTTCTCTATGGTGAAGAAGAGCAGGGCATCGGCACGCCCGATATGAAGTTCGGAGAGGAATGGCCTGACACACGCAGCACAATTGATAAGGACACATCAAGCGATACTGTCATTAATGGCACGATGTACTTTGCCGCTATGGATCGCGAGCGAGATTTGCAACATGCTGTCACCTGGAATATCCACTGGACCGAGGGTGAAGGTGAGAGTGCGAGGCGGTTTGAGGCGTCGACACCCGAGTTCAATATTGGAGCGTACGTCGATACAAAGGAACTCCGCTCCGGTGACTCGCCTCTTGAGATTAGCCCGTTTTCCATCCAGACGCACATCGATGATTTGGGCTATGAAGCAGTTGATAATAAGCTGACCGTCAGCTACAAGGATGGATCGGAGCAGATTATCGAAGATGACGACGCAGGGGTGTTCAACTTATATTTTTCTTATGGGCGCAATAGCGGAGAGAACATCTGGGTGCCAACGAAGTTGATTGATGTCGATCAAGTTGTCTCGGTAACCCTTGAAATTGTGAGGTATACATCAACAGGGGAGACCGAAACGAAAGAGCCCTTTACCATCGTCTATTCGTAAGATTTGGGGCCGCTTCCTACTAGGGGAAGCGGCCTATTTTGCGTTAAATGGAAACGCCGCCGATTTCCATGCGACAGATGAGAGCAGATTACCGCTGGAGTGCGACATTTCCCCAGATAAAACCGACCAAAATTAACCTGTCCCTTTTTGGCAGGGAACGTTGCCCCGACGAGCACGTCGGATCCCCGGCCCGGGCGGCCCAGGTTTTAAGTTTGTCGCGAGTTCCGCACGCAAAGGAAAGCACTTAATGTGCTTTCCGTCTTGCGCAGGACTGTAGAGCAGCAAACTTAAAACCTGGGCCGCCCGGTCCGGGAATCCTCCCAAGCGCACAGGAGGGGATTCCTTTTAATATGAGCAGGACATTGTCAAGAGGCAAAATCGGGCCTGGCCCCAACGATATGGGGTCAGGCCCTCTCCCTATATCAACCCGTCCGCGGCGACCTCGGCGTGTCTTCCCGACGCTCGTCTTTGCAGTTTAATATCCGCCCGTGGCGATCTCTCGCTGGGCAATCCGTTGCTACGGCTGAGGCTTCTTCGTCGAACCGACAGTCTGTGCACGCGTGTGGCGCCCTGGGCGCTCGCAGAAAAGGGACCTGAGGTTCGCCTCAACGGCTTCGGATCGAACCGCTTCCGGGGTGACTGGCTTATGTGCGGGGGACCGCCCCCCTACGCCTCCTCGGCCATGAGGCCGACCGCCCACACCCAGCAGGCGAGCTCGCGCGCCGTGGCCACGTTCGCCTTGTTGCCGTGGACCCCGCGCGCGAGCAGCGCCTCCCGCCTCTCGGCCAGCCTCCGCACGCCCTTGGCGGCATGCCTGCGGGCGACCCGGTCCGGGGCCTGGCCCTTGGCGAGGTCCTTCGGCCGCCCCGAGCACGTCAGGTAGTGCCACGCGGCCTCGACCAGCGCCTTCCTCAGGTGCTTGTTGCCCGCCTTGGTGATCGCGCCCCTGCGGTCGCTCTCCCCGCTGGAGTGCTCGGAGGGCGTCAGGCCGACCCATGCGGCGAACGACCGGGCGTTCCTGAACCTCGAGAACTCGCCGGCCTCGAACACGAGGTCGGCGGCCGTCGCGGTGTCGACGCCCTTGAGGCAGCGCAGGGAGTCGACCCTCCTCCTCCACCTGGGCTTGCGGGCCTCGGCCTCGACGAGCCCCTCGAGCCTCGCCTTCTCCTCCGCCGCCCGCCTGACCGCGTCGACGTAGTAGGCGAGCACGTCGTTGTCGGCCCCCTCCGCGAACCTTATCGACTCGATCCAGGACCAGTGCGCCCGGGTCCAGTTGCCCTTCCTGCGGCCGGTGGGCGTCCTCTCGTCGAAGGCGAGCCCGTGCCTGAGCAGGAACTTGGAGAGCCGCTGCTTCGAGCGCGAGAGGTCGTCCCTCGCGTCCTCGAGCGCCCTGGTCAGGTCGCGGGCGGCCTCGCACTCGTCGTCGGGGACCCACACCTCGACGACGTTGCCGACCGACAGCATGCGGGCGAGGAACTCGGCGTCGTTGCGGTCGTTCTTCCTGCGCCTGTCCGCGCTGGGCTTGATCATCTTCGAGACGGCGCCGACCACGCAGTCGACCCCGAGGCCGGAGAGCCTCTTCTGCAGGTCGAACCCCGTGACCCCGGACTCGTACACGCACCTGGCCTTTGGGTCCGCGGACCGCACCCACTCCGCGACTGCCCCGGCGTCGTAGCCGAAGGTCGCGCAGCGCACCTCCCCGGTCATGACGTCGAGGGAGACGGCCTTTATCGAACGGGCGTGGACGTCGAGGCCGACGAAGGTGGTAGTATCGAGCATGGGAGCCCCTTCCATGAATGCGGCGTGGCCGCCGCGGCTGAATTAGACACTCACCATTGTCGGCCTAATCCGCGGTCTTTCATGCAGCAGGGGCTCTCAATGTTTTTATGTCCTGCTCATATCGTCTGTGTAGGCTTTGCGGAAATGTGCCAATTTTAGGATACGCCCGGCGGCGTGGTCTGTTGACGGCACAGCTAACGCCACGTATCCTATCGAACTGCGTGTTTCGTAGGGGGATGCTGACCCCTCGATTCAAGCCGTTGCACTTTACAGAAAGCTGGAATCATTCGAGAAGGAGTACGCTTTGCCTACTATTAACCAGCTGGTTCGCCAGGGCCGCCGTTCCGTGCCCAAGAAGTCCAAGAACGCTGCTCTGCAGCACAACTCCCAGAAGCGCGGCGTGTGCACCCGCGTCTTCACCACGAGCCCCAAGAAGCCGAACTCGGCTCTTCGTAAGGTTGCCCGTGTTCGCCTCGTCAACGGCATCGAAGTTACCGCCTACATCCCGGGTGAGGGCCACAACCTGCAGGAGCACTCCATCGTGCTCGTCCGCGGCGGTCGTGTCCGTGACCTCCCTGGTGTCCGTTATCACGTCATCCGTGGCGCCTACGACGCTGCTCCGGTCCAGAACCGTATGCAGGCCCGTTCCAAGTACGGTGCTAAGCGCCCCAAGGCTAAATAAGCCAGATAACGTTTTGATACTTTCGCCGTGTGCCGCCTAAGCGCCGCACGGTAGACACTTAAGGAGATTTCACATGCCGCGTCGTGCAGCAGCTAATCGTCGTGAGGTTCAGCCTGACGCCGTTTACAACAACCGCCTGGTGACTCAGCTCATCAACAAGGTCCTTCTTGACGGCAAGAAGGCCACCGCTGAGCGCATCGTTTACACCGCTTTCGAGATCGTTGCCGAGAAGTCCGAGGGTGGCGACGCTCTCGCTACCTTCAAGAAGGCTATGGACAACGTCAAGCCCACGCTCGAGGTTAAGCCCAAGCGTGTCGGTGGCGCTACCTATCAGGTCCCGATGGAGGTCAACTCCCGTCGTTCCACCGCTCTGGGTATCCGCTGGATCGTCAACTTCTCTCGCGCTCGCAAGGAGAAGACCATGGCCGAGCGTCTCGCCAACGAGATCCTCGACGCCTCCAACGGCCTGGGCGCTTCCGTCAAGAAGCGTGAGGACGTCTTCAAGATGGCCGAGGCCAACCGCGCGTTCTCTCACTATCGTTGGTAAGTTAAGGTAAGGAACTAACATGGCTAAGCCTAAGTACAAGCTTTCCGATACCCGTAACATCGGCATCATGGCTCACATCGATGCCGGTAAGACCACCACGACCGAGCGTATTCTTTACTACACCGGTAAGACCCACAAGATCGGTGAGGTCCATGAGGGCGCTGCCACCATGGACTGGATGGTTCAGGAGCAGGAGCGCGGCGTAACCATTACCTCCGCTGCTACCACCTGCTTCTGGAACAAGGACGGTAAGGACTACCGCATCCAGATCATCGACACCCCGGGCCACGTTGACTTCACCGCCGAGGTCGAGCGCTGCCTGCGCGTCCTCGATGGCGCTGTCGCCGTCTTCGACGCCGTTGCCGGCGTTCAGCCCCAGTCTGAGACCGTTTGGCGTCAGGCTTCTACCTTCAACGTCCCCCGCATCGCCTTCATCAACAAGTATGACCGCGTGGGCGCTGACTTCTTCAACGCTATCGAGACCATGAAGGATCGTCTCGACGCTAACGCCGTGGCCGCTCAGGTCCCGATGGGCGCCGAGGACAACTTCTGGGGCGTCATCGACCTGGTCACCATGACTGCATGGGACTTCAAGGCCGACGAGAAGGGCATGACCTACCCCGAGGCGATGGACGAGATCCCGGCTGAGTTTGCCGACATCGCTGCCACCAAGCGCGAGGAGCTCCTCGACGCTGCTGCCAGCTTTGACGACGAGCTCATGGAGAAGATTCTCATGGAGGAGGACTTCACCGTCGAGGAGCTCAAGGCTGCTCTGCGCAAGGGCGTTCTGGCCAACGAGCTCAACCTCGTCTTCGTGGGTTCCGCCTACAAGAACAAGGGCGTTCAGGAGCTGCTCGACGCTGTCGTCGACTACCTGCCCAGTCCGCTCGACGTCGAGGCCGTCACCGGTACCGATCCGGACACCGGCGAGGAGATTCAGCGTCATCCTTCCTTCGACGAGCCCTTCTCCGGCCTGGTCTTCAAGATCATGACCGACCCGTTCGTCGGTAAGCTCACCTATGTCCGCGTTTACTCCGGCCGCGCCGAGTCCGGCTCCTACGTGGTCAACGCTTCCAACGGTCAGCGCGAGCGCCTCGGCCGCATCCTCGAGATGAACGCCGCCGAGCGTATCGACCGTGACGACGCTGCCGCTGGCGACATCGTCGCTTGCGTCGGCTTCAAGAACTCCACCACCGGTGACACCCTGTGCGCCGAGGGCAAGGAGATCGTCCTCGAGAAGATCGAGTTCGCTAAGCCCGTTATCGACGTTGCCATCGAGCCCAAGACCAAGGCCGAGCAGGACAAGATGTCCCTGGCTCTGACCAAGCTCGCCGAGGAGGACCCGACCTTCCAGGTGTCCACCAACCACGAGACCGGCCAGACCATCATCGCCGGCATGGGCGAGCTGCACCTCGAGATCATCGTCGACCGTCTGCTCCGCGAGTTCAAGGTTGACGCTAACGTTGGTAAGCCCCAGGTTGCCTACCGCGAGACCGCTGGTCACGACGTCGAGAAGGCTGAGGGCAAGTTCGTCCGTCAGTCCGGCGGTCGCGGTCAGTACGGCCACGCCGTCATCAAGCTCGAGAAGATGGAGGAGGGCTTCGGCTACGAGTTCGTCAACGCTATCGTCGGCGGCGTCGTGCCCAAGGAGTACATCCCGTCCATCGACAAGGGCATCCAGGAGGCCCTGAACACCGGTGTTATCGCCGGCTTCCCGGTCCTCGACGTTAAGGTCACCCTGTTCGACGGTTCTTACCACGAGGTCGACTCCTCCGAGGCCGCCTTCAAGATCGCCGGTTCCATGGCTATCAAGGACGCCCTCAAGAAGTCCGATCCGCAGCTGCTCGAGCCGATCATGGCTGTCGAGGTCGAGACCCCTGAGCAGTACATGGGCGACGTTATGGGCAACCTCTCCGGTCGCCGCGGCAAGATCGAGGGCATGGAGGATCGCAAGAACAGCAAGCTCATCCGTGCCAAGGTGCCGCTGGGCGAGATGTTCGGTTACGCTACCGACCTTCGCTCCCAGACCCAGGGCCGTGCATCCTACACGATGCAGTTCGACTCTTATGAGCCCGCGCCCAAGTCCATCGTGGACGAGGTCATGAGCAAGAACGCCTAAGTTCGAGCTCCCTGTTACGTAATCCGCGAGAACATCTCTCGCACTCTTTGGAGGTTTAAGTTGGCTACCCAGAAGATCCGCATTCGCCTCAAGGGCTATGATCACGAGGTCGTCGATCAGTCCGCGAAGCTCATCGTCGAGACCGCTCAGAAGACCGGCGCTCGCGTTTCCGGTCCTGTCCCCCTGCCCACCGAGCGCAACCTGTACACGGTTATCCGCTCGCCGCACGTGAACAAGGACTCCCGTGAGCAGTTCGAGATGCGCACCCACAAGCGCCTCATCGACATCCTCGACCCCACCTCGGGCACCGTTGATTCGCTCATGCGTCTCGACCTCCCCGCTGGCGTCGACATTGACATCAAGCTCTAAGCGATATCGCTCATAGCTTATAGAGCCCCGCTGCCATCTTGGTAGCGGGGCTCTTTTGTTTTGAGTTTAGATTTTGGGATAGCGAATTCGTCTGCCGAGCTGATGGCTGCGGCGCCCTATTCGCTCAGGGGGCGCAAGGACGCTTCTTCGAAGTGGAAGACGCACAAGCCGCTCTCGGTCTCAATGCTTGCGCGGCCGCAATCGTCGACCGTTCTAAATATACCGCGTGCCAGCTCGTCTCCAGCGGGGGAGCGGGCGATAACGTGCTCCCCAATCCAATTGAGGTGTGCGACATATTCGTCGTGGACGGGCGCGAGCGGTCCGGCGTTTTCTTCCATGGCGTTGAGGCGCTCTGCCCAGGTATCTACAGCGTCTATAACTGCGTGATAGACCTCATCGAGGAGCATGTCGACGGCGGGAACGCTCTCGTTGAGGTCCGAGAGGCCAATTGCCGCCAGGCCGCCATCGGGCACCTCTTGGGGCGTGTAGTTTACGTTGACACCAATGCCGCAGACGGCGAAAGGTTTGCCTTCGTTATCGCGTGCGGCCTCGACCAGAATGCCGCCGAGCTTGCGTCCTCGCGCGACCAGGTCGTTGGGCCACTTGAGGGCTATTTCGCTTGCAAGGCCTTGCTTTTCGAGTGCTTCGAGCACCGCTAGGCCGCTGACGGCGGCAAGACCAGAGTACTTTGCGGGATTAACGCATGGACGCAGGACAATCGAAAGCAATAGGTTGCCGGCGGTCGAATCCCACTTGTGGCCGCGCCGGCCGCGTCCTGCCGTTTGCGCGCGGGCGGCAAGTCCTGTGCCGTGCGGCGCACCCTGTTTTCCTGCCTCGAGCAGGTCATCGTTGGTCGATCCGGTTACATCGACAATCGTTAATTGGGCATCCATAGCGGCTGCTACCTCCTTATTGAATAAGTGAATGACGCAATGGTGTCGAGAGATAGACACAATGTGAAGCCTTTGTCGCATTTGGACAATTTAATGTTAACACGTCAACAAAGACTGAAATGCGTTATCCTCTCTTGGTCGATGTAAACACGTCAACAACTCAAAGGAGGTTAGTGATGGGTTTCACGATTCTTGGAACAGGTTCGGCACTTCCTGAGCGCAGTGTTTCCAATGACGAGCTGTCTGAGTTCCTCGATACCTCGGATGAGTGGATTTTTACTCGCACAGGTATCAAGAGCCGCCACGTCTGCACCACCGAGTCACTTGACGACCTTGCCGTAGCAGCGAGCGAGCGGGCACTCCAGGTGTCCGGAATCGACGCGAGCCAGCTGGATCTGATCGTCTGCTCGACGACGACGGGTGACCACCTTGTTCCCGCCGAGGCGTGTGCCGTTGCTGAGCGACTAGGCGCGACGTGCCCTGCCTTCGATGTCTCGGCGGCTTGTGCCGGCTTCGTATTTGCGCTCGATGTCGCCGAGGGCTATATCGCCCGCAGCCGTGCCGAGCGCGTGCTTGTTGTTGCTGCCGAGCAGATGACGCGCGCGCTCGAGTGGACCGACCGTGCCACCTGCGTGCTATTTGGCGATGGGGCAGGCGCCGCAGTGATTGAAGCTGGGGGAGACAACCCCCTTGCCGTTGAGCTTTCGACGGCGCCCGACGTCGAGACGTTGCGCGTTCCCGGTCTGGTCGGTACCTCGCCGTTTAAGGCTTCCGCAGATAGCGCGAGCGTGCTGTCCATGAATGGCCGCCGCGTGTTCAAGTTCGGCGTCAACGCCATCTGTGACACGGTCCATAAGCTTGCGATCGATGCGAGCATTTTGGTCGAAGACATCGATCATTTTGTATTCCATCAGGCTAACGAACGAATCCTGAGCCAGGCGGTCAAGCGTCTGGGCGTGCCGGACGAGCGTGTGGTTCGCACGTTGCGCGAGACCGGCAACATTTCGAGCGCATGCATTCCGCTTGCCCTCGACCGGCTGGCAAACGCCGGTGCACTTCACACGGGCGACACGATCGCCTTGGTTGGATTTGGCGCCGGTCTGGATATAGGTGGCTATCTGCTTCGTTGGAAGTAGTCGCACATAGGAAATAAAAACGCCCTAGGGCACAACCAAAGGAGAACTACCATGGCAGATCAGAAGACCTTCGAGCGCGTTTGCGACGTTATCCGCGAGACCGCTGGTCTTGACGACGTTGAGATGAAGCCCGAGTCCACGCTCGAGGAGATTGGTCTCGACAGCCTGGGCACCGTCGAGATCCTCGTTGCCGTCGAGGACGAGTTTGGCATCCAGCTCGATACCGAGGAGAACCCCAAGACGGTCGGCGAGTTCGCCGATACGGTCGAGGCGGCATTGGAGAAGTAGAGATGCTCAAGACTCCTCTCTGCGATCTGCTCGGCATCGAAAAGCCCGTGTTCCAGGGCGGTATGGCCTGGATTGCCGATGCCTCGCTGGCGTCCGCAGTGTCCGAGGCGGGTGGCTTAGGCATCATTGCGGCCATGAACGCCGATGCCAACTGGCTGCGCGACCAGATTCACGAGCTGCGCGCCAGGACGGATAAGCCCTTTGGCGTCAACGTCATGCTCATGAGCCCGTTCGCCGACGAGGTTGCACAGGTCGTGATTGACGAGCGAGTGCCGGTCGTCGTGACGGGCGCCGGCAATCCCGCCAAGTACATGAAGGCGTGGAACGAGGCGGGCATCAAGGTCATCCCGGTCGTTGCCTCGGTGGCGCTGGCGCGCCTCGTGGCACGTCGTGGAGCCACGGCGGTTGTTGCCGAGGGTACCGAATCGGGCGGCCATATTGGCGAGACCTCGACGATGGCACTGGTGCCGCAGGTCGTCGATGCGGTTGACATTCCCGTCGTGGCCGCCGGCGGTATTGCCGACGGCCGCGGCGTGGCGGCCGCCTTTATGCTGGGCGCCGAAGGCGTGCAAGTGGGTACGCGCTTTCTGGTCGCAGACGAGTGCACCGTCTCGGAGCAGTACAAAGAGATGGTCCTGAAGGCCAACGACACTTCAACGCGTGCGACCGGTCGCTCGACGGGACATCCAGTGCGCGCCCTCAAGAGCCCCTTCACCAACGCCTATGCCAAGAGCGAGGGTTCCGGCGCGAGTGCCGAGGAGCTCGGTGCTATGGGAACCGGTGCGCTGCGTAAGGCCGCCAAGGACGGCAACTACGAAGAGGGTTCGTTTTTGTGTGGACAGATTGCCGGCATGGTCAACGAGCGCCAGAGCGCACGCGAAATCGTTGACGATCTGGTCGATGGCGCCGAGCGCGTCCTGAAGGGTGCGTCCGCATGGGTAGCGTAGCGTTTCTGTTTGCCGGCCAGGGTGCCCAACACCCCGCGATGGGCGTCGACCTGATCGAGACATCGCCGGCGGCCGCCGAGGTGTTCACCATTGCCGACGAGGTGCGCCCGGGGACGAGCGAGCAGTGCCGGAGCGCCTCCAAGGAGGAGCTCTCGCAGACCGAGAACACGCAGCCTTGCGTGTTCGTGCACGACTTGGCTGTCGCCGTCGCCCTGCGCGAGCGCGGCGTGGTGCCTGCCGCCTGTGCGGGATTCTCGCTGGGCGAGGTCGCTGCACTCAGCTTTGCGGGGGCATTCGATACGCGAGCGGGTTTTGAGCTCGTGTGTGAGCGCGCGGCATTGATGGCCACGGCGGCCGAGCGTCACCCTGGCGGCATGCGCGCCGTCATCAAACTTGATGCTGCGCAAGTCGAGAACCTGGCTGCGCAGGCCGGCGAGGACTGCTGGCCGGTCAACTACAACAGTCCCCAGCAGACGGTTGTGGCCGGAGCGCCCGATGCGCTGCAGACCCTCGACGTCCTAGTAAAAGAGGCTGGCGGCCGCGCCGTGAAGGTCGCGGTGTCGGGTGCATTTCATAGCCCCTATATGGCCGAGGCGACCTGTGGCCTTGCCGCATATATTGAGGCCGGTCACGCGCCGTCCCCGTTGCTCATTCCTGTTTTGGCAAATATGACAGCGGCGCCCTATCCGGCGGACCCCCAGACGGCATCGGATGTCTTGGCCAATCAGGTGAGCAATGCCGTGCGCTGGGTCGATACGCTGCATGCTCTGCAGGATCAAGGCATCGACACATTTATTGAGGTCGGCCCCGGCAAAACGCTGTCCGGCCTGGTCAAGCGTACGCTGAGCGACGTTCGTGTGTATTCGTGCGAAACGGCCGAACAGGTCGCAGCTATTGCCGACGAGCTCGTATAGCCCACAGGGCTGTAACCCGAAAGGAATGACATGGGCAATTTGAACAACGATGCGCTCGAGTTCGACGGATCGCGCCGCGTGGCACTGGTCACGGGCGGCTCGCGCGGCATCGGTCGCGCTTGTGCCGTGGGCCTGGCGGAGGATGGCTACGATATCGCCGTCGTCTATGCCGGCAGCGTCGATGCGGCGCACGAGACGTGCGAGGCCTGCGAGGCGGCTGGCGCCACGGCGCGCGCATATCAATGTGACGTGGCCGACCCCGCTGCCGTCAACGCATGCGTGGAAGCGGTCCTCAACGACTTTGGCTCCATTTGGGCGCTCGTCAACAACGCCGGCATCACGCGCGACGGCCTGCTCATGCGTATGGGTGACGATGCCTTCGACCGCGTGCTCGATGTCAATCTCAAGGGCACGTTCAATATGACGCGCGCGCTCACCAAGACCTTTATGCGTCAGCGCGGCGGTTGCGTCATCAACATGAGCTCGGTTGTGGGCCTGATGGGCAATGCCGGGCAGGCCAACTACGCCGCCTCCAAGGCGGGCGTCATCGGCCTGACCAAGGCGGTGGCGCGCGAGCTTGCGTCCCGCGGCGTACGAGTGAACGCGGTCGCCCCCGGGTTTGTCGAGACCGATATGACGGCAAAGCTTTCGGAGAAGGTTCGCGCGGCAACCGAGGAGCAGATTCCCCTAAAGCGCATGGCGCGCCCCGAGGAAGTGGCCGGCGTGGTGCGCTTTTTGGCGAGTGATGCGGCTGCCTACATTACGGGCGAGGTCGTGCGCGTCGACGGCGGAATGGCGATGTAGAAACTAGGGCCGAACAACGGCTTGAATGAGGAGACCATGATGGAACAGAGAGTTGCAATCACCGGTATCGGTGCCGTATCGCCGCTCGGTAACACGGCGCTTGCTACCTGGGCGGCCATGTGCGCCGGCACGTGCGGCATCGGCCCGATCACGCACTTCGATACCGATGCGTTTGCCGTTAAGGTGGCGGCCGAGGTCAAGGGTTTTGACGGCAACGAGTACTTTGGCAAGCGTGACGCCAAGCACCTGGACCCCTGCGTTCAGTTTGCCCTGGCAGCGTCGGACGAGGCCATGCACGATGCGGGCTTTGATGTCGAGGGCGCCATCGATCGCGAGCGCCTGGGCGTCTACGTGGGTTCGGGCGTGGGCGGCATGCAGACACTCGTCGACAACGTCCACACGATCGCCGATCGGGGGCCCCGCCGCGCATCGCCCTATATGATCGCGATGATGATCCCCAATATGGCTTCGGGCAATATCGCAATCCGCCACAAGGCAAAGGGCCCGACCCTGCCCGTGGTGACCGCCTGCGCGACCTCGGCCCATGCCGTGGGCGAGGCGTTCCGCGCCATCAAGCACGGCTATGCCGATGCGATTCTCGCCGGCGGTGCCGAGGCCGCAATCATCCCCGATGCCGTTGCGGGCTTTACATCCTGCCGTGCTCTCACCACTAATCCTGACCCGTCGACGGCTTGCCGCCCGTTCGATGCAGACCGCGACGGCTTTGTGATGGGCGAGGGCGCCTGCGTGCTGGTTCTCGAGGGCATGGAGCATGCGCAGGCGCGCGGTGCGCACATTTATGCCGAGGTCGTGGGCTACGGCAACACCGATGATGCCTATCACATCACGAGCCCCGATCCCGAGGCTGCCGGCATTGCCCGCGCGATATCGCTGGCGGTGGCTGAGGGCGACGTTAAGCCTTCCGAGGGCCTCTACATCAACGCTCACGGCACCTCGACCAAGCTCAACGATTCGTCCGAGACGGCGGGCATCAAGCGAGCGCTCGGCGAGGACGCGGCGCGCGCCGCGCACGTCTCGTCGACCAAGTCGATGACCGGCCACATGATCGGTGCCACGGGTGCCATCGAGGTCATGGCCTGTGCCATGGCGCTCGAGCAGGGCGTGGTGCCTCCGACCATTAACTACCACACGCCCGATCCCGCCTGCGATCTTGACTACACGCCCAATCGCGCGGTTCGCGCCGACCTTACCTGGGCGCTTTCGACCAACCTGGGCTTTGGCGGGCACAACGCCGCCATCGCGCTGCGTAGATATACGAGGAGCTAGAGCATGGATTCCAAAAGACTTGCCGAGATAGCCGATGTGATGGAGGACCGCGGCCTCACGCGCGTGCGTGTTGAGGAGCCCGATGGCACCGCGGTCGAGCTCGAGCGCGCGAGCGCCGCACAGCCGGTTGCCGTGCCCATGCCTATGCCGGGTGCCGTGACTGCTCCGGCGGTGGCTCCTGTCGCCATGCCTGCTGTCGCACCGGAGCCCGCCGCGCAGGCGCCTGTCGCCGCACCGGAGCCCAAGGGCACCGAGGTGACCGCTCCCATGGTCGGCGTTTTCTATGCTGCCCCGGCGCCGGGCGACGAGCCGTTTGTGCACGTAGGCTCCAAGGTCAAGGCCGGTGAGACCCTCTGCATCATCGAGGCCATGAAGGTTCTCAACGAGGTGACGGCCGAGGCAGACGGCGAGGTGCTCGAGATCTGCGTGGCCGACGGCGACCTCGTGGAGTTTGGCAGCTGCCTCATGAGGATCGGATAGGTGATATCCATGAACAAAGAAGAGCTCAAGAAGCTGTTGCCGCATCGTGAGCCGATGCTTTTGCTCGACGAAGCCGAGCTAGTGGGCGACGAGGCCCACGGCAAGATCACGATTACGGGCGACGAGTACTTTTTGCAGGGGCATTTTCCGGGAAACCCGGTCGTCCCCGGCGTGATCCAGTGCGAGATGCTCGCCCAGAACTGCTGCGTGCTGCTGATGGGCGATGAGGAGGCGCGCGGCGCGACGCCGTTCTACACGAGTCTGGACAAGGTGCGCTTTAAGCGTCCGGTGCGCCCGGGCGACACGGTTGATCTGGTGTGCTCCATCACGCGTGCGCGCGGGCCGTTCCGCTTTGCGACGGGTACTGCGAGCGTCAACGGTGAGGTTTGCTGCCGCGCCGATATGTCTTTTGCACTCATGCACGAAAGTTAAGGAAGGCTTCATGTTCGACAAAGTGCTCATCGCCAACCGCGGCGAGGTCGCGGTCCGTGTTATCCGCGCGTGCCGCGATATGGGCATCAAGACCGTCGCCGTCTACTCCACGGCCGATGCGGACGCGCTGCACGTGCAGCTTGCCGACGAGGCGTATTGCATCGGCGGCCCGCGTCTTGCCGAGAGCTACCTCAACGACGATGCTGTGCTCACCTGTGCCGTGAAGTCGGGGGCTAAGGCAATTCACCCCGGCTACGGTTTCTTTTCTGAGAAGGCGAGCTTCGTGCGCGACTGCGACAAGTATGGCCTGGCGTTTGTCGGTCCTTCGGCCGAGGTGATCGACAGCATGGGCGACAAGGATGCCGCACGTCGAACGGCTGCCGCGGCGGGCGTGCCCATCGTGCCGGGCTGCGATTTGCTCAAAAGTCCCGAGGAGGCAACGGCCGAGGCCGAGCGCATTGGCTGCCCCGTGCTTATTAAGGCGCGGGCGGGCGGCGGCGGTCGCGGCATTCGCAAGGTCGAGCGCGTGGAAGACGCGGCAAAGGCCTTTATTGAAGCACGTGCCGAGGGTGAGGCCGTTTTTGGCGACGGCGAGTGCTACATGGAGAAGTTCGTCGCGCCGGCGCACCACGTCGAAGTGCAGATTATGGCCGATAAGCAGGGCCATGTGTTTTCGCTCGGCGAGCGCGAGTGCTCGGTGCAGCGTCGCAACCAAAAGCTGATCGAGGAGAGCCCCGCGCCGTGCCTCGACGGACACGACGACATTCGTGCTCGCATGCACAAGGCAGCGCGTGACCTGGCTCGTGCCGTCGGCTACGAAGGAGCCGGTACCATCGAGTTCCTGTATTCGGACGACGGCAATTTCTACTTTATGGAAATGAACACGCGCTTGCAGGTGGAGCATCCGGTTACGGAGTTTGTGACCGATACCGACTTGGTCAAGTGGCAGCTGCGCGTGGCAGCCGGCCAGCCTTTGCCCTTTGAGCAGGAGGACATGCCGGTCCGCAACCACGCCATGGAGTGCCGCATCAATGCCGAGACGCCGGACTTTCTGCCGTCATGCGGAACGGTCACCGCGTTGCGTGTGCCGGGCGGTCCGCGCGTGCGCTGGGATTCCGCCATGTTTACCGGCGCGAACGTTCCGCCGTACTACGACTCCATGCTCGGCAAGCTCATCGTGTGTGCGCCCACGCGTGACGGCGCCATTCGCAAGATGCGCTCGGCCCTGGGCGAGCTCGTGATTGAGGGCGTGAGCGAAAACAGCGAGCTTCAGCTCGACGTGCTGGCAAACGACGAGTTCTTGTCGGGCATGTATCACACCGATCTGATGGGGCATCTCTATGCTGATGAATAGAAAAGCGAAGACGGTCAACGTCCTCGAGGGACCGATGACCGAGTCGTGCGCCGAGTTTCCCGCGCGCCACGTGTTTATCAAGTGCCCGGAGTGCCGCCGCGTGATCGATGAGGCACGCCTACACGACAACCTCGAGGTCTGCCCTCGTTGCGGCAAACACTTTCGCGTGAGCGGTCGCGCGCGCATGCGCATGACGGTCGACGAGGGCACGTTTGAGGAATGGGATGCCAATCTGGCGTCGGAGGACTTCCTCTCGTTTCCCGGCTATGCCGACAAGCTCAAGAGCGTGAGCGAGCGTTCGGGCGAGCGCGATGCCGTTGTGTGCGGCAGGGGCAAGGTCTGCGGCTGCGATACCGCGCTCTTCTTTATGGACGCCAACTTTATGATGGGCTCGATGGGCTCCGTGGTGGGCGAGAAGATCTGTCGCACATTTGAGCGTGCGACCGAGCTGGGATTGCCGGTTGTCGGCTTTACCGTTTCGGGCGGTGCGCGCATGCAGGAGGGCGTGACCTCGCTTATGCAGATGGCCAAGATTTCTGCGGCGGTTAGGCGCCACAGTGAGGCGGGCGGCCTGTATGTCACGGTGCTCACCGACCCCACGACCGGAGGCGTAACCGCGAGCTTTGCTATGGAGGGCGACATTATCCTGGCCGAGCCCGATGCCCTGACGGCATTTGCAGGCCCGCGCGTGATCGAGCAGAACATGCACAAGCGCCTGCCCAAGGGATTCCAGCGCTCCGAGTTTTTGCTGGAGCACGGCTTTTGCGATGCCGTTGTACCGCGTGGCGAGGTTGCGCTCACGGTAGGCGAGCTGCTGGCGCTGCACGAAGGGCACGCGCCCGGCCTGGGGGCACCGCACGAGATTGTGCATACGGGCCGCCGCGGCAAAAAGCTGGGACATTTGTTCAAGCGCTCGGCCGCACCAAAAACCGCGCTCGAGATTGTCAAGCAGACCCGCTCGGCAGATCGCGCCACGGCAGGCGAGATGATCTCGCTGGGCCTGGATGGATTTGTGGAGCTACACGGCGACCGCTACTTTGGCGACGACGCCGCTGTGGTGGCTGGCATTGGCTGGAAAGACGGGCGCCCCGTAACGGTCATCGCCATCGAGCGCGGCACCACGACTAAAGAGCGCATGCGTCGCAACTTTGGCATGGCACATCCCGAGGGCTACCGCAAAGCGCGTCGCCTTATGCGCCAGGCCGAAAAGTTTGGTCGACCGGTTCTGTGCCTGGTCGATACTTCGGGCGCGTTTTGCGGCATCGGTGCCGAGGAGCGCGGCCAGGGCGAGGCGATTGCCCAGAACCTCATGGAGATGAGCGGCCTCAAGACGCCGATTGTCTCGGTGGTGACAGGCGAGGGCGGCTCTGGTGGCGCGCTGGCGCTATCCGTGTCCGACCGCATCCTGATGCTCTCGAGCTCGGCCTATTCAGTCGTGAGCCCCGAGGCCTGTGCGTCGATCCTGTGGAAGGATACCGAGCGCGCGAATGAGGCCGCCGAGGCGCTTAAGCTCACGGCCCCCGATCTGTTGGCGCTCGGCATCATCGACGGCATTGTTGACGATAGGGGCCTGTCGCATGAGGAGATCGCCGGCGCCGTCATGTCCTCGGCATTCGATGCCTTCGATACGCTTGGGCGGCTCGACGACGCGACCCTCACAAACCTCCGCTACGAAAAGTACCGTGCAATCGGTCAGTACCGCACGATGTGATAAAGGGACAGCCCACATGTCACATTGGGAAAGGCGTTCCATGCCACAAGTTTCTAACACCTCGTTTACAACGACGGTTTCATCAAACGCCATGGCCGTGGTGGACTATCTGTCCAAAAGCATGATGTCGGCGTTGCCGTTTATTGTCTGCGCGGCGTTGTTCCGCACCGTCGCCGTCATTATGGGCGAAGGCATGCTGGGCCTATGGTCTGCCGATTCCGAAATCTATCGCCTGTTCTACAGTTGGCTCTATAACGCCGGTTACTACTTTTTGCCCATTTATCTTGGTTGGGCGGCCGCCCGCCAGCTCGGTTGCTCGGAGCAGCTGGGCATGATGCTGGGCGGCGTATTGATTGCGCCCGATCTGCTTAAGCTCGTCGATGCCGCATCGACGACGGCGGCATCGATGACTTCCGTGTATGGCCTGCTTCCCGCGCCGGTCAACGATTACACGACGACTGTTATTCCGGTTCTCATCTCGGTGCCCGTGCTATGGCGAGTGGAGTGTTTCTTTCGGCGCGTTATCCCTAAGGCCGTGGCGTTTTCGTTCGTTCCGTTTGCGACCATGCTCGTCATGGTTCCGGTTTCGCTGTGTATTACGGCGCCGGCGGGCAGCTATCTGGGCATGCTGTTGGGCCAGCTTATGTTTATGCTTGGCAATTCCGGTGGCATCGTGTCGCTGCTCACGCTCATGGGGCTTGCTGCGGGCTGGGAGTTCCTAAAGATCGCCGGCGTCAGCAACGTTGTCCTATCGCTCGCCTATGCGCAGTTTATGAGTGTGGGAACGGATTCGTGCATCCTGATTGCCGCGACGATGGCGACGTTCGCCGTTTGGGGCATGCCTTTTGGCGCGTCGCTCCGCGTTGCGGATAAGGACGAGAAGGCGCTCATGCTGGGCTACTCAATCTCGGGCGTTCTTGGCGGCGTAAGCGAGCCGGCGCTGTACGGTTGCGGCTTTAAATATGGCAGGTGCCTGACGTGCATGGCCATTGGCGGCGCCGTCGGAGGCCTTGTTGCAGCCGTGGGCCACGTTACGGCCTATACCATCGGCATGACGAATGTTCTCATGGTCATTGGCTTTGCCACGGGCGGCATCTCGAACCTGCTGTGGTGCTGCGCTGCCGGCGGTGTGGCATTTGCGGTGTCTGCGGCGCTGAGCTACTGCTTTGGCGTGGTGCCGGCGAAGGGGCGGGCGGCAGAAGACGGAGCCGATTTGCCCGAAACCTCGAAGAGCGCGGCCGAAGCAAGCGCATAAATCGATCGACAAAGGGACAGTCCTGCATGTCACATTCCAAGGTCGTGGCCCATGTGGGTTGCGGCCTTTTTGTATCTGGGGGACAAAGTGGCTACACTACAATCCGTTTGAGCAATAGATATATAGATAGCATCGTGGGGGCGGATGTAGATGGTTGAGTGGATTGTTAAGCGTGCGCAGGGCGACCGTGCGCGCGTGGGCACGTTGACGGGCGTGGTGTGTATTCTCGCCAATGTGGCACTATGCGCTGCAAAGGGCGCAATTGGCGTGCTGTCGGGATCGGTTTCGATCGTGGCGGATGCCATGAACAACCTGTCCGATGCCAGCTCGAATATCGTGAGCGTGCTGGGCTTTAAGCTGGCGAGCAAGCCGGCCGACCCCGAGCATCCTTACGGCCACGGTCGCTATGAGTATCTCTCGGGTCTGGTCGTGGCGGCGCTCGTGCTGCTGATTGGCGTTGAGCTGGTGAAGTCCTCGGTCGAGCGCGTCATCCACCCCGAACCTGTCGAGTTCTCGCTTGCCCTGGTGGCAGTTCTAGTGCTTTCGATGGTCGTAAAGCTCTGGATGGCGGCCCTCAACCAAAAGCTCGGCGATCGCATTGAGTCCGAGACGCTGCATGCGACCGCGCAGGATTCCAAGAACGATGTCCTTGCTACGGGCGCCGTGCTGGCGTGCGCAATTGTTTCGCAGGTGACGCATATCAATCTTGATGCATGGGTCGGCCTTGCCGTTGGCGCTTATATTGGCTGGAGCGGCTTTGAACTCATCCAGGATACGGTGAGCCCGCTTTTGGGCCAGTCACCCGATCCTAAGCTGGTCAAGCACATTCGAGACAAGATCATGAGCTATCCCGGCGTTTTGGGCGTTCACGATTTGATGGTTCACGACTACGGCCCGGGCAGGAAGTTTGCAAGTGCGCACGCCGAGATGGCGGCCGAAGCCAGCCCGCTGGAAAGCCACGACACGCTCGATAACATCGAGCAGTCGTTTAGGGACGAAGACGGCATGATCGTCACGCTTCACTACGATCCCATCGTGACCGATGACCCCAAGGTGGCGAGCATGCGCTTGCGCATTCACGCCATGGCTCAGGAGATCGATAACCGCCTCTCGATTCATGACCTACGCTGTGTGCCGGGTCCTACGCACACCAACGTGATCTTTGACTGCGTGCGTCCCTCGGATCTGCAGATGAGTGCCGAAGACTTAAAGCACGCGCTGGCACAACGGGTCGAATCGGAATATCCCAAGTCGATTGCCAAGATTACGATCGACGAAGACTACGTAGGCCATACCCACGAGTAAGGCCACGCCGATAAAGCAACTGATGCAGAAGGGGAGAGCATGAAGAAACTGTATCTACTCCGCCACGGTCAGACGGAGTTCAACGTCAAAAAGCTGGTCCAGGGTCGCTGCGATTCACCGCTCACCGACTTAGGCCGTCAGCAAGCCGGGATGGCAGCCGCATGGCTCAAAGCCCACGGCGTCGTCCCCGACAAAGTGGTCTCTTCACCCTTAGGCCGAGCCATGGACACAGCTCGGCTCGTCGCAACCGAACTCCTTGGCCCGGACGCAGCAGTCGAGCCCTGCGAAGGCATCATCGAGCGCTGCTACGGCTCCTTCGAAGAAGGCCCCCACGACGCGCTACCCACCGACGTCTGGGATCCGGGCGAGGACCTGGTCCCCTTTGGAGGAGAAGGAAGCCGCGCGCTGCAAGAACGCATGGTAGACACCCTCACCAATCTCATGGGAGCCGAGGGCATCGAAACCCTCCTAGCAGTAAGCCACGGCAGCGCCAGCCGCCAATTCATCAAGGCTGCAACCCCAGAGGGCTTCAAGCTCCCAACAAAACTTCCCAACTGCGCCATCATGATCTTCGATTTTGACGAGGAAAAGCCACAAGCAGAAGGCGAGCCAATGCAATGTAGGTTCACCCTTCAGCAAATAGTGGATCCCCAACAAAGTCATTAGCCTGAGCGAGCAGAGTTAAGCAGACATCAACGTGTCGTCTCCCGAGCACGGCGGAGGGCCGGAGAAATATATTAAGGTCATCGCGAGTTCCGCACGCAAAGAAGGCCACTTAATGTGGCCTTCGTCTTGCGCAGGACTGTAGAGCAGGGACCTTAATATATTTCTCCGGCCCTCCGCCGTGCTCGGGAGACGTGCCACGCACTTTACCTGCGTAAACAATGTGAGTGAAATATGAATCTCGATGGATACGCCCGCAGCCGTGTATACTAAACAGCTGTGTGAAACCAGGGGAGTATTCTGGCTGGACAAAATGCCTGCTTAATAGGGTTGTCAGGTAGTCCGGACGCAATACAAGGCTGGGGAGCACGTCGTGTAAGTAGTGGTCCTCTAGGGGCGTACGCTCGGTGGTGTACGCATTGTCCCAAGACCACGCGAGAGTTGGGATCATATCTTGATCAGCATGATTCTCGGCCGCAAGATTGGCATGACCCAGGTTTGGGACGAGGACGACAACGTCGTTCCCGTCACGGTCATCCAGGCTGGCCCCTGCGCTGTCTCGCAGGTTAAAACTCAGGCAACCGACGGCTATGACGCCGTCCAGATCGGTTTCGGCGACATCAAGGCCAAGAACGTGAACAAGCCCATGGCTGGTCACTTCGCTAAGGCTGGCGTCGAGCCTGTCCGTTTCCTTCGTGAGGTCCGCGTCGAGAACGGCGAGGAGCACAAGGTCGGCGAGGTTGTCACCGTCGCTGATTTCGCTGATGTCGAGAAGGTCGACGTCATCGGTACCTCCAAGGGTAAGGGCTTCCAGGGTCGCATCAAGCGCTGGGGTCAGCGCCGCGGTCCTATGACGCATGGTTCTCACTTCCAGCGTCACCCCGGTTCTATCGGTCAGTGCGCCTATCCTGCGCGCGTCCTCAAGGGCGTCAAGATGGCCGGTCACATGGGTAACGAGCGCGTTACCGTCAAGAACCTTTCCGTTGTCCGCATCGATGCCGAGCAGAACCTCATCTTGGTCAAGGGCGCTGTCCCGGGTGCCAAGAATGGTCTCGTCGCCATCCGTATGGCCTAAGGGCCCAGCCCATTTAGCCCAGCGTCATACCAAGGAGAACACTTAAATGGCAAAGTTTGAAGTAAAGAACAGCGAGGGCAAGAAGGTCGCCGAGGCCGAGCTCGCCGCTGAGGTGTACGGCATCGAGCCGAACATCCACGTTATGCACCACATCGTCAAGTGCCAGATGGCCTCTTGGCGTCAGGGCACCCAGTCTGCTAAGGGTCGCTCTGAGGTTTCCGGTGGCGGCAAGAAGCCTTGGCGTCAGAAGGGCACCGGCCGTGCCCGCCAGGGTTCCATCCGTGCTGCCCAGTGGCGTCACGGTGGCGTTGTCTTCGCCCCCAAGCCCCGTTCCTACGCTAAGCGTATGAACAACAAGGAGGTCAAGCTGGCTATGCGCTCCGCGCTGTCCGCCAAGCTGGCCGATGGCGAGCTCGTGCTCGTCGACGACTACGGCTTCGAGAAGCCTTCCACCAAGGCTGCCGTCGCCATGCTCAAGGCTCTCGGCCTTGAGGGCAAGCGTCTGACCATCATCGTTCGCGATGAGGACGTCAACGCCTACCTGTCGTTCCGCAACATTCCCAAGACGTTCATCATCACTGCCGACGAGGCCAACACCTACGATCTCGTCAACAACAACGCTGTGCTGATGCCCGCCGACATCGCCGCTCACTTCGGGGAGGTGCTTGCATAAATGACCGCCCACGAGATCATCATCCGTCCGATCGTGTCCGAGCGTTCCTTCTCCGGCATGGAGCAGAACAAGTACACGTTCGAGGTCGCCAAGGATGCTAACAAGTATCAGATCAAGGACGCTGTCGAGGAGATCTTCGGCGTCAAGGTCGTTCGCGTGAACACCCTGACGGTCAAGCCCAAGACCAAGCGCGTGCGCTATGTCGCCGGCAAGACCCGTTCTTGGAAGAAGGCCATCGTCACGCTGGCCGAGGGCGACACCATCGAGGTCTTTGGCAACCAGGCCTAAGACTCGCTGCTGTTGAGTGAGCTCATGCCTCCCAAATAGGGGAGGCGAGAGCTCAAGGTTTTGGGCGTATAAAATGGACACGCCCGGAACCGTGTATTCGTCCGGTGTCATCGCACCCGAGGCAGAACCTCGAATCCCTGTCTGCGATGGCTAACGGATTCCTATTGAAAGGGATTGTAATGGCTGTAAAGCACCTTAAGCCGACCTCCGCTGGTAGGCGTTGGCAGACGATCTCCGATTTCTCCGAGATCACCTGCACCAAGCCCGAGAAGTCTCTTCTCGAGCCCCTGCCCAAGAAGGCTGGTCGTAACAACAACGGCCGCATCACCACCCGCCACCAGGGCGGCGGCGTGAAGCGTCGTTACCGCGTGATCGACTTCAAGCGCAACAAGGACGGCGTGCCCGCCAAGGTTGCCACGATCGAGTACGATCCGAACCGTTCCGCTCGCATCGCTCTGCTGCACTACGCAGACGGTGAGAAGCGCTACATCCTGGCCCCCAAGGGCCTCGAGGTCGGTCAGACCATCATGTCCGGTTCTGACGCCGACATCAAGCCGGGCAACGCTCTGCCCCTCGCCGACATCCCCGTCGGTACGCTCATCCACGCTGTCGAGTTCCAGCCGGGCAAGGGCGCCGCTATCGCCCGTTCCGCCGGTAACTCCTGCCAGCTGATGGGTAAGGAGGGCAAGTACGCTATCGTCCGTATGCCTTCCTCCGAGATGCGCCGCATCCTCGTTACCTGCCGCGCCACCGTCGGTGAGGTCGGCAACGCCGATCACGCCAACATCGTCATCGGCAAGGCCGGCCGTAAGCGTCACATGAACGTGCGCCCGACCGTCCGCGGTACCGTCATGAACCCTGTCGACCACCCGCACGGCGGTGGCGAGGGCAAGAACCACACCTCTGGTCGTCCCTCTGTTACCCCCTGGGGTAAGCCGACGAAGGGCCTTCGTACGCGCAAGAAGAAGAAGGTCTCGAACCAGCACATCATTCGTCGCCGTAAGAAGTAATTTCGGATACCGAGTTTTAGGAGAAAGCACTTATGAGCAGAAGTCTCAAAAAGGGCCCGTTCGTGGAGACTCGCCTTCTCTCGCGTATCACCGCGATGAACGAGGCTGGCAAGAAGGACGTCGTGAAGACCTGGTCCCGCGCGTCCACCATCTTCCCCGAGATGGTTGGTCACACCATCGCCGTCCACGACGGCCGCAAGCATGTGCCCGTGTATGTTACCGAGTCCATGGTTGGTCACAAGCTCGGCGAGTTCGCGCCGACTCGTACGTTCCGTGGCCACAAGGCCAAATAGGGGGTTAACCGTAAATGGCAACTAAGTCTATTGAAACTGAGGCCACCGAGGTTCGCGCCGTCGCTAAGTACGTGCGTGTTTCCCCCAGCAAGGCCCGCCTGGTGGTCGATCTGATCCGCCGCAAGCCTGTCGCTCAGGCCTTCGACATCCTCCACTTCTGCGACCGCGCCGTCGCCGTGGATGTCGAGAAGGTTCTCCGTTCCGCCGTTGCGAACGCCGAGAACAACAACGGTCTGCGTGCCGACAACCTGGTTGTCGCCGCTGCCTATGTTGACGAGGGTCCGACGCTTAAGCGCATCCGTCCCCGCGCCAAGGGTTCCGCTTCTCGCATTCTGAAGCGTACTTCCCACATCACCGTCGTCGTTGCTCCTCGAAAGGAGGCGTAAAGCTGTATGGGTCAGAAAGTCTACCCCACCGGCTTCCGTCTTGGCATCACCGAGAACTGGCGCTCCCGCTGGTTCGCAGAGAAGGATTACGCTAAGACCCTCGGTAACGATCTCGAGATCCGCAAGTACCTCGAGAAGCGTCTTTCCCGCGCAGCTGTCTCCCGCGTCGAGATCGAGCGCGCTGGCGACAAGGTGAAGGTCATCATCCTCACCGCTCGCCCCGGCGTTGTCATCGGTAAGAAGGGTGCCGAGATCGATACCCTCCGCACCGAGCTCGAGAAGGTCGCTGGCGTCTCCAAGGGCCAGCTCTCCGTCGACGTTGTCGAGATCAAGCGCCCCGAGCTCGACGCCAACCTCGTTGCTCAGTCTATCGCCGAGCAGCTCGAGGGCCGCGTTGCCTTCCGTCGCGCTATGCGCAAGGCTGTCCAGTCCGCCCGCAAGGCCGGCGCTAAGGGCATCCGTATCCAGTGCTCCGGTCGTCTCGGCGGTGCCGAGATGGGCCGTCGTGAGTGGTACCGCGAGGGTCGCGTGCCTCTGCACACCCTCCGTGCCAAGATCGACTACGGCACGGCTGTCGCCAGCACCACCATGGGCGCTTGCGGCGTGAAGGTCTGGATCTACCTGGGCGAGAAGCTCCCGGGCCAGCCTGTTCCCAACCCTGCACTCGAGGGCTCTTCACGTCCTCGTCGTCGTAACTCCGAGAGGAGGGGTCAGTAGTGCTTGCCCCTAAGCGTATTCTTCACCGCAAGGTGCAGCGTGGCTCCATGAAGGGCCAGGCCAAGGGTAATACCGAGCTGCATTTCGGCGAGTTTGGTATCCAGGCTCTCGAGGCCCATTGGATCACCAACCGTCAGATCGAGGCTGCTCGTATTGCCATGACCCGCTACATGAAGCGTGGCGGTCGTGTCTACATCACGATCTTCCCCGATAAGCCCATCACCAAGAAGCCTGCCGAGACTCGCATGGGTTCTGGTAAGGGTAACCCCGAGGAGTGGGTGGCCGTCGTCAAGCCCGGCCGCATCATGTTCGAGGTCAAGGGCGTGCCCGAGGAGGTCGCTCGCGAGGCTCTGCGTCTTGCACAGCACAAGCTTCCCATCAAGACCAAGATTGTTGCTGCTAAGAACGCTGAGCAGCGCATCGAGAAGGAGATGGCTGAGGAGGCCGCTCTCGAGGCCAAGTGGGCTGCTGAGGACGCCGCCGCCGCCAAGGAGGAGAACTAATGAAGCCCGCAGAGATTCGTGAGCTCTCGGACGCTCAGCTCGTTGAGAAGCTGAAGGAAATGCGCGCCGAGCTCTTTAACCTTCGTTTCCAGATGGCCACCAGCCAGCTGGACAACACCGCTCGCGTCAACACCGTGAAGAAGGACATCGCTCGCGTCCTCACGGAGCAGCGCGCCCGCGAGATCGCAGCGGAGAAGTCCGCTGTCGCCGAGTAGGACCTAAGGAGAGAACATGACTGAATCGCGTAACTCGCGTAAGGTCCGTACGGGTGTCGTTACCTCCGTCTCCGGTGCCAAGACCATTGTTGTCACCATCACCGAGCGCAAGCGTCACCCCAAGTACGGCAAGATGATGACCAGCTCCAAGAAGCTGCACGCTCACGACGAGGAGTGCACGGCTGGCGTGGGCGACACCGTCCGCGTTATGGAGACCCGTCCTATGTCCAAGATGAAGCGTTGGCGCCTCATCGAGGTCGTCGAGCGCGCTAAATAAGCAGTCGCTCTTACGACTTGTACGTTTCCGAAGATGTGCGTATGCCTGGCTTGCATACCACGGGCCGCATAAAGGCTGCGCACCTCTCTTCGGTTCTTAGTTCGGAGGAACATCTACCATGATTCAGATGCAAACCATGCTGAACGTCGCCGACAACTCCGGCGCTCGCAAGATTCGCTGCATCAAGGTGCTTGGCGGTTCCAAGCGTCGTTATGCAGGCATCGGCGATGTGTTCATCGGTGCTGTCCAGGAGGCTACCCCTGGCGCCAACGTCAAGAAGAAGGACGTTGTCCGTTGCGTCGTCGTTCGCACCGTTAAGGAGATCCGCCGCAAGGATGGCTCCTACATTCGCTTTGATGAGAACGCCTGCGTTGTCATCAACAACGATGGTTCGCCCGTCGGTACCCGTATCTTCGGGCCCGTCGCTCGCGAGCTTCGTGACAAGAAGTACATGAAGATCGTCTCGCTCGCTCCCGAGACCCTGTAGTTAGGGGAGATATATGTATATCAAGAAGGGCGATAAGGTCCAGGTTCTCTCTGGTAAGGATCGCGGCAAGCAGGGCGTTGTCCTGCGTGCTCTCCCCGCCGAGAACAAGGTCGTTGTCGAGGGCGTTTCGGTCGTCAAGAAGGCCGTCAAGCCCAACGCTGCCAACCAGCAGGGCGGCATCGTTTCGCAGGAGGCTCCCATCGACGCCTCCAACGTCAATCTCGTTTGCCCCGAGTGCGGTAAGGTTACCCGCGTCGGTCACGAGAAGGACGGCAAGAACAAGCTGCGCGTCTGCAAGAAGTGCGGCCACAAGTTCTAAGCTGCCCGCAACATCAAGTTGCTAGCAAAGGCCCGGATGCCACGGCACCCGGGCCTTTTTCTATCCCTACTCATTGGGGACAGACTTAAATACTCATTGGGGACAGACTTACATGAGTGATTGTGCTCATTGGGGACAGACTTAAATGAGTAGTCCCGGCAGTTGGGGACAGTCCCCATGTGTCGGCAGTTTGGGACGGTCCATTGATGCCTGATGCCCCTAGAGGGGAAGAGTAAGACAGCCTGCTCTGCCTTTTTGGGCTTTGGTGTTCCGCCTCTTTATCCTTTACAAGGATCCTCGCATGCGCATTATCGCGCATAGCATTGCGTGTTAATGCGTATGACCGCGTAAAAATGTGCAAAATATGGCTAAATAATGACCGATAAACAAATAAACACGCAAATACAAGCAAATGCGCGCGCATTTGTGCGAATATAAGGCTGTTGGAAATGAAGAACTTCCGATGACTCAGGAGGCACATATGGCAGATTCCAAGCAGGCTCCACTCGACTCCGCGGCAGCCGCAAAAGCAGCGTTCGCTTCGGTCCAGGATAAGCCGTTCCCTAACGACATCTTTACGGCTCCCGAGCTTCGCTGGGCTGTGATCGGTTGTGGCGTTATCGCCAACCAAATGGCCCAGTCCCTCGCGCTGGCCGGCCGCAAGCTTGCGGGCGTCGCCAACCGCACGCTGTCCAAGGCCCAGGCTTTTGCTGAGCAGTATGGCATCGAGAAGGTCTATGAAACGGTTGAGGACCTCTATGCCGATCCGGATATCGACGCCGTCTATATCACCACGCCGCACAACACGCATATCACCTATCTGCGTGCCGCGCTGGCCGCCGGCAAGCACGTGCTCTGCGAGAAGGCCATTACCCTCAACTCTGCCGAGCTCGACGAGGCCCGTACCATCGCCGACGAGCACAACGTGGTCCTTATGGATGCTACCACGGTGCTCCACATGCCGCTGTATCAGGAGCTGCGCCGTCGCATGGATGCAGGCGACTTTGGCCGCATGAACCTCGCCCAGCTCAACTTTGGCAGCTATAAGGAGTACGGCGACCTGACCAACCGCTTCTACAGCCGCAGCCTTGCCGGCGGCGCCATGCTCGATATTGGCGTGTATGCCCTGTCCGTCATGCGCCTCTTTATGGCAAGCCAGCCCGCTGAGGTCGTTTCGCTGGGCAATACCTGCGAGACTGGCGTTGACGTCGCAGGTGGCATTGTCTGCCGTAACGCCGAGCAGCAGCTGGGCGTCGTGAGCCTTACGCTCCACTCCAAGCAGCCCAAGCGCTCGGTTATCAGCTTCGACAAGTGTTATATCGAGGTCAACGAGTATCCGCGTGCCGACCATGCGACCATCGTGTGGACTGCAGACGGTCACCGCGAGGAGGTCCACACTGGCACCGAGGCCTACGCACTGTGCTACGAGATGGCCGACCTGGAGAAGGCCGTTGCCGGCGATGATTCTAAGCGCGAGCTTCTGGGCTATGCTTCCGATGTTATGGAGCTGATGACCAAGCTCCGCGCCGATTGGGGAGTCGTGTACCCCGAGGAGGAGTAAGCGATGCTTGCGGAAGATAGGCTCAACGAGATCGTGTCGATGGTGCAGCAGACCGGCTCGGTTACCGTGCCGGAGCTTGCTGAGGCCCTGGGCGTGACGGCGTCTACTATTCGGCGCGACCTGCAGACGCTCGACCGAGCACACCGTATCGCCAAGGTGCACGGAGGTGCGACAAGTCTGGAGCGCGCGCACGTGACGCGCGACCTGACGATCAGCGAGCGCAGTGATCTCCATAACGATGACAAGGAGCGCATCTGCGCCCGTGCCGCGGCCCTGGTGGAGCCCGAGAGCTTTGTGTACATCGATTCAGGTTCGACGACGCTTAGGCTCATCGAGCATCTTCCGCGCCTTGAGGGCGTCACCTATGTGACCGACTCCGTGCTCCATGCTCAGCATCTCGCTCTGCGCGGCATGCGCACCGTGGTGCTGGGCGGCGAGCTCAAGCCCGAGACCGAGGCGCTCGTCGGTCCCGACGCCTTGGCAACCCTGGACCGCTATAACTTCAACTGCGGCTTTTGGGGTTCCAATGGCATCGCCGTCGAGCAAGGTCTCACCACACCGGATATCGAGGAAGCGCAAGTCAAGCGTATCTCGATGCGCCATACCGCCAAACGCTTCGTAATCTCGGACGCCAGTAAGTTTGGCATGGTGGCTCCCGTAAAATTCGCGGACTTCCGTGACGCAACGGTTATCACCGCGGGCGAGGTGCCAGCCAAGTACCAGTCGATGGACAACGTCATCACGGTCTAGCGACAGGGCAAGGTCAAAACCATTTAGGTTCCTCAATAGAAAAGCGGCAACACCCTCGATGGGCGATGCCGCTTTTGTTGTCTGCCGTTTTGTCTAAGTCTGTAACAACTAGACCGTTAAAAGTGGGTTAGATGTTACAGATTGAGATTCTTCCGAACCGCGCCGTCCCTTTGTCTCGATCTGTAACATCTGGGACCGATTTTGCCGAGTTATTGTTATAGATTGAGATTTTTCCTTGAGGGAGATTCGAATGTCTCGATCTGTAACAGATAGACCGGAAAACGGGTTCTAACTGTTACAGATCGAGACGTTTTGGGACCGTGGCTGGGCCATTGCGGCAAAACCACCACAAAGGTGCCTGTCCCCATTGTGGTGGTTTAGGGCTCCCAGGGGCAGGGGGCTTCGATGTGGATGTGCTCGCCGGTTACGGGATGCGTGAAGGACACGCTGTGGGCGTGGAGCATCAGGCCGCAGGGGCGCGGCGTTCCGTACAGGTCGTCGCCAACCAGGGGGTGACGCTCGCTGGCCAGGTGCACGCGAATCTGATGCTTGCGGCCGGTGAGCAACTCGACATCGATATACGAGCGCGTGGGTAGGCCGCGGCGGCCCTTAAGGCGCTTGAGCACCTTCACGCGCGTCTGAGACGGCTTGCCGCTGGCGCCGACGCGCATCTTGCGGCTGTCGTGACGGTCGCGGGCGATGGGCTTTTCGATGAGCTTTTCGTTCCAGTCGATCTTGCCCTCGGCGAGCGCCAGGTAGTGCTTTTCGAAAGCGTGGTCGATGACCATCTGGTCAAAGGCGGGCTGCGTCTGCTTGTCGAGCGAGAACAGCACCACGCCGGTGGTGTCGCGGTCTAGGCGGTTGAGCGGCTGCATATCGGTCGCGGCAAAGCCGTCGCCCATCGCCAGCAGCAGGTCGCTGGCGTAGTCGGTGAGTGTGCGCTCGCCGGTGCCGTCGCCGTGGACGATCATGCCGGCGGGCTTGTCGATGGCCATGAGCCAGGCGTCGCAGTAGAGGACTTGAGGTTCTTCGTTCACGTGTAAGCCTTTCGGTTAGCTGATTCCCACAAACATGCAGCCCGAGGTCGCCCCGCGTAGGCGGGCGGCGGGCTTGCGGCCGGCCTGCGCGGCTTCGACGGCACGACGGACGCGGGCGACGGCACGGCCCACCTCATCTGCCTCGAGCAGCGTTCCGTCCACCATGAGACGACGCACGCCGGCATCGAGCAGCTGAGGAATCTGCGGCGTGAGGTCGATGGGGTAGGCATCGTACAGGCGAGAGCGGCCGTGGATGTCGGTGCGGACGGGCATGACCTTTCCGTCGATATTCTTGAGCGAGAGCTTGCGGGCACGCAGACGGCAGTTGACACAATCGTGGATGCAGCCGTTGGCAACCTGCAGAATGCAATGCTCGCTTGTCATGACGCGCGGGCGGCCAAAGACGGTGATGCCCAAAGCCGCGGGCGCGGCGGCACCGAGCGAGACAATCTCGTCGAGCGTGATTTCGGGCGAGAGCCAAAACGCACCGGCTCCGCGCTCGGCAAGCGCCTCCATGCAGGGCGTGTTGTGCACCGGCAGGCAAGAGCGAATTTCGGCCGTGGCGCCGGCCTGCGCGGCTACGGCGAGCTCGGAGATATTACCGACGGCGACGGTAGCTCCGGCATTGATCCAGGGATCGACGCGCTCGTGGTCGACGGCGCGGCAGACCTCGTCGAGTACGGGTACGATGCCCTGCTCAAACGCATCGGCGGGGGAGAGCTCGGCCGCATCGAGCGCATCGGTGGTCATGTAGATGCGCGTGGCGCCCTCGGCGCGAGCTGCCTCGGCGGCTTCGAGCGTGGTGACGGCGGCGCAGATCTGCGGCTCATCGCGGTAATGCTCGGGCATAGCGCGCGTACATTTGTCGAGCACCGGAATCTCGAGAGTTTTCGCGCGCTCCTCGTACGGCGCCAGAATGGCCTCTTCCAGCGCCTTGCAAGCGGCGGCGCGCACCTTGTGCACGGCGGAGAAGCCCATGCCGCAGCCCTCATCGAGCGCCACATCAAAGCTCGCGGCCTCAAAGGGCGAGGAGCCCATGCGGCCCACATGCTCAACCAGGTCTGCCGCCTCGACGGCGCGGGTCTTGGCGGCCTCGACGGTGAAGCCTGTGGCGGTGGCGGTGAGCGCGGGGCTGTCACAGCAGGTGAGTGTGACGGTAAACGGCTCGCCCAGGCGCGCCACGACGGACGCATCAACAGCTCGGCGGCGCAGCACATCGCGCTTGAGCGCGGCGCCGGCGGCGTCGATGGCACGCTGGCTGCGAATCACGCGGACGCGGCAGCCCTCGGGCATGCTGCGGGGTACGCGACATTCGATGATGTCGCCTGCGGCGGCATCATCGGCAGCAATGGTGGTCAGGAACTGGTCAAACTCGTTATCGTGGCGAAGCTCCAGCAGGTCGCCTTTGCCCACGGGCTCAAACAGCTCAATGCGGGCGATGGCGGCGCGGCGACGGCGGTCGTCGGGCTTGAGACCGCGCACATCGCGGTTGGCCGGGCGGCTGCCCAGCACCGTGCCCACGATCTGGCCGCGGTTGTTGGAACGCTCGTAGCTCATCATTTCGTCGCCCGAGGTGCCGTCCTGATAGGCGTGCGTAAAGTCGCGGTTGAAGCAGCGCTTGAGCTGGCGCTGGCGGGCGGCTTCCTCGTCCTTGGCAACGGTGGCTCCGGATAGCATGTCGTCAATTTCGTGACGATATACATCAACGATGGAGTACACGTAATCGGGCGCCTTCATGCGGCCCTCGAGCTTGAGCGACGCGGCGCCGGCGTCATACAGACGGCGAACAAGCTGTGAAGTGTTGGTGTCACGCGGGCATAGCGCACGCTCGCGGCCGGCGGGGGAGAGTGCGCGACCGTTCTCGTCGATCAGCTTGTAGGGCAGGCGGCAGGGCTGGGCGCACATGCCACGGTTGGCCGATCGTCCCGCCATGGCAAAGCTCGAAAGCAGGCACAGGCCCGAGTAGCAAAAGCAGATGGCACCATGGCTAAAGACCTCAAGGTCCACATCGGGCGCGGCATCGTGAATGGCGGCAATCTCGTCGATGGAAAGCTCGCGCGAGAGGGTCACACGGTCGGCGCCCTGCTCGCGGCACCAAAGGGTTCCGCGGTCGTCGTGGATGTTTGCTTGGGTTGAGATGTGCGTCTCGATGCCGGGCATCGTGCGCTTGACCTCAAAGAACAGGCCCCAGTCCTGGATGATGAAGGCATCGGCGCCCAGCGTGGAGCAGCGATGGATGAGTTGCAGCGCATCGCTCATCTCGGACTGCTTGATGACGATGTTGACCGTGACGTAGACGCGCGACCCGGCTAGATGTGCGGCGCGGCAGGCTTGCTCAAAGGCCTCGTCGGTAAAGTTGGTGGCCTTGCGGCGGGCGTTGAAGCTGCCCATGCCGCAGTAGATGGCGTCTGCCCCGGCGGCGAGTGCGGCGGCAAAGGGCTCGGGCCCTCCGGCGGGCGCCAAAAGCTCGGGTCTGCGGTTGGTGGTTCGACTGGCGGTTGCGGTCATATCCTGCCTTTCAAAATGCTCAGATATTCAAAAGTATAGTGGTGCTGTTGCGGCGGGCGATGCCCGTGCTCCAAGCGGGATAAAGTCTTCAGCAGTCCTTGCAGCAAAAATGACCCGTTTCCCTCCGTCCCCTATGGATTACCTGATCCGATGGGGACGGAGGGAAACGGATCATTTTGAGCTTCACCGTCCGGTCGTGCCGTTCAGCGGCCGACAGGTGCCGTTGGGCGATAAATTATTCTCGCAACGTGATAATAATCTTGCATCGCGCGGAAACCTTGAGTACTATCCCAAATCAAGCGCGGTGTTCAGACCGAATTGTGCCTCCCGGTGTGAACACCGCGCTCACGCTCTCTCAATTGATCGTAAGGAGAAAAACATGAGCAAGACCGTCGTGTCTTCCGATAACGCACCCGCAGCCATCGGCCCGTATTCCCCCGGTATCCAGGCCGACAACATGGTGTTCCTGTCCGGCCAGCTGGGCATCGATCCCGCGACCGGCAAGATGCCCGAGGGCGTCGAGGCCCAGGCCAAGCAGTCCCTCGCCAACGTCGAGGCCCTGCTGACCGCTGCCGGCGCCACCTTTGCCGATGTCGTCAAGACCACGGTCTACCTGGCCGACATTGCCGACTTCGCTGCCGTGAACGAGATTTACGCCTCCAGGTTCGAGGCTCCGTTCCCCGCGCGCAGCGCTTTCCAGGTTGCCGCCCTTCCGGCCGGTGGTCTGGTCGAGATCGAGGTCGTCGCCGCTCTCTAAGGCGTTGGCCACAACTAAACATGACATGCAAAAAGACCCTGCAGCGCGTGCGAGCTGCAGGGTCTTTTGTCAAGTGACGGATCGCTTGTGGAGCCGCGCTCCATTTTGCTCGTTAGCCCTCCTTGCGGACTTTTTGCAGGTAGCGGTAGACGCTGGGCTCCGAGATGCCCAGCGCGGTGGCAGCGCAGGCCACGGCACCCTTGAGCATGAACACCCCGTTGCCGTTGAGGTGGCGAATGACGTCCACGCGGTCGCTCTGACCAAGCGACGCTACATCCAGCCCTCGCGCGCTCAGCAGCTCGGCAATACTGCGGTCGATGAGCTCCTGTGTGGACTCCGAAAGGCTTTCGACCTCGATAGGGGCGGGCTCCGTGCGCGTCGGCGCCGCGTCGAAGCACGCCATGAGCTGCTGCGCCATGGCGTTGATGGAGCGCACGGTCGAGAGGTCGGTGTTGACGCAGAGCATACCGACGATCTCGTCATTCTCGCGGATAAAGTACGTCGCTGACTCCAACGTCTTGCCGCCGGCACCGCGCCCCTCGTAGCCCGTAATAAACGGCAGGTCGCGATACTTGGGGTCGTGCATGATCTTGAGTGCCAGATCGGTGGCGGGGCCGCCGACCTTGCGGCCGCTCACGATGCCGTTGCGAATATCGACGATGGCGTGGTCGGGATCCGAGAAATCGTGCAGCACGATTTCGCTGTTTTTGCCGAGTATCTGCTCCAGAAAATCGACCATCGGCAAAAAGCGGCGTACGGTCTCGTTCACGGGCAACTCCTTTGGGTGAAATCGGAAATGTTCATAACAATTTTTTCTCATGGTAACACGCTGCCCATCATCTCGTATATCCGCAGGTATATTGCGTAATACAGATGAGCGGTAGATATTTGGCGGTAAACGGTTGACCAAAAGAAAAGTTAGATGTTATTTTGACCAGACACTTTCCTGACCTGCGGAAATGCGTTATTTCAGCTGAAGAATAGTCTGATAACAAAAAATTATTATTGAGAATGAGAATCATCTTTAATACGATATGCAATGAAGGCACAACCTCAACCCCGCACTGCGTCACAATAGAGCGTTAGATGCGAAAACAACTACTTCGAGGATTGGTGGTCAAATGACCCAGGAGACGGTTACGAACGGCACTGAAGCCCTGTTCACTCGTGAAGGCATGCCTCCCGTTAAGGAAATGATCCCGTGTGCCCTTCAGCACGTACTGGCTTCGTTTGCCGGTATCATCACCCCGGCTGTCATCATGGCTGGCGTCTACGGCTTTAATAGCCAGCAGAGCACCGACATCATCCAGGTCGCGCTCATTCTTTCGGCAATCGACACGGCCCTTCAGGCCTTCGCTCCCTTCCGTCGCATCGGCGGCGGCCTGCCCATCGTCATGGGCGTTTCGTTCGCGTTCCTCCCGGCCCTCCAGGCCATGGGTGCCTCGGGCTTTAGCTTTGGCGCTCTGCTGGGCGGCGAGATCGTCGGCGGCGCCGTCGCGGTCCTCTTTGGTCTGGCCTACAGCAAGATTAAGTGGCTGTTCCCGCCTGTCGTGACCGGTACGGTCATCTTCTCCATTGGCGTCTCTCTCTATCCCACGGCCGTCAAGTACATGGCCGGTGGCATGGGCACGCCGCTGTGGGGCACTCCGCAGGCCTGGTGCGTCGCTCTTATCACCTTCGCCGTGGTCTTTGCGCTCGCCAACTTTGGCAAGGGCACGCTCAAGCTGGGATCCGTGTTCTTTGGCATGATCGTTGGCATGATCGTTTCGATTCCCTTTGGCATGATCGACTTCTCCAGCGTTGCCACCGCTCAGGTCTTCGCCCTTCCCAAGCTCATGCCCTATGCGCTCGAGTTTGATCCCGAGGTCTGCATTACCCTCGCCGTCGTGTTCCCCATGGTTGCCATCCAGGTTATCGGTGACGTCTCCGCCGCCTGCCTGGGCTCCATCGACCGTATGCCCACCGAGCGCGAGCTCTCCGGCGCTATCGTGTCCCAGGGTCTCACCTCTATGGTCGGCGGCCTGCTGGGCGGTCTTCCCACCAGCGCCCTTGGCCAGAACGTGGGCATCATCTGCTCCAACAAGGTCGTCAACAAGTGGGTCTTTGTGATCATCGCGGCCGTCTTTGCCATCGCCGGTCTGTTCCCGCAGCTCTCTGCTGTCCTTTCCGCTATCCCGCAGCCCGTCATCGGCGGCGCGACCGTCGGCGTCTTTGGCACCATCACTATGAACGGCGTGCGCATGTTCACTCGCGAGGGCCTCACGCAGCGCACTACCACCATCGTCGGTACCTCCGTCGTCTTTGGCCTGGGTATCTGGATGGCCAGCGGTTGCCTTGCCGGCGAGGGTATGCCCGCCTGGGTGTCCACCGTCATCGGCTCCAATGCCGTAACCCCCACTGCCATCATGGCCATTGTCCTTAACCTGATCCTTCCGCAGACGCCGGTCGTGGCTCAGCACATCGATGCCGCCAAGGATGCCGCTGTGGATCTGGTCCTGCCCGAGAGCAAGAAGTAACCAATTCGGTGCTATTCGCTGGCGGACGCATCGCCTCGTCCGCCGGCGCCATGCGGCGCCAAGCCGCACTTCAAAGGGCTTGTCCCTTTGGTGAAGCGTTGACGGGAGAGGGCCCGTTTCCGGTGTAGGCCGGCGCTTCGCACTTCCGCCATGTCAGAGGTGTCAAACCCCGCCCCTGATGTTGAAGGGAGCATTTATGCTTCTGGTCGCTAACGGTTCCGTCTTTACCCGCAACGCTCAGACTCCGTTTATTCCCAACGGTGCGGTCGCCATTGACGGAGATACGATCGTCGAAGTGGGCCCCGAGCGCGAGCTCAAGGCCAAGTACCCGGATGCCGAGTACGTCGACGCCCAGGGCAACCTCATCATGCCCGGACTTATCAACTGCCACACCCACATCTACTCGGGTCTGGCCCGCGGCCTTGCCATTAAGGGCTGCAACCCCACCAACTTCCTGGAGAATCTTGAGCAGCAGTGGTGGAAGATCGATGACAACCTGACGCTCGACGGCACCAAGGCCAGCGCCTATGCCACGATTCTTGACTCCATCCGCGATGGCGTCACCACGATCTTCGATCACCATGCGAGCTTCTGCGAGATCCCGGGAAGCCTCTTTACCATTAAGGACGCAGCTCAGGAGCTGGGCATGCGTTCGTGCCTGTGCTACGAGGTTTCCGACCGCCGTGGCCAGGAAAAGTGCGATCAGGCTATTGCCGAGAACGCCGAGTTTGCCCAGTGGGCCGCCAAGGAGCGTCGCGATAACGACAACCACATGATCGCCGCAATGTTTGGCGGTCACGCCACCTTTACGCTGTCGGATGAGACCATGGATAAGATGGCCGAGGCCAACAACGGTCTGACCGGCTTCCACATCCACGTGTGCGAGGGCATGAACGATGTGTGGGATTCCCGCCTCAACCGCGGCGGCATCAGCCCCGTCGAGCGCCTGCTGCAACACAACCTGCTCGGCCCCGACACCATGCTGGGCCACTGCATCCACGTGACGCCCGCCGAGATGGATATCGTCAAGGAGTCCGGCACCTGGCTGGTTAACAACCCCGAATCCAATATGGGCAATGCCGTGGGCTGCGCCCCCGTGCTCGAATTCTTCCGCCGCGGCATCCCCGTGTGCATGGGCACCGACGCCTACACCCACGATATGCTCGAGAGCCTTAAGGTCTTCTTGATCATTCAGCGCCACAACGCCGCCATGCCCAACGTGGGCTGGTGCGAGGCCATGACCATGCTGTTCGAGAATAACGCCAAGATGGCCAGCAAGTACTTCGATCGCAAGCTCGGTGTGCTTGAGCCCGGCGCTGCCGCCGACGTCATCGTTATGGACTACAAGCCCTTTACGCCGCTGAGCGAGGAGAACATCGACGGCCACATGCTCTTTGGCATGATGGGCAAAAACTGCCGTACCACCATCATCAACGGCCGCGTCCTGTACAAGGATCGCGAGTTTGTCGGTATCGATGAGGAAAAGATTAACGCGTGGACCATGGCTGAGTCCAAGAAGCTCTGGAGCGCGCTTAACAATCGCACCTACTAATTCACAAGTAGATTCACGCGCGTCGGATGTTTCGCCGCATCTGACGCGCGTATAGGCGGCCTCCGCGGGGTCGCCGGCGCTGTGCTAGCGCTACACCGTATTTGCGCCCGCCGCGCGGTCTCGCCGGGCGTTACAGAGAGGAGCTCATTATGAGCGACATCATGAGGCCGATCCCGTTTTCGCAGCTGATGAACTGGATCATCGAGGAGCACAAGACTCAGGGCGCCGTCTTTGGCGTGCGCAAGATGGTCACGACCAACCAGGAGGGCGCGCTTCCCATTTTTGACGAGCGCATCGAGACCCCGTTTGGCCCGGCCGCCGGCCCCAACACGCAGCTTGCCCAGAACATCGTGGCATCCTATGTGGCCGGTTCCCGCTTCTTTGAGCTCAAGACCGTTCAGGTTATGGACGGCGAGGAGCTCTCCAAGTGTGTGAACAAGCCCTGCATCGTGGCGCAGGACGAGTGCTACAACTGCGAGTGGTCGACCGAGCTCGAGGTTCCGCAGGCCTTTGCCGAGTACGTGAAGGCATGGTTCGCCTGCCACCTGATCGCTCGCGAGTACGGCCTGGGAAGCCCGGACGGATTTGTCTTCAACATGTCCGTGGGTTATGACCTGGAGGGCATCAAGAGCCCCAAGGTCGATGCCTACATCGAGGGCATGAAGGATGCCAGCGGCTCCGACGTCTGGAACGAGTGCCGCGCATGGGCGCTTGCCAACCTGGACAAGTTTGAGCATGTCGACGCCGCGTTTGTCGAGTCCATCCCGGCACGCGTCTCCAACTCCATCACCGAGTCCACCCTGCACGGCTGCCCGCCGGCGGAGATCGAGCGCATCGCGACCTACCTCATCACCGAGAAGGGCCTCAATACCTACATCAAGTGCAACCCCACGCTGCTGGGCTATGAGTTTGCACGTCAGCGCCTCAACGAGCTGGGCTTTGACTACATCGTCTTCGATGACACGCACTTCCGCGAGGACCTGCAGTGGGCCGACGCCGTGCCCATGTTCGAGCGCCTGATTGCCCTGTGCGCCGAGCGCGGCCTGGAGTTTGGCGTCAAGCTGACCAACACGTTCCCCGTCGACGTGACGAGAAACGAGCTGCCTTCCACGGAGATGTACATGTCCGGCCGTTCGCTGTTCTCGCTGACCATCGAGGCTGCCCGCCGCATTACCGAGCAGTTTGACGGCAAGCTGCGCATCAGCTACTCCGGCGGTGCCACGGTCTACAACATCCGCGCCCTGTACGATGCCGGCATTTGGCCCGTCACCCTGGCGACCGACGTGCTCAAGCCCGGTGGCTACGAGCGCTTTAGTCAGATGGCCGGCGAATTTGGCGATCTGGACGGCAAGCCGTTCGCGGGCGTCTCTCTCGAGGCTGTGACTGCGATCCAGGCTGACTCGCTCACCAACCCGCTCTACAAGAAGCCGCTGCGTCCGCTGCCCGACCGCAAGGTCGCCGGCAAGAGCCCGCTTTCCGACTGCTTTACCACGCCGTGCCGCACGAGCTGCCCCATCCAGCAGGATATTCCCGCCTACCTGGCGGCTGTTGACGAGGGCCGCTACGAGGACGCACTCAACATCATCATCGAGCGCAACGCCCTGCCGTTCATTACCGGCACCATCTGCCCGCATCCCTGCGGCCGTGCCTGCGAGCGTGCGTTCTACGAGCCCGAGGGCGCCCAGATCCGCGCCAGCAAGCTCAAGGCCGCCCGCGAGGCCATGACCGCCGTGTTGCCCAAGCTGCGCGCCCAGGCCATCGCCAACGACGGCGAGCGCAACGTTGCCGTTATCGGCGGCGGCCCGGCCGGCCTGGCGACGGCGTTCTTCCTGACGCGTGCCGGCGTGCCCGTCACCATCTTCGAGGCCCGCGATTCGCTCGGCGGCGTGGTCCGTCACGTGATCCCCGAGTTCCGTATCGCGAGCGACGATATCTCCCACGATGCCGAGCTCTGCTTGGCCTTTGGCGCCAAGGTGCGGCTCAACGCTCGCGTGGATTCCATCGACGAACTCAAGGCCCAGGGCTTTACCGACGTGGTCGTGGCCACCGGTGCCTGGATGCCCGGCTCTGCAGGCTTGGGCGAGGGCGCCGAGCTCGACGTGCTGGAGTTCCTCGAGGCCGCCAAGAAGGGCGAGAAGCTCGAGCTGGGCGAGGACGTCGTCGTCATTGGCGCCGGCAACACCGCCATGGATGCGGCTCGCGTGGCCAAGCGCCTGGCCGGCGTGAAGAACGTGCGCCTGGTGTATCGCCGCACCAAGAAGCAGATGCCCGCCGACGAGGAAGAGTTCGATCTTGCTCTTGCCGACGGCGTTGAGTTCTGCGAGCTGCTGGGGCCCAAGGCACTCAACGGCGCTGTGCTAACCTGCGACGTTATGGAGCTTGGCGAGCCGGATGCAAGCGGCCGTCGTAGCCCCGTCGCCACGGGCGAGACCGTCGAGCTTTCCGCCACCACGGTGATCTGTGCCGTGGGCGAGGGCATCGATGCCAGCCTGTACGACGCCGCGGGTGTTGAGCACGACCGTCGCGGCCGTCTTGCCGCCACCTCCACCGGCGTCGAGGGCGTCTGGGCTGCGGGCGACTGCCGTCGCGGTCCTGCTACCGTGGTCGAGGCTATCGCCGACGCCGCCGAAGTCGCCCGTGCCATCGCCGGCGTGGACTTTAACAAGTACGCCGACCAGAATGCTCAGGCCGGTCGCGAGGATACCTGCTACGAGCGCAAGGGGTCGCTGTGCCGCGACAAGCGCAACTGCACCAAGACTCGCTGCCTGGGCTGCGGCTCGGTGTGCGAGGTCTGCTGCGACGTGTGCCCCAACCGCGCCAACGTGGCAATTAAGGTGCCGGGCCTGGCCAAGCATCAGGTCGTCCATGTCGACGGCATGTGCAACGAGTGCGGCAACTGCGCCGTGTTCTGCCCTTACCAGGAGGGTCGTCCCTACAAGGACAAGCTCACCCTGTTCTGGAGCGAGGAGGACATGGAGAACTCCGAGAACGAGGGCTTCCTGGCCGTGGACGAGGACCACTTTAAGGTTCGCGTCGCCGGCACGGTCCGCACCGTCTCGGTCGATGCCGTCAACACCGGTCTTCCCGAGGCCGTCCGCCTGACCATCAGGGCTGTGCGCGACAACTATTCGTACCTTCTTAAGAAATAGGCGAGTCTCTTATGGCCAAATCCATTCAACATAACGTGGCCTACGTTGCCTGCGGAAGCGGTTGCGCCTCCGCAGGCGGCGACGCCCACTGCAGCGAAGGCTGCATTGGCTGTGGCGCCTGCGTCACGGCCTGCCCCCACGGCGCCATTGCGCTGGTCGATGGCATCGCCCGCGTGGACCGCTCCAAGTGCACGGGCTGTGGCCTGTGCAGCATGGCGTGCCCGCAGCGCGTGATTGCCTTCGTTCCCGGCTACCAGAACATCCTGGTGCGCTGCAACAACACCGATAAGGGCGCCATCGCCCGCAAGATCTGCGACACGAGCTGCATCGGTTGCGGCATGTGCGCCAAAAAGTGCCCTGCCGGCGCTATCCGCATCGAGGACAACTGCGCCCATATCGACGGCGCGGACTGCCTGTCGTGCGGCATGTGCGCCGTCATCTGCCCGCATGGCGCCATCCACGACCGCACCGGCATCGCCGCCGGCGTGTAGAAGGGAATCACCATGGCACAGGAATTCACTTTTACCGTTAACGGCGTCGAGCGCACGACGACCCAAAACAAACCGCTGCTGCGCTACCTGCGCGACGACCTGCACATTCACTCCGCCAAGGACGGCTGCTCCGAGGGTGCCTGCGGCACCTGCACCATCCATGTGGACGGTGCGGCCGTCAAGGCGTGCGTACTGACCACCGCTCTTGCCGCCGGTCGCAACATCGTGACCGTCGAGGGCCTGCCCGAGGACGTGCGCGAGGCCTTTGTGTACGCCTTTGGTGCCGTGGGCGCCGTGCAGTGCGGTTTTTGCATCCCCGGCATGGTCATGGCGGGCGCGGCGCTCATCGCTGAGGACCCCGAGCCCACCGAGGAGCAGATCAAGTACGCCATTCGCGGTAACGTCTGCCGCTGCACCGGCTACAAGAAGATCATCGAGGGCATTTCGCTGGCAGCTGCGGTGCTCCGCGGCGAAAAGCAGATCGACGAGGACCTGGAGCGCGGCGACGACTACGGTGTGGGCAAGCGCGCCTTCCGCATCGACGTGCGCAAGAAGGTGCTCGGCGAGGGCAAGTATCCCGACGACATCGACGAGCTCGATCAGCCGGGCCTGACCTATGCTAGCGCCGTGCGCTCCAAGTATCCGCGCGCCCGCGTGCTCTCCATTGATACCTCCAAGGCCGAGGCCCTGCCCGGTGTGGTGGGCATCCTGCGCGCCGAGGACGTGCCGGTCAACCAGGTCGGCCACCTTATCCAGGACTGGGATGTCATGATCGCCCAGGGCGATATCACCCGCTGCGTGGGTGACGCCATCGTGCTGGTGGTTGCCGAGGACGAGGCGACGCTCGAGAAGGCTAAGAAGCTCGTAAAGATTGATTACGAGCCGCTGGAGCCCGTGCGCAACATTGTCGAGGCTAGGGCTGCCGACGCCCCGCGCCTGCATGACAGTTTCTTTGCCTTTGGCAACACGGTGGAACTCAAGGACAACGTGTGCCAGAGCCGTCACGTGACGCGCGGCGACGCCGCCAAGGCGCTAGCGGAGAGCGCGTTCACCGTGACGCAGCGCTTTACCACGCCCTTTACCGAGCATGCCTTCTTGGAGCCCGAGTGCGCCGTCGCCTTCCCGTACAAGAACGGCGTCAAGGTGCAGTCGACCGACCAGGGTGCCTACGATACGCGCAAAGAGTGCGCCCACATGTTTGGCTGGGACAACGAGCCCGAGCGTGTGGTTGTCGAGACCATGCTTGTGGGCGGCGGTTTTGGCGGCAAGGAGGACGTTTCGATCCAGCACCTGGCCGCGCTTGCTGCCTATAAGCTCCAGCGTCCTGTGAAGTGCAAGCTCACACGTGCCGAGTCGCTCGCGTTCCATCCCAAGCGCCACGCCATGGACGGCACCTTTACGCTGGGCTGCGACGCCGAGGGCAACTTTACCGGTCTGGACTGCGAGATCAACTTTGACACCGGCGCCTACGCGTCGCTGTGCGGCCCGGTGCTCGAGCGCGCCTGCACGCATGCCGTCGGCCCCTACAAGTACCAGAACACCGACATTCGCGGTTTTGGCTACTACACCAACAACCCGCCCGCCGGTGCGTACCGAGGCTTTGGTGTTTGCCAGTCCGAGTTTGCGCTTGAGAGCCTAATCGACCTGCTGGCAGAGAAGGTCGGCCTGGATCCGTGGGAGATTCGCTACCGTAATGCCATCGAGCCGGGCGAGGTTTTGCCCAACGGCCAGATTGCCGACTGCTCCACGGCGCTTAAGGAGACGCTGCTCGAGGTCAAGGATGCCTACTACGCACATCCCGGCCACGCCGGCATTGCCTGCGCCATGAAGAACGCCGGTGTGGGCGTGGGCCTGCCCGATGCCGGCCGCTGCAAGATTCGCGTTGAGAACGGCGTGGCTGTGGTCTATGCCGCCACGTCCGACATCGGCCAGGGCTGCAACACCGTCTTTTTGCAGGACGTTGCCGAGGCCTGCGGTCTGCCGCTGAGCTGCATTGCCAACGGCGAGTGCTCCACCGAGAACGCTCCCGACTCCGGTACCACGTCTGGCTCACGTCAGACGGTCGTGACCGGCGAGGCCGTGCGCGGCGCCGCCTTCCTGCTGCGCGACGCCATGCTTGACATCGAGGCCGGCAAGCCCGCACCCGATGCTCCCGTGAGCGCGCATGGCGACGGCGTCAAGATCGAGTACGACGACGGTCGCGCCTACCAGCTACGCACGCAGGAGCTCGTCGCCGGCCAGGGTATGCATCCTCAGGATCCCGCGGCCGCCATCAAGGCGCTCGAGGGCTGTGAGTTTAGCTATGTGTACCTGGAGCCGACCGACAAACTGGGCGCCGACGTTCCCAATCCCAAGAGCCACATCTGCTACGGCTTTGCCACGCATGTGGTCATTCTGGATGATGACGGTCGCGTGAGCGAGGTCTATGCCGCGCACGATTCCGGCAAGGTGGTCAACCCCATCTCCATCCAGGGTCAGATCGAAGGCGGCGTGCTCATGGGCATGGGCTACGCGCTTACCGAGGATTGGCCGCTCAAGGACTGCGTGCCCCAGGCAAGGTACGGTACGCTCGGGCTGTTCCGTGCGCCCGAGATTCCGGATATCCACGCCATCTACGTGGAGAAGGACGAGCTGCTGCCCGTGGCATATGGCGGCAAGGGCATTGGCGAGATCGCAACGATCCCCACGGCGCCCGCCGTGCAGAACGCCTACCGTGCATTCGACGGCAAGCTGCGTCCGGATCTGCCCATGGTGGATACCCCGTACAGCCGCGCCCGTCGCCGCGGGTAGAGTAGAGCGCGGACGGCCATTGCTGACTGCCGTCTGCGCTTGCCATCAACTGTATAAGCTGCGCCTTTGGCCCCAGCTCCATCGTGAGCCGGGGCCTTTTGCTTGGAGCGGAAAGCGTGTCCCGAAATGAGCGCTCAGAATGGGATGCAGTTTCCCCTTGGAGCCCTCGGCGGAAATTACATCCCAGAATCGATGCTCAGAATGGGATGCACTTTCCGGTAGAGCCTCTGGCGGAAAGCGCATCCCGGAATTCGGCTCCAGAGTGGGACACACTTTCCGGTTGGAGCTTCAACCGGAAAGTGTGTCCCGGTTTGGCAGGCAGACGGGCATAAGCTCAACAGCTCCTACAATTCCACCTCGTTGAGCCATGCCGGCAGAGCGGTCTGCCGGATGCCTGCCGTCTGCAGCCTTTTCGCGAGCAGACCCGCCGAGCGGACTTCGCTCATGGTAAAGCGCAGCAGAGGGTGACCGTAGAGCGATAGGTGCGCCTCGCGCTGTCGTTCGGCAACGAGCGCCTCGGCGGTGGTGCGTCCGGCCAACATGGTCTGGTCGGTATATTTGATGAGCCCGTCGAGCTCGCCCAGTGTGAGTTCCCGCGTCTGGCGCTCCCAGGCAAAGTCCGTTCGTATGGGCTTGGCCGAATCGAAGGGGTCCGTCAGCTCGTATTGAAGCCAGTCGGGCGCAAAGCCCGTCTCGATCATGACGGCTCGGGCGACCGATTCTCCACCGCTCTCGGCGCGGGCGTCGGCATATCGAAGTGTCGTGAGGGCAGTGCGAATCGCGCGACCATTGCGGGCGGTCGCTCGTTGTTCGACGGCCTCCATCAACTGCTCTCGCGTAAGGCCGAGCTTTGAGATCGCCGAATCGGCAATGGGCATGCCGTCTGCAAAGCCAGTTTGCAGCAGGCAATCTGTAGCCGTTTGGATGGGCGGCGTTACTGATGTGCCGGATAGACGGATTGCTCCGGCCGGCTCGATCTGATGCCGCTGAATATGCGCGCCCGGGCGAGCCGACGGCTTTGTCGAGCTGCAGACATGCACAACGTTCAGATGTCGCCACGAGACCTCGAGCCCCAGCAGGCAGGCGGCCGAAAACGAGCAGAACGTCCAATCGGGGTGGATGATCGCAAGGGCGCGAATAATCTCGCAATGACGCTGTGCCCGGTTGAGTTCATCCCAGCGCATTTTGCGCGCGAACAGTCCCGGCATGGGCGAGACGACCGCGCTGCCGATGCGCCGAAGGAGCGCTTTTCGGATTGCCGTGCTCGGGGGAATCAGACAGCGCCCCTCTTGTTCGGCTTGAGTGAGCAGTTGGTCGATGAGTTGGTCATTGCAATGGGTCATGAGCTACCGCCTCCTTTTGGGTAGCAAAAAACGTATCAGCCGCAACTTGCCGCCCAACTGACCAAAAGCTGACCAAAATCTAACCATGCAGGTAGATGGCCTGTTTTCGGCGACATTTTTACATTCGAATCGGTGGGCGGTGATCGGCTCCCGTGAACGGCAACAAGTTATGAAGACCTGGTAAGTTTAGGGACGTGTACTTTTTCGAAAAACGGTAGTCTCTCCGCGGAAAGTGCATCCCAGAATTAAGCCTCGGAACGGGATGCATTTTCCAGTAGATGCTTCAGTGGAAAGTTCATCCCAGAATTCAGGCTCAGAACGGGACACGCTTTCCGGATGGCATGCTTGGCGGAAACTACGACCCAGTATTTGGCTCCAGAACGGGACAACCTTTCCGAATCGGTCTTCAAGCGGAAACTACGCCCCGGATTTGACCTTCAGACCGGGATGCCGTTTCCGGTTGAGGCCTCGAGCGGAAAGCGCATCCCATAATCCCCAATGGCACCGCAGCGCATTTCGTGTCCGCGTGGGCGTTTGCGCCGGTCGTCGAATGACGTTATAGCTGGCTATATTATGGGTAGCTATAATGTTCGACTTTTCGACAACCCTCAGCCTGTGGCAGAGCATGGGTCGCCAATCAAGGCGGCGGTTGTCGAGGCCTCGTTACCGAAAATCCATTTGTTAAACCTGGCACCCGTGGGTAGAATAAAGTCGACGGCAGCCCAAGTAGTGAAGAGCTGGGCAGCGCCGTTACTCAGTTTAAGGGGTCAATGCCTTAGCGGCGGCGACCCCTTTAATATGAGAAAGCCATTGTCAATAGGCGTGTTTGTTCGAGCCCGGTTTTAAACCGGGCTTTTTCGTTTCCCGTCGGGAGGGCCCGCGCACGCTGCACGTTTAGTCGACGCTTGCCTGGCAAGCTAATATCCGCGGGCTCTTGCGGGCGCGCTGCCGGCGGTCAGCCCGGTATGTCCGCGCACCCCACCGCATTTCGATTCTCCGTCCGGCGCGCTCGTCCGAAACCAGTCTTGTTCACGGGCGCGGCCCTTGGGCTGCCCAAAAAGGGTTCGTGAACGCGCGCCGGCGATGCGTCGAGGCGCGGGCCCTCCCGGCGGGAGGCCTGTTGTCCGACGGGGTCAGCCGAGGGTCCCCTCCGCCCGGCGCCCGATCTCCCAGACCCAGCAGGCGAGCTCGCGCGCGACGGCGGCGTTTGCCTTGCACGAGCTCTTGCCCGCCGCCGCCAGCGCCTCGCGGCGGCGGCAGAGCCTGGCGGTGCAGTCGTCGGCGCGCGCCCGGATCGCCGCGGGGACGTCCGCGCCGGGCGCCGGGGCCTTCGGGCGGGGCGTGCACGTCAGGTAGTGCCACGCCGACTCCACCAGTGCCGTCCTGGCGAGCCGGTTGCCCGTCTTGGTTATCCCGCCGCGCCGCTCGGTCTCGCCGCTCGAGCGCTCCGACGGGACCAGCCCGCACCAGCTCGCGAAGGCCGGGGCCGTCCGGAACCTCGTGAAGGAACCCGCCTCGGCTGCGAGCCTGAAGGCCGTCAGGGTGTCGATTCCCTTGATGCAGGAGAGCGCCTCGACGGCCGGGCGCCACCGGTCGGTCCGGGCGAGGGCGAGCACCTTCTTCTCGAGCTGCCGGCGGTCCGACTCCGCGCACCTCGCGGCCGTGACGTAGTACTCGAGCACGTCGCGCTGGGGCCCCTCGAGCCTGATCCCGGATATCCACCTCCAGTGGGCGCGCGTCCAGGATCCCTTCCTCGTCCCGTCGGCGTTGCGCTCGTCCCAGACGTGGCCCAGCCTGATCAGGAACATGTTGAGGCGCTGCCTGGCGCGGCGGTACTCCACCGTGGCGTCGTCGAGGGCGCGGTCGAGGTCCCGGGCGGCCTCGACGGCCGTATCGGGCAGCGGGACCTCCACGATGTTGTGGGTGGCGAGCATGCGGGCGATGAACTCGGCGTCGCGCCGGTCGTTCTTGCGGCGCGCGTCCGCCGCCGGCCTCTGCATCTTGGAGACGGCGGCCACGGCGCAGTCGAGGCCGAGCGCGCGCAGCTCGCGCGCCATGTGGAAGCCGGTGGGGCCGCTCTCGTAGCAGGCCCTGGGCTCCTCGAACCCGAGGGCCCACTCCGCGATCTCGGCGGCGTCCGTCCCGAAGTCACGGTGCACCACCTCGCCGGTGAAGGGGTTGAACGCCGCGGCGGCGACCGATCGCGCGTGGACGTCCAGGCCGATGGAGGTAACATGGGGCATGGGAAGCCTCCTCCCCGCAGGTGCGGTAAGGGCTACCGCACGGGCCGATACTCAAAGCCCATTGTGGCATCCCGAGCCCGCGGAAAGAAGCTGCGCCGCGGGGGAGGCGACCCAAATGGCTTTCTCATATCGTCTTTTTATGCTTCGAATGCTGCTTGAGTGCCTCGGAAAGTTCGATAAGCGCCGTGAAGAGCGAGACCAAAGCAACCAAGAGCTCTACGAGCTCTGATGGGCCCGGGATGACCTCTGATTCAAGTCACCGGGCCTAAATCTTTTTCAGGCATTTGAATAGAGCGGGCGATTCTCTTGGGGCCGTCTGCATGGCGTATGCCTGGCGCGCGTGGCATTGCGTCCCGCTTTTGTGTCCGCACGGGCGCTTATCCTTACGGCAATCTAGCCGTCTATGTACCGAGTGGCAGTTGACGGAGAAAGGCCCTGACCGTGCCAGACAAAAAGACGTCGGGTATCTTGGCTATCGATACGACGAATTTTGCGCGCCAGATTGTGCTCGACTTTGAGTTTGCGCCGGTGCCAAAGCAGCGCCAGCGCCGTGGACTGCGCAACGAGATTATCGAGGTCGGCGCCGTCAAGCTCGATAGCCGCGGCAACGTGATGGGCGAGTTCTCGCAGTTTGTGCAGACGGAATATGCCGAAGGCGTTGCGTATCCCGTCCGCGAGCTCACGGGAATATTGGCCGTGGATACCGCGATGGCCGATCCGCTCTACATGGTGATCAAAAGGCTCAGCGAGTGGATTGGTCGCTACTCCGCTCAAGTGGTCTGTTGGAGCGGGGCGGACCGCCGACAGCTTTTGACCGAGTGCGGGGCGAAACGCATCGACCTTGCTGGCTTTCCCGTGGACTGGGCCGACCTGCAGGCGTTTTACACCTCGATTATGGACGTGGGCAGCCATGGATGTGTCTCGTTGGACGACGCGGCAACGTGGTTTGGCGTCGATTTTGATGAGTCGACCGGTCACGCTCACAGCGCCCTCGCCGACGCACGCGTGACCGCCAGGTTGCTCAAGCAGGTGATAGATGGGAGCTATCACGTGAGCCCGCGCGCCCAGGTGATCCGCCAGCGATGGGGGATGGGCGAGCGAACCCAGACGCGTCTCTCCAGTAAGTGCCCCGAGCTGAGCGATCTGCTGCTGAAGCTGAAGGCGGAGGGGAGGTAGGTTTTGAGAACGCCATTCGGTTTAGTGGGACGTGCGAGTGCGGTTTCGCCCTACTGTTTGAACCAAAGCATCAGACGGTATGACGATTTGCCCTGCCTGCCGTCTATACCCCCGCAACCCTGCGCGCTGCGCTCAGCAGCTCGTACTCCCTCTGGCTCCACTGGTGTAGCTTCGTCGCGCGTACGGCATCTCGGCACAGGTCCAAAAACACCTCGGTCCCCACGCAGAAGCACTTGCGAACATAGGCACCGGATCCGTCCGCGACACACTCGCCGTCGGCAAACAACTTCCAGCTAGACGGCTCGCGCGAATCGTTTCCGGACAGCTTGATCTGCAGTACGTGCGGGCTGTCAGCGGCGCAGAGCTCTTCCTCGAGCTTCTGTACTGTAAAGCGCATCTGGTGGGAGAGACTGCTCTTGACCATGGCCGAGGCGTAGCCATTTGGCTTATCAAGAAGATGCATACGATTTGGTTTGACGACCAGGTTGTGGAAGTTGCGCTCGCTGCGCACGGAGAAATTGTCCATACGGGCTCCTTTCATCGGTGTTGGCAGGGCCACCGTGCCTCTTGGCCGGTTGGCGTCGGGATCGTGGAGCCAACTCTCTACCCCGACTCTGGATAAAACGCGCCCGCTCCTTGCAGGCAAGAGGAAGTCTATCAACGTGTACGGACAGAAATCAAGCGCCGCCTGCGAAATGACGCGTGAACGGCGTTGGTTTCCCAAGTGATTATTCGGCTTTCATCCGGAAAAGTGTCGAAATAGGCACCTTAAAACTTCGGAAAAGTGTAGCTGGATGACAAAGCAGCACGCAGAGGTCATTACTAGACGCGGGATCCTGTAGCCGCCTTCAGCCCTCTCTACTCGTCGTCTCCGTCGTTGGGGTCACCCTTGAGGGTGTTGATGTCCAGATGCTCGTTGTCGTTCTCTTGTTGCTGCGTTGCCGATTCGGATGCGGTGGGACCACGGAACAGCTGGAATCCCTCAAACGCAATGACGCCGAGCAGCGCCACAACAATGACAATAAAGGCAATCTTGACTGCCTGCGGAAACTCCGAGAAACGCATGGACTTTTCCTCGGCGTAATAATCGGAGAAGCGCCCCTCTGCCGCGCTTTTGGTGTATGCCGGCGCGGACGCGGCCTCCGCTTGAACATCCGATTCGTAAACGGGTGCAGACGGAGCGGCGAACGGATCGTTAACGTAATCGCTCGACGTTGCGCCATAGTCCTCGGTTTCAATGCGGGCGGCATCGGAGTATTCATTGGAATAATCGGTATATGCTGCATCGCCGCCATATCCCATGGTACTCGTACCGCCAGCAAAAAGCGGGTTTACCGGGCCATCGAGTGCAGACATGCCGGTAGAGGTCTCGTCCAGATCGGCCGCTGCCCACGAGTCGTAGGCAACCTGATGGGCAGTGGGCTCATCGAGTCTTGTGATCGGAGACTTTCGTGCCGCAGGAACAGGTAGCTGCTGGGCGCTGTACATAACGGTGCTGTCGGTCGATTTGCCCTGCGCCGCCGCGGCAAGAAACGCCGCCGTCTCGGACGGGTCGCTTGCGGGGCGGGGAGCGGGCATGGTTGCCGGAGCAGGTGTGGGTATCGGTGCAGGCGCAGGTGCCGAAACAGGCACAGGCGCAGGTGCCTGCGCGGGTTTCGGCGCGAGCGAGGGATTCGGGCTTGACGGGCGAGTCCCGCCGCCCATGAGTTCCTCGGCGGTCCAGGGGCGGTCGCTCATCACGTCGTCGAGGCTCAGCGCAAAAAGGCCCTCTTCGCCCTCGTCAAACGCGTGTTTCGCATGCCTGGCGCCAGGAGCGGTGCCTCCGCGGCCGTTGCGTGATGCGTTGCTCGACCCCATCTTGTTCCATCCTTTCGAAATACTCACATCCATCGATTATATGGAACTTGCCTTGCGGCCGACTCTCGGATTCGTGCATTCCAGAACTCGCGCCCAAAAGGGGAGAGGTGCAGGCGCGCTGACTATTTGTCGCCGGCGGCAGCCTTTGCCTCGTTGAGGTAGCTATAGAAGCTGTACTTAGAGATGCCAAAGAACTCGCAGGCGCGTTCGCTCGACTTGGAGATGAGGAAGGCGCCGCGACGGTCGAGGTAGCCAATGGCGCGGATGCGCTCGTCTTTGGTCATGAGCGCCGCGGGCTTGCCCACAAACTGTTCGCACTCGCGCAGCAGGTCTTCGAGCAGATCGCCGATGTTTTTGGTAATGGGCTCGGGCTCGGTGTAGCCCGTGCTGCCGGTGCCGGTAAAGGCATCGAGCGAGCGCTCAAATGCCTTCATGAGCGTAATGTCAAAGTTAATACCCAAAATGCCGACGGGCTTGCCCTCGTCGTTGCGGATAAAGATGGTCGAGGACTTGAGCAGCTTGCCATCAGCGGTTTTGGTGAGGTATGGCTCGCGGTCGTGCACGTCGGCGGTGTCCTCGTGCATGGACTCAAGCACAATATGGCTGGGGCCGTCTCCCAGTTTGCGCCCGCTGACGTGGCCGTTTTCGATCACTACGATGGAGTGGTCCACGTCCTCGGTCTCCAGGTCGTGGACGACGACTTCGCAGTTGGGACCAAATTGGAGCGTCAAGCCGTGTGCAAGGCGCTTGTAAAACTCAATCTGTGCGGGGGTCATGGGTGCCTTCCTAAAAATTAGTTTGGGCTCACTTTGCCATAAACCCCACTTGTTCGCAAATAACGAAAGCGTCGCTGCGTTATGTAACCGTTCGTCGGCGAAAAGGTACCGATTACGGCAACAAACAATTTGTTAGGTTTACCAATCAAAAAGTGTGATAGAACATTGCTAACAAACTTTTTGTTTGGCATCCACATAAAAGTTCAGTCGCATGAATGGGAATGGGCTGAAACGCGTATGCGGGGGCCGGCAAGAGAGAACTTAAGGAGTTCACCGTATGGCCGATAAGATCCAGTGGGCGGGCAACACGATGCCCAAGAGCGATGACAAGCACTTGGGAATCATGAGCCTCGACCACGTGAAGAAGGCCCGCGCCTTCCACCAGTCGTTCCCCCAGTACACCGTCACTCCGCTTGCCCGCCTGGACGGCCAGGCCGCGCGCCTGGGCCTGTCCAACCTGTGCGTTAAGGACGAGAGCTATCGCTTCGGCCTCAACGCCTTTAAGGTTCTGGGCGGTTCGTTTGCCATGGCCAATTACATTGCCGGCGAGACCGGCAAGGACGTTGCCGAGTGCACCTTCGATTACCTGACCTCCGATCAGCTTGCCAAGGACTTTGGCCAGGCTACCTTCTTTACCGCCACCGACGGCAACCATGGCCGCGGCGTGGCATGGGCTGCCAACAAGCTGGGCCAGAAGGCCGTCGTGCACATGCCCAAGGGTTCCACCAAGCCCCGCTTCGATAACATCGCCGCCGAGGGCGCCACGGTGACCATCGAAGAGGTCAACTACGACGAGTGCGTGCGCATGGCCGCCGCCGAGGCCGATGCCTGCGAGCGCGGCGTCATCGTTCAGGACACCGCCTGGGAGGGCTACGAGAAGATTCCGTCTTGGATCATGGAGGGCTACGGCACCATGGCTTCCGAGGCTGCCGAGCAGCTGCGCGAGATGGCCATCAACCGCCCGACGCACGTCTTTGTCCAGGCTGGCGTGGGCTCGCTGGCCGGCGCCGTGGTGGGCTACTTCACCAACCTGTATCCCGATAACCCGCCCACCTTCGTTGTGGTCGAGTGCGCGCCTGCCGCCTGCCTGTACAAGGGCGCTGCCGCCGGCGACGGCGATCCGCGCATCGTGGACGGCGACATGCCCTCCATCATGGCGGGCCTGTGCTGCGGCGAGCCCAACATCCTGGGCTGGGATATCCTGCGCAACCACACCACTGCCTTCGTGTCCTGCCCCGACTGGGTCACCGCTCGTGGCATGCGCACCCTGGGCGCTCCCGAAAAGGGTGACCCGCGCGTTATCTCCGGCGAGTCCGGCGCGGTGACCACCGGCCTGGTCGAGACCCTCATGCTCGATCCCGAGTACGCCGAGCTCAAGGAGCTCATCGGCCTGGACAAGACGAGCTCCGTGCTCTGTTTCTCCACCGAGGGCGACACGGATCCGGATCAGTACCGTCGCATCGTCTGGGAAGGCGAATATCCCACTTGCTAATACTGGGCGGAGTAAATAGGTATCGCTCCGCCACCCCACAGGTAGATTCCTTCGTTTGAAAGGTTATGAACAATGGCTAAAGAACTCGATTTCGACGCTATCAAGGCTGCTGCTGAGTCCCATCGTGCTGATATGACGCGTTTTCTTCGCGCTATGATCTCCCACCCCTCTGAGTCTTGCGAGGAGGGTGAGGTTGTCGCCTGCATCAAGGCCGAGATGGAGAGCCTTGGCTATGACGAGGTCAAGGTCGACGGCCTGGGCAACGTTATGGGCTTTATGGGCGAGGGCGACAAGATCATCGCCATCGACTCCCACATCGACACCGTCGGCATCGGCAACATCGAGAACTGGGATGCCGATCCCTATGAGGGCTACGAGACCGACGAGATCATCTACGGCCGCGGCGGCTCCGACCAGGAGGGTGGCATGGCTTCTGCTACCTACGCTGCCAAGATGATGAAGGACATGGGCCTCATCCCCGAGGGCTACAAGATCATGGTCGTCGGCACTGTCCAGGAAGAGGACTGCGACGGCATGTGCTGGCAGTACATCTACAACAAGGACGGCATTAAGCCCGAGTTCGTCATTTCCACCGAGCCCACCGACGGCGGCATCTATCGCGGCCACCGCGGCCGCATGGAGATCCGCGTCGACGTTCACGGCACCTCCTGCCACGGCTCCGCTCCCGACCGCGGCGACAACGCCATTTACAAGATGGCCGACATCATCGCCGACGTCCGCGCCCTCAACAACAACGGCTGCGACGAGTCGACCGACATCAAGGGCCTCGTCAAGATGCTCGACCCCAAGTACAACCCCGAGCACTTCGAGGACGCCCGCTTCCTGGGCCGCGGCACCTGCACCGTCAGTCAGATCTTCTACACCAGCCCCAGCCGCTGCGCTGTCGCTGACTCCTGTGCTATCTCCATCGACCGTCGCATGACCGCCGGTGAGACCTGGGAGTCCTGCCTGGACGAGATCCGCAACCTGCCGGCCGCCAAGAAGTACGGCGACGACGTGAAGGTCTCCATGTACATGTACGACCGTCCGTCCTGGACCGGCGAGGTCTACGAGACCGAGGCTTACTTCCCCACGTGGATCAACAAGGAGACCGCTCCGCACGTCAAGGCCCTCGTCGACGCCCACAAGGCCATGTTCGGTGACGGGCGCATCGGCTGCGAGCCCAGCATGGACAAGCGCACCGGTCGTCCGCTGTGCGACAAGTGGACCTTCTCCACGAACTGCGTTTCCATCCAGGGCCGCTATGGCATCCCCTGCGTCGGCTTTGGCCCGGGTGCCGAGTCTCAGGCTCACGCTCCCAACGAGGTCACCTACAAGGACGACCTGGTCACCGCTGCCGCCATGTATGTGGCTGCCCTGAACCTCTACGATCCGAGCCAGGCCGATGGCGATGCCACCGTGTTCCGCGCCGGTCTGACCAACAACAAGATCGACTAGTCCCATTCCTCGATCTTGTTGAGCCGGGGGCCGCTCGTGTCCCCGGCATCCCCTGTTGACTTGGGGCCCGCGGTCGTGATCTCCCATGCTTCCTCAACGGTAGCGGGTCCTCGTCATAGTGCTCGGCATGTTCTAGTCACATGCGCATGCCGGAGCACATCTACTCATTGCGATCGTTTCACCTTTAGAAAGGACATTTACATGGACGCCAAGTTTACCGAGCTCGTCGAGCAGCTGAACGGCCTCGATTTTAAGGGTATGTATGGCAGCGACTTCCTGCACACCTGGGACAAGACCACCGATGAGCTCAAGGCGCTCTACATCGTCGCCGACGCCCTGCGCGAGCTGCGCGAGAACAACGTTTCGTCCAAGATCTTCGATTCGGGCCTGGCCGTCTCCCTGTTCCGCGACAACTCCACCCGTACGCGTTTTTCCTTCTCTAAGGCCGCCAACCTGCTCGGCCTTGAGCTGCAGGACCTGGACGAGAAGAAGTCCCAGATCGCTCACGGCGAGACCGTCCGTGAGACCGCTACCATGATTTCCTTCATGGCCGACGTCATCGGCATCCGCGACGACATGTATATCGGCAAGGGCGACGCCTACATGGCCGAGGTTTCCGAGTCCGTGCAGCAGGCCTACGAGGACGGCGTTCTGGATCACCGTCCCACGCTCATCTCCCTGCAGTCCGACTCCGATCACCCCACGCAGTCCTCTGCCGACATGCTCTACCTCATCAACGAGTTTGGCGGCCTCGAGAACCTCAAGGGCAAGAAGGTCGCCGTCACCTGGGCCTATTCGCCCTCTTACGGCAAGCCGCTGTCTTGCCCGCAGTCGCTGATCAGCCTGCTGCCCCGCTTTGGCATGGACGTCACCCTGGCTCACCCCGAGGGCTACGACCTCATGCCCGAGGTCGTCGAGCGCGCCAAGGGCTATGCCGCCGAGTCCGGCACCACCTTTAAGCAGGTCAACACCATGGCCGAGGCCTTCGAGGGCGCCGACATCGTGATCCCCAAGAGCTGGGCTCCGTTTGCCGCCATGGAGAAGCGCACCAACCTGTACGCCGAGGGCGACGACGCCGGCATCGCAGCGCTCGAGAAGGAGCTGCTTGCCCAGAACGCTACGCATCAGGATTGGTGCTCCACGACCGAGCTCATGGAGAAGACCGCCAACGGCCAGGACACCATCTTTATGCATCCGCTGCCCGCCGACATCTCCGGTGTCTCCTGCGAGCACGGCGAGGTCAACGCCGACGTCTTCGATATGCACCGTGTGGGCATGTACAAGGAGGCCAGCTACAAGCCGTACGCCATCGCTGCCATGATGTTCCTGCAGAAGGTTGCCGATCCCGCTGCCGCCCTCAAGGCCCTCGACGAGCGCAACACCGCCCGTTGGTTCCAGGCCTAAAGCTGGGCTGAGAAATGGCTAAGCGTATCGTTGTCGCCCTGGGCGGAAACGCCCTCGGCGCCAACCTTCCCGAGCAGATGGAGGCCGTCAAGACGACTTCCAAGGCTATCGTCGACCTGATCGAGGAGGGCAACGAGGTCGTCGTCGTGCATGGCAACGGCCCCCAGGTGGGCATGATCGCCAACGCGATGGCCGAGCTCACGCGCTCTAACCCTCAGAAGTACATTCCCTGCCCGCTGTCCGTTTGCGGCGCCATGAGCCAAGGCTACATTGGCTATGACCTGCAAAACGCCCTGCGCGAGGAAATGCTCGACCGCAATATCGACAAGGGTGTCGCCACCGTGCTCACCCAGGTCGAGGTTGCGGCGGACGACCCGGCCTTTGCCGACCCGGTCAAGCCGATCGGTCCGTGGATGAGCGAGGCCGAGGCCAAGGAGCTGGAGGCCGACCGCGGCTACCAGTTCATCCACGACGAGAAGCAGGGCTTCCGTCGCGTGGTTGCCTCGCCCAAGCCCGTGAACATCGTCGAGCTCGACACCATCAAGTCGCTCGTCGAGTCTAACCACGTGGTGATTTCCTGCGGCGGTGGCGGTATTCCCGTCACCAAGTCCCAAGGCAACCACCTTAAGGGCGCTGCCGCCGTCATCGATAAGGACTTTGCGGCCGAGAAGCTCGCCGAGCAGCTCGATGCCGATGCCCTGATTATCCTGACGGCCGTGGAGAAAGTTGCCATTGGCTTTGGCACCGACCACGAGCAGTGGCTCGACACGCTGAGCACGGCTGACGTAAAGCGTCTGTCCGAGGCCAACGAGTTCGGTCGCGGCTCCATGCTGCCCAAGGTCCAGGCCGCCTCGACGTTTGCCGAGAGCAAGCCGGGCCGCACGGCGCTCATCACGCTGCTCGAGAAGGCGCGTGACGGTCTTGCCGGCAAGACCGGTACCACGTTTACCGGCGACGCTGAGTAGGCATATCGCACTGATGTAGAGGAGGGTGTCCTGCGCAGCGGGATGCCCTCCTTTGTGCTATGGAGCGCCAAGGGGCGTTCGCTGGAAAAACGAGCGCATGCCTGTTCCGACGGAGTGTGAGCTTGGTATGGTGGGTATAGCAACTATGGTGTCCAAGGCAGCCAGGGGAGGTTTGCGGAGATGAAACTTGGTTGCGTCATTATGGCTTCGGGCGAGGGCAAGCGGTTTGGCTCCAACAAGATGCTTGCCGATATCTATGGCGAGCCGCTGATTGCCCGGACCATCGATTCGGTTCCCCGGGGCTTTGACGTCGTGGTTTCGACGCGTTGGCCCGAGGTCGCTCAGATTTGCGAGGACAAGCATTGCCCGTGCGTGCTGCACGATGGCGAGCTGCGCAGCGAAAGCGTCCGTGCGGGCCTTTCGTGGGGAGTCGAACGCAACTGGAAAGGTTGCCTCTTTTTGCCGGGCGACCAGCCGCTCGTGAGTTCGGATTCTTTTGAGGCTATGGTTCGTGCATTTGACGAGCGTGGCCGCAAGCATCCGGTGCGTCTTGCGTGCAACGGTGAGCCTTCGAGCCCGGTGCTGTTTCCGGCGGAACTGTTCGATGCACTTATGTGTCTTGAGGGCAAGGACGGCGGCTGTTCGATCCTCAAGAGCCGTATCGACGTGGTGCTGGTCGAGACGCGTGCCTACGAGCTGTGGGACGTCGATACCGCCAAGGGACAGCAACGCATAACGGAGCATATCGCTGCCTGCTCGTATTTTGATCGCGTGGCCAACTGTATTAATCAATAAGGAGCAACATGATCATCATCAAAAACGGCGCGCTCGTGACGCCACAGGGACTTCGCCGCGCCGATCTTGCCATGGAGGGCGATAAGATCGTGCGGATCGCCGCGGCGATTGAGCCGGCCGAGGGCGATACCGTCGAGGATGCCGCGGGCTGCTGGGTGTTTCCCGGCTTTATCGACGGCCACACGCACATGCAGTGCTGGACCGGCATGGATTGGACAGCCGATAGCTTTGAGACCGGCACGCGCGCGGCCGCCTGCGGCGGCACGACGACCATCGTGGACTACGCGACGGCCGATCGCGGCGTGACTATGCCCGATGCCTTGGGCGAGTGGCATCGCCGCGCCGACGGAACCTGCACGGCCAACTACGCCTTTCATATGGCACTCGCCGAGTGGAACGAGCGCAACCGCGCCGACCTTTCGGCCATGCGCGAGGCGGGCGTATCGTCGTTCAAGACCTACTTTGCCTACGATCATCTGCGCCTGGACGATGCCGAGACGCTCGAGGTGCTCGAGGAGCTCAAGTATATTGGCGGCATACTGTGCGTGCATTGCGAGAACGGCACGCTGGTGAATGAGCTGCAGAAGCGCGTGTTTGAGCAGGGTATCCACGGGCCCGAGGGCCATGCGCTCAGCCGTCCGGATGTGTGCGAGGCCGAGGCAGTGAGCCGTCTGCTATATCTGGCGCACCTGGCCGGCGACGCACCGGTCAACGTGGTGCACCTTTCGACCAAGCTGGGGCTCGAGGCCATCCGTGCCGCCAAGGCGCGCGGGCAGAAGAATATCTATGTCGAGACCTGCCCTCAGTATCTGATGCTCGACGATACTTGCTACTTGGAGCAGGGTGAGGACGGCTTTGCGGGTGCCAAATATGTGATGAGCCCGCCGCTGCGTCATGCCGGCGACCGTGCCGCGCTGCGCGAGGCGCTTGTGGCCGGCGAGATCGATACGATTGCGACCGATCATTGCAGCTTTAACCTGCACGGGCAAAAGGACCGCGGGCGCGACGACTTCCGCGCGATTCCCAACGGCGGGCCCGGTGTGGAGCATCGTCCCGTCGCGATTGCCACGAGCTTTGAGGGACAGCTGGGTCCCGAGGATTTGTGCCGCTTGATGAGCGAGAACCCGGCGCGCGTCTTTGGCATGTATCCGCGCAAGGGCTGTCTTGCCGAGGGTGCCGATGCCGACGTGTGCGTGTGGGATCCCAAGGCGCGCTGGACAATCAGTGCCGCGACGCAGCATCAGGCCGTGGACTACACGCCGCTCGAGGGCTTTGAGGCGCACGGCCGCGCCAGGGCTGTGTTTGTGAACGGCGTGCTGGCCGCGCGCGACGGCGAGCCCACCGGAGCCCAACCCGGCCGCTACGTCCCCCGCTAGCAGGAAGGCCGCCAGGGTAGCTAATTTGGGACGGGGCTCTTTTAGCTACCCTTGCCTGCCTGATGATTTTTCTCTCAACATGGGGTAGCTAAAAGAGCCCCGTCCCAAATTAGCTACCCCTTGAGGCTGGTGGCGACGATGGGGCGGCTGAGGGCAGTCTCAAAGCGGCCTGCCACGGCCGGGTCGGCAAGCGTGTCGACTTGGTTGAGCATGATGCGGGCATTGTTGAGGTTCAGCATCCGCAGCTCGGCATTGAGCACCATGGCGACGTGCTCTGGGGTGGCAGCGTCGGTGGGCTCGCAGCCGCAGCGCTCGCAGAAGAGCTCGGGGCGGTGGACAACCTCGGCGACGGGCTTGCCCAGCCCCGAGGCGCCGACGACCCAGACAACGTTTGCCGTGGCGGCGGGAATTACCGGCTCCCAGGCGGCATGCGCCTTGAGCGGGAGTCGCTTGCTGCCATCTGCCTCGGCCAACACATAGTCAAAGCGCTGCGCCAGCTCGTTGAGCGGCTCGGCGGGGGCGGAGAGCTTGCCTGTCTCCGGGTCCAAAACACCCGCCTGGCAGATACTTCCGCGGCTCATGCCAGCGCATGCCTCGCAGGTGCAGCCGGGAACATGCAGGGCCCCCGGCTTCCAAGGCACGGCGTCCAGGCGACGGCTCGACCCGTCCCATGGCACACCGGCGACGGGAAACATGTGCGTGGTGGTACAGAGAAGCACCCTGCCGCCGGCGCGCATGAGCTCGAGACCCAGCGTCTTCAGCAATGTTGACTTGCCGCCACTGCCGATAATTGCGGTAATGCCTGGCTCGATCTTGAGCGCGGAGGCAAGGTTTCCACTCGTCGTTTCCATCTGTTCACCGCCGTATAATACTGTGATAATAAATAATCATCAGAGTAGCGGTCGAACCGCTTTTGCTCTGCTCAAACCGTAGCACAGGGAGGTGCCCCGGGAATGCTCGTTTATATTCGCGGTGCCGGCGATATCGCCACGGGCGTCGCCGCTCGCTTGGTGCGCGCCGGCGTGTCGGTCGTTATGGCCGATATCGCGGTTCCCACGTGCATCCGCCGCACAATCAGTTTTTGCGAGGCCATTCGCCTGGGCGAGGTCGAGGTCGAAGGCATTCGCGCTCGCTTGGCACAGACGCCGGCAGAGGCGCTTGCGATTACCGAGGCTGGAGACGTCGCCGTTGTGGTGGACCCCCAGGCCAAGATGCTCGGCGAGCTGAAACCCGCGGCTGTGGTCGACGCGATTTTGGCCAAGCGCAACCTGGGCACCACGCGCGACATGGCGCCTGCCGTCATCGCCGTGGGGCCGGGCTTTACCGCGCCGGTCGATTGCGACGCCGTGGTCGAGACCATGCGCGGGCATTTTCTGGGCCGCGTCATCACCCAGGGTTCGCCCCAGCCCAACACGGGCGTGCCAGGCATTATCGCCGGCTATGGCAAAGAGCGCGTTATTCACAGCCCCGCTGCCGGCGTGTTTCGGTCCGACCGCGCAATCGGCGACATCGTGAGTGCCGGAAACGTGATTGGCTACGCGGGAGATATGCCCATGCGCACGCAGATCGATGGCTGTCTGCGCGGGCTTTTGGCGAACGGCGTGCAGGCGACCGAGGGCTTTAAATGCGCCGATGTCGATCCGCGCGGCGATGCCAGCTATATCAACTACATTTCGGACAAAGCGACGTCGGTCGGCGGCGGCGTGCTCGAGGCACTCGCTATGCTCACCGATGTCTTTAGAGGATAGAAGGCGGCAATGGAAAAGCTCGATGTTGTGAATGCGGCGCTTGCCGCCCTGCGTGCTGGCGAGACGTGCGAACTCGTGGTCGTGGCCGGTACGGCGGGGTCGTCACCGCGCGGTGTGGGCGCATGGATGACTGTCTTTGCCGACGGCAGCCAGGCGGGCACCATCGGCGGCGGCAAGATTGAGCTCTTTGCGCTGGATGAGGCGCGCGAGCTCCTGAGCGCGGGACGGTCGCGTCTGGTCCGCTACACCATGGGCGGCGAGAACTCCGATACCGGCATGATCTGCGGCGGAGCCATCTGCCTGTGCTACCTGCATCTGGATGCGACCCAGGCACCGTTGTTCCAGGAAATTGCCGACGTCTTGGCCTATCGGCGCATCGGTGACTTCGTCATCGACTTTGAGCCGTTTATCGCGAGCGCGCTCGAGGGCGATGTGGCCGAGTACCATGGCGAGGAGTCGCGCCGTACCATTGTGGGCTGCCCCGGGCTTTCGCTGGTGGAGGAGGGGAGTAAGGTCACCTACACCAACGCCGCCTCCGAGATTCCCCCAGCGCATATCGAGACGCTCTGCCCCGAGGGCCTGACCTATATCTTTGGCTGCGGCCACGTGGGCGCCGCGACGGCGCGGGTGCTCACGGCGGCGGGCTTTGCCGTTGTAGCGTGCGACGACCGCCCCGGCACGTTGACACCCGAATGGGTGCCCGGTGTCTACGACCGTCGTCTGGTCGACTACAAGAAACTGAGCGAGCTGTGCCCCATCGGTCCGCGCGATCTGGTGGTGGTCGCCACAGCAGGTCACAAGTCCGATATCGACGTGGTGATTCAGGCCATGCGCGCCAAACCCGCCTATCTGGGCTGCTTGGGCTCGCGCCGTAAGACGGCCTTTGTACGCGCCCGTCTGGAGCAGGAGGGCTTTACGCAGGAGCAAATCGGCGAGCTGCACCTGCCGATCGGAGTCGCCATCGAGGCCGAGGACCCCGAGGAGATCGCCATCTCCATCGCCGCCGAGATGATCCACCTGCGTCGCACCAAGCTCGTCCCCCGCAAGCGCTAATCGCATCCCCACCAATAAGTTGCGGTGAAATACGGATTGTTTAAGCCTGTTAGGTTGCCAAACAGTCCCTATTTCACCGCAACTGCTTTTTGGGACCCATTTGTGCGGGGGAGTTGTGGAGTTGTGCAGGCAGACGAGGTTTTTCTGGAAATACGCACCCAATGCGCGTATAGTACCGATTGTTTTGTCGGCTCCTGCTGCGTCGAGTCCAAACCGCGAAATGCCATGAGCGGCGCGGATGCAGCCAGGAGGCACGAGGACAACCCATCGTGGCCACGCCCCGTGCTTAAAACCCCAAGAAGGAGTGAACAATGGCAGAAGAGAAGTATGTGCCGCGTCTGAAGACCAAGTACAACAACGAGGTCAAGCAGCAGCTTCAGGACAAGTTCCAGTACGAGAACGTCATGATGATCCCCAAGTTTGAGAAGATCGTCGTGAACATGGGTGTCGGCGAGGCCGCTACCGATTCCAAGGCCATCGACGGTGCCGTGCGCGACCTGCGCGCTATCACCGGCCAGCAGCCGATGATCACCCGTGCCCGCAAGTCCATCGCTACCTTCCGCCTGCGCGCTGGTATGCCGATCGGCTGCAAGGTTACCCTGCGTGGCGACCGTATGTGGGAGTTCTTCGATCGTCTGACCTCCGTCGCGATCCCCCGTATCCGCGACTTCCGCGGCATCTCCGCCAAGAGCTTCGACGGCCGTGGTAACTTCTCCATGGGCGTCACCGAGCAGCTCATCTTCCCCGAGATCGACTTCGACTCCGTCGATCACCAGCGTGGTATGGACATCACCTTCGTGACCACCGCCAACACCGATGAGGAGGCCAAGGCCCTTCTGGACGCCTTCGGTTTCCCGTTCAAGAAATAGGTTCACCTGCCCTAAAAGCGCCGTTTCCACAAGGGGACGGCGCTTGGGGCGAACAATACTCTATGTGAGGAGGATATAAGTGGCTAAGACATCGATGATCGTCAAGTGCAATCGCAAGCAGAAGTTCTCTACTCGTGAGTACACGCGCTGCCAGCGCTGCGGCCGTCCGCACTCTGTGTACCGCAAGTTCGGCCTGTGCCGTGTCTGCTTCCGTGAGCTTGCACTCAAGGGCGAGCTTCCCGGCGTTAAGAAGGCCAGCTGGTAAGTCACTACCAGCGTTTCAAGCATCCGTTTGGAACAGGGAAAACGCGCTAGTTAGGCTTTGCCGTTAAGGGCGGCGAAGAACCAAGAGCACGTGTTCATCAAGAACGAAGGAGAATCTGTATGAACCTTACAGACCCGATCGCAGATATGCTTACGCGCATCCGTAACGCTAACTCTGTGAACAAGGCCACGGTCTCTATGCCGAGCAGCAAGAAGCTCGTCGAGATCGCTCGTGTTCTGCACGAGGAGGGCTACATCGAGGGCTACGATGTCGAGGACACCGTTCCCCAGAAGACTCTGCACATCACGCTTAAGTATGGTCCCAAGAAGGCTAAGGTCATCAACGGCATCCGCCGCATTTCCAAGCCGGGCCTGCGTAAGTACACCGGCGTTGCCGACATGCCCCGCGTCCGCGGTGGCCTTGGTACCGCCATTATTTCCACCAGCCATGGCGTCATGACCGACCGCGATGCTCGCAAGCACAACGTCGGCGGCGAGATCATCGCTTACGTCTGGTAATTCGCTCGGTAGGTAGAAGGAAAGGAGATCACCGTGTCTCGTATCGGTAATAAGCCTGTCCAGATTCCCGCCGGAGTCGAAGTGGCAGTCAACGGCAACAACGTTGTCGTCAAGGGCCCCAAGGGCCAGCTCGAGCTCGATGTCTTTGAGAAGCTCGCTATCAACGTCGAGGACAACGTCCTCACCGTTTCCCGTCCCGACGACGAGCGTGAGACCCGTGCCCGCCACGGCCTCACCCGCGCCCTCATCCACAACATGGTTGTTGGCGTTTCCGAGGGCTTCGAGAAGAAGCTCGAGCTCGCCGGCGTCGGTTACCGCGTGCAGCAGAAGGGTAAGAACCTCGAGTTCTCCCTGGGCTTCTCGCACCCCGTGATCGTCGAGGCTCCCGAGGGCATCACCTTCGAGGTTCCCGACAACACCCACGTGAACGTCAAGGGTATCAACAAGCAGCAGGTCGGTCAGATCGCCGCTGAGATCCGCGGCCATCGTCCTCCCGAGCCTTACAAGGGCAAGGGTATCCACTATGTTGGCGAGCACATCCGCCGCAAGCTGGGTAAGGCCGCCAAGTAGTCGTAACCGACTCACTCGCATAAGACCAGCACCCCGTTAGGTGCTGGCAAGATCAACCTTTTTAGGAGTTTACGTATGAACAAGCATAAGGCGAAGCTGGAAGGCCTCAAGCGTCGTCAGCGTCGTGTTCGCGGCAAGGTCTCGGGTACCGCCGAGCGTCCGCGTCTTCGCGTGACCCGTACTAACGCCAACATCTATGCCCAGATCATCGACGACAGCAAGGGCTCCAGCCTGACGCTCGTCTCCGCCTCGACCCTCGAGGCCGAGTTCAAGGGCACCCACACCTCGAACAAGGAGGCTGCGGAGAAGGTCGGTCAGCTCGTTGGCAAGCGCGCCATCGAGGCCGGCATCACCAAGGTCGCCTTCGATCGTGGTGGCCGTATCTACCATGGCCGCGTCAAGGCCCTCGCCGACGGTGCTCGTGCCGCCGGTCTCGAGTTCTAGGAGGTATGTAGCACATGGCTCGTAATCAGAAGCAGCAGCGCGAGGCCTCCGAGTTCGAGGAGCGCGTCGTTTACATCAACCGCGTGTCGAAGACCGTCAAGGGTGGTCGTCGCATGAGCCTCGTCGCTCTCGTCGTCGTTGGCGACGGCAAGGGCAACGTCGGCGTTGGCATGGGCAAGTCCGCTGAGGTGCCCCTGGCCATCTCCAAGGCGTCTCTCGATGCCAAGAAGAACATGTTCCACGTGCCGGTGACCGAGCAGGGCACCATCCCGCACGAGGTTCTCGGCCACTTTGGTGCCGGCCGCATCATCATCAAGCCCGCTGTCGAGGGTACCGGTGTTATCGCCGGCGGCGCTGTGCGTCCCCTCTTCGAGCTTGCTGGCATCAAGAACGTCCTGTCCAAGTCCCTCGGTACCGACAACGGCCTCAACATCATCAAGGCTGCCGTCGAGGGCCTCAAGGAGCTCTCCAGCCCTGAGGACGTCGCGGCTCGCCGTGGCCTGACGGTCTCCGAGATGTTCGTCGGTAAGGAGAACTAAGCATGGCTGACACCATCAAGATCAAGCAGGTCCGCAGCACCAATGGTTGCAAGCAGGACCAGGTCCGTACTGTCCGTGCCCTCGGTCTCCACAGGATCCGCGAGGTTCGCGAGATTGCTGACAACGAGTCCGTCCGCGGCATGATCTTCAAGGTCAAGCACCTTGTCGAGATTGTAGAGGAGTAGCAAATGCAGCTTCACGATCTTACTCCCGCGCCCGGTTCCTCCAAGAACCGCAAGCGCGTCGGCCGTGGCAATTCTTCGGGTCACGGCACCACTTCTGGCCGCGGCCAGAAGGGCCAGGGTTCCCGCTCTGGCGGCACCAAGGGTGCCGGCTTCGAGGGTGGCCAGACTCCGCTGGCTATGCGCCTGCCCAAGCTTCCGGGCTTCCGCAACCCCCGTCGTATCGAGTACACCGCCGTCAACGTCGAGCGTCTCGAGCGTAAGTTCGAGGACGGCGCTGTGATCGACGGTGCCGCTCTTAAGGCCGCTCGCATCACCAAGAGCGAGTTCGAGCCCGTCAAGGTGCTCGGCAATGGTGAGCTCACCAAGAAGTTCACGGTCAAGGTCGACAAGGTCAGCGCTTCTGCGCAGGCCAAGATCGAGGCCGCCGGCGGAAAGGTCGAGCTGCCGTGCTAAATGGTCTTAAGAATGCTTTCCGCATCAAAGAACTGCGCGAAAAGATTCTTTTTACCATAGCTATGCTCGTCGTGTACCGCATTGGTGCGCACGTTCCTGTGCCCGGCATTCCCTTCCAGGGGATGCTGGGCCTTTTCTCGACCGGGAGCAACTCGGTCGCCGCAGGTGCTATGGCCCTCCTGAATCTTTTCTCTGGTGGCGCGTTGAGCTATGTCTCGGTGTTCTCTTTGGGCATCATGCCGTACATCACGAGCTCGATTATCCTCCAGATGCTCCAGGCCGTCGTGCCTTCCCTGCATGAGCTTGCCCGCGAGGGCGAGGTCGGTCAGACCAAGATTACGCAGTATTCGCGTTATCTCACCTTGGCTCTGGCTATCCTCAACTCCGTGGGTTACCTCTTCCTCTTTAAGAGCTTCGGCATTAGCTTCAACGGTGCCGGTGCTCCCGAGATCATCTTTGACCTTATGATCGTCGGTACGCTCACCGCGGGCGCCATGCTGATCATGTGGATTGGTGAGCTCATCACCCAGCGCGGTATCGGCAATGGCATGTCGCTGATCATCTTCGCGAACATCATGGCCGGTCTTCCGCAGGCGATTTTCTCCAGCACCGAGGGTAATGCCGGTGGCATCATCACCATGGTGATCATCTGCGCCATCATCCTGCTGGTTATCCCGCTGATCGTTTTCCTTGAGCGCGGCCAGCGCCGCATCCCGGTCTCCTACGCCAAGCGCGTCGTGGGCCGTCGCATGATGGGTGGCCAGACCACCTACCTGCCCATCAAGGTCAACACCGCGGGCGTCGTGCCGATCATCTTCGCTTCGGCGCTGCTGTACTTCCCGGCCCAGATTGCCGTGTTCTTCCCCGGCATCGGCTGGATTCAGGCAGTTGCCTCCGCGCTTTCGACCGGTTGGCTCAACTGGGTGCTTAACGTTGTCCTCATCGTGTTCTTCGCGTACTTCTACACCTCCATGGTGTTCAACCCCGATGACACGGCCGACAACCTTAAGAAGCAGGGCGGCTTTATTCCGGGCGTCCGTCCGGGTAGGGCTACCGCGGCCTACATCAAGAACGCGCTCAACAAGATCACGCTTCCCAGCGCTGTCTTCTTGGCGCTCATCGCCATCGTGCCTTCGATCATTTTCTCCTTTACGGGTAACCAGCTGATCCAGGCATTTGGCGGCACGTCCATCCTCATCATGGTCGGCGTCGTGCTCGACACGGTCGATAAGCTCGAAGGCCAGATCAAGATGTATGATTACGATGGATTCTTTAAATAGGCTAGAGGAGGATTGCTCATGAACCTCGTATTGCTCGGAGCTCCGGGTGCCGGTAAGGGCACCGTCGCACAGGAGCTCGTCGCCGAGTTCGGCGTCGCTCACATTTCCACGGGCGACCTGCTGCGTGCTGCCGTCAAGGGTGGCACTGAGCTTGGTATTCAGGCTAAGAAGTACATGGACGCCGGCGAGCTCGTTCCCGACCAGCTCGTTATCGACCTTGTCAAGGAGCGCCTTGCCGCCGATGACGCCCAGCAGGGCTTCATCCTCGATGGCTTCCCGCGCAACACCGCCCAGGCTGTGACGCTCGATTCCGAGCTCTCCGCCATGGGTCGCGAGATCGACTGCGCCCTTCTGGTCGACGTGGCCCCCGAGGTCATCATCGACCGTCTGTCTTCGCGTCGCACCTGCCGCGCCTGTGGTTACACCGGCACCGCTGCCGATGCTACCTGCCCCAAGTGTGATGGCGAGATGTATCAGCGCGATGACGACAAGCCCGAGACCATCAAGAACCGTCTCGACGTCTACGAGAAGTCCACGAGTCCGCTCGTCGACTACTATCGTGGCCAGGGTCTGCTCAAGTCGGTCAACGGTGACCAGGCTCGCGAGACCGTGTACGGGGATGTCAAAGAGGCTCTCGGTCTATGATCAAGATTAAGTCTGCAACGCAAATCGAGCAGATGAAGAAGGCAGGAGCGCTATCTAAGATGGCGCTCCGCCACGTTGGAGCCATGGTTCGCCCTGGTGTTTCGACCTTTGAGCTTGATCAGCTTGCGGAGCAGATTATCCGCATGCATGGTGGCACCCCGGCCTTTAAGGGTTACGGCGGGTTCCCCGGTACCATTTGTGCATCGATCAACGATGCCGTGGTGCACGGTATTCCCAATCCCGACATGATCCTGCGCGATGGCGATATCATCTCCATCGATACGGGAGCCGTTGTTGACGGTTGGGTCGGCGATAACGCTTGGACGTTTTTCGTCGGTACCCCCACGCCCGAGGCCAAGGCTTTGTGTGAGGTCACGCGCGATTGCCTTAAGGCTGCTATCGAGCAGGCTGTTCCCGGTAACCATATCGGGGACGTCGGTTATGCTGTTCAGTCCCTCGCCGAGTCTCACGGTTACGGCGTGCTTCGTGATTATGTGGGTCATGGCATTGGCCGCGTGATGCACGAGGACCCCAACGTTCCTAACTATGGAAAGAAGGGGAGGGGCGTTCGCCTCCAGGCCGGCATGGTCATTGCCATCGAGCCGATGGTTACGATGGGTTCCAACCATGTGAGCACGGGCTCCGACGGTTGGATCGTCACGACCAACGACCACCTGCCCGCCGCGCACTACGAGAACACCGTCGCCATTACCAATGACGGTCCGGTGATTCTCACCACGGATGCGCAAGGTGCCTGGTGTTCCTTGCAGGGCGGTGAAATGTAGGGCTTGCGTCAAATGCACGCCTTAACATTTCAAATGTAACAAGTTTCGCTTAGTTGTGGAGCCATTACGAAGATATTACGATACGTGCATGCGTATTGTAGAATACTCAATCGCTGTCGTTTTCTAGAGAAAGATGATTGCTTGTGAAGAAGGAAGACGCAATTGAGCTCGAGGGTACGGTAAAGGAACCGTTGCCCAATGCCATGTTTAAGGTTGAGCTCGAGAACGGTCATTCGGTTCTGTGCAACATTTCTGGCAAGATCCGAATGAATTACATCCGTATTCTCCCCGGTGACAGGGTTGTCGTGGAGCTTTCCCCGTACGACCTGACCCGCGGCCGCATCACCTATCGCTACAAATAGCGGCACGCATACACGCACTCCATTTCCGGCTGCAGGCTTAGCTCAACCTACGGTCGGATTGTGTGTGAAGACCAGCCATAGTTTTAAACGCCTGCGGCTGGGCGAGTAGATAGTAGGGAAGTAGTTTGAGCGCTACCGAAAGGAAGAACGATGAAGGTACGTCCTTCGGTCAAGAAGATGTGCGATAAGTGCAAAATCATTAGGCGCCATGGCAAGGTCCTCGTCATTTGCGAGAACCCCCGTCATAAGCAGCGTCAGGGTTAAGAGAGGAGACTACGTTGGCCCGTATTAATGGTGTCGACCTCCCGCGTGAGAAGCGCGTTGAGATCGGTCTGACCTACATTTACGGCATCGGCCGCACCACTGCGACGAAGATTTGCGTCGAGTGCAATGTTAACGTGGATACGCGCGTTAAGGACCTCACCGAGGATGAGGTTAACGCCATCCGCGATTATATCGATAAGAACCAGATCATGGTTGAGGGCGACCTCCGCCGTGAGCGCAACCAGAACGTCAAGCGCCTTATGGACATCGGCTGCAACCGCGGCCTTCGTCACCGCAAGGGCCTCCCGGTCCGCGGCCAGCGCACCCACACTAACGCTCGTACCCGCAAGGGCCCGAAGCGTCAGATCGGTGCTAAGAAGAAGAAATAAGGAGCGCTAGATAGATGGCTACTGCTAAGAAGAACGTTCGCGCTGCCCGTCTGAAGCGCGCGGACCGTAAGAACATTTCCGTGGGCCAGGCTCACATTCGTTCTACGTTCAACAACACGATCGTTTCGATCACCGATCCCCAGGGCAACGTCATTTCCTGGAAGTCGGCTGGCCAGGTGGGCTTTAAGGGCTCCCGTAAGTCCACGCCGTTCGCTGCCCAGATGGCTGCCGAGGCTGCTGCCAAGCAGGCCATGGAGCACGGTATGAAGAAGGTTTCCGTCTTCGTCAAGGGCCCCGGCTCCGGTCGTGAGACCGCCATCCGCTCCCTCCAGGCTGCTGGCCTCGAGGTCTCGAGCATCCAGGACAAGACCCCCATTCCGCACAACGGCTGCCGCCCCAAGAAGCGTCGCCGCGTGTAACTGAAAGGATCGTATCAATATGGCAATCGACAGGACTCCTGTTCTTAAGCGCTGCCGTCAGCTCGGGATCGATCCCGCTGAGCTCGGTTACAGCAGCAAGAAGGAATCTATCCGTCAGCCCAAGCGCCGTCGCAAGGAATCTGAGTACGGCATGCAGCTGCGCGAGAAGCAGAAGGTCAAGTTCATCTATGGCGTTCTGGAGAAGCAGTTCCACGGCTACTTCAACAAGGCCCGCAAGATGAACGGCGTCACCGGTGAGAACCTCATGATCATCCTTGAGTCTCGCCTCGACAACGTCGTCTTCCGTCTTGGCTTCGCCCGCACCCGCAAAGAGGCTCGTCAGTCCGTCCGTCACGGTCACTTCACCGTGAACGGCAAGCGCGTGGACATCCCGTCCTACCGCGTCAAGGCCGGCGACGTCGTCGCTGTCGGCGAGAAGTTCCGTGACCTCCTCCCCATCAAGGAGGCCCTGATTTCCTCCGAGCGCTTTGAGGTCCCTGGCTGGCTCGAGGTCGATATCGAGAAGCTGTCTGGTAACGTGCTCGCTCTGCCGACGCGTGAGCAGATCAGCGGTGATATCAACGAGCAGCTCATCGTCGAGCTCTACTCTAAGTAGTCCATCCGGGCTGCTGAGGCTGGAGGTAATACATGTCAGAATTCATTAGGCCTCAGGTTCAGGTCGAAGAGATCAACGAGACGTCTGCTCGTGTCTCCGTCGAGCCGCTCGAGCGTGGTTACGGCGATACGCTGGGTAACTCCCTTCGTCGCGTTCTTCTGTCCTCGCTCGAGGGTGCCGCCGTCGAGGCTATTCAGATCGATGGTGCGCAGCACGAGTTCATGACCATCCCTAACATGGTCGAGGATGTCACCGACATCGTCCTGAATGTCAAGGGTCTTGTCTTCAGGGCTCTCGGCACGACCGACGAGGCGACCGCCACCATCTCGGTTGACGGCCCCTGCGAGGTCACCGGTGCGGACTTCTTTATTCCGTCCGAGTTTGAGCTGGTCAACCCCGAGCAGCACATTGCTACGCTCACCGAGGGTGGCCATCTCACCATGAGCATGCGCATCGGCTATGGCCGCGGCTATGTTTCTGGCGAGGCCAACAAGCGCGACAACGATCCCATCGGTGTGATCCACGTCGACTCGCTGTACTCGCCGGTTTCCCGTTGCGCCAAGCTCGTTGAGGCTTGCCGTGTCGGTCAGCACACCGACTACGACCGCCTTGTCCTCGAGATCGAGACCAACGGCTCCATCGCCCCGCGCGACGCCGTGGTCCAGGCTGCCAATATCATCAACCAGCATATGGCCGCCTTTATGAACCTTACCGAGACCCCCGAGGTCGAGGAGGAGGCTTCGATCTTCGCTCCCGAGGTCACCAACGACAACGCTGAGCTGGACAAGCAGATCGAGGATCTGGACCTTTCCGTCCGTTCCTACAACTGCCTTAAGCGCGCCAGCATTCACTCGGTCCGTCAGCTCGTTGAGTTCTCGGAGAACGATCTGCTCAACATCCGTAACTTCGGTGTTAAGTCGATCGAGGAAGTGAAGGACAAGCTTGAGTCCATGGGCCTGAGCCTGAAGGCTTAATGCTTCGCATATTTGAGGAGAAACTAGACCATGCGTCACAACGTTAAGAAGGGCCTGAAGCTCGGCACCGATGCGAGCCACACCAAGGCCATGAAGAAGAGCCTTGCTAAGGCCCTCTTCGAGAACGACCGCATCAAGACCACCGAGACCCGCGCTAAGGCGCTGCGTTCGGTCGTCGACCCGATCATCACTTGGGCCAAGAAGGGCGACCTGCACTCTCGTCGTCTGGCTATCGCCAAGCTCGGCGATAAGCAGCTCGTTGCCGAGATCTTCGACAAGGCTGCCCAGGGCATGTGGCAGGACCGCAACGGCGGTTACACCCGCATCATGAAGCTCGGCAACCGCAAGGGCGACAACGCTCCCATCGTTATCATGGAGCTCGTCACCGAGCCTTGCACGCCTAAGGCCAAGAAGGCTGCTCCGGCCCCCAAGAAGGCCGCTGCTCCCAAGAAGGTCGAGGCCGTCGAGGAGGCTCCTGCTGAGGAGACCGCTGAGTAGACAATCCGTCTGCATAGGCTATATTCGAGGGGTACGTTCGCGTACCCCTCTTTTTTTGTCGCGATACCGTTACTTGTTTGTTGGGAGCGCCCATGACTGCCCCGTCTGATTTCAATTCGATTTCCGAGCTTGACGCCACGCTCGTATTTCGTGTGGCCTATGATGGCTCGTCGTATAGCGGATTTGCCGAGCAGCCGGGACAGACGACGGTTGCGGGTGAGCTGCGTCGAGCCATCGAGACGCTGCTTCGCCGCCCGATCGATTTGACGTGCGCGGGGCGTACCGATGCCGGTGTGCACGCGGTGGCGCAGTACATCAGCGTGCCCGTAACGGACGCTGAGCTCGCCCTTACGCGCCGTAGGTGGCTGCGGGCTATGGATGCCCTGCTGCCTAAAGATATCGCCATAAACGAGGTCTACAGGGCCCGTAAGGGCTTTTCTGCACGCTTTGACGCGCGTTCCCGTACGTATACGTACCGTATTGCCGATCGCGATGCGCGCCCCGTGCTGTCCCGTGGTGCCGTGTGGTGGCATCGCTATCCCTTGGACGTCGAGGCCATGTCTGCGGCCTGTCCCGCGCTTTTGGGTGAGCAGGACTTTAAGAGCTTTTGCAAGGTCGCCTCTGCCGTGGGCAAGCCTACGCACCGCTGCGTGATGCGGGCCGAGTTTGGCCATGAGGTTGCGTTTGGCGAGGACATCCTGACGTTTACCATCGAGGGCAATGCGTTTCTGCATTCGATGGTCCGTACGATCGTTGGCACGCTTGTCGAGATTGGCATGCATCGCCGTAAACCCGAGTGGATGCGCGAGGTCATCGATGCTTGCGATCGTACCGCTGCGGGCCCCACGGCTCCTGCCTGCGGCCTTACGTTTATGGGCGTGGATTACGATCCCGCCGAGCTTGTCGTGCTCGACTAGGGGAGGGCTTGACGCGCCGTTCGTCGGCATCTGTCATCTGTGGGCTGCGCGTGTGCAACATCTGTTCTTGGCGTGCAGTGCAACCGGTGTCTCATTGCTTTTATTTATGGGGTGTACCATGAACCACGGTTTGATTCATTGCTGTCGAGAGGACGGATAACTTGGTTCGACGTGGCTCGCATCCGCGACTTTCGGTGATCCTTGTGGTAGAAGGTTCGCCCAGCTATGCGATGCGTGCGCTCGAGAGTATCCAGAACCAAGACCTCTACGATTTGCAGATTGTCGTTGTCTGCCGCGATGCTGCGCCCGGTGTGCGCCATTCGCTTCAGGTTGCTGCCGACAGGGACATCCATATTGATTTGATTGACGTCGAGGACGCGAAGCGCGGTGCTTGCCTTCGTGCCGGTTTTGCTGCCTCGCGTGGCTCTCAAATCATCGCTATGAACGCCGATGAGTGGTTTGCTCCGCAGTCCCTTTCCAAGATGGTCGATATCGCGTGCGATACTACGGCAGACATAGTGCTCCCCACGGTGTCGCTCGACCGCTATGATGCACATCGAGAGCGCCATTCGCGCGTCTTGGATGCTGCTCATATTTCCATTGATAGCAAATCCTCGATGGTGACCGGGCTGCCCCAGTTGATTTTAGGCGGCCTTGTCGTTCAGACCTCTGGCGTGATGTACAGCCGCTCGCTGTTTGAGGCATGCCTGTCGCGCGGCAAGGCGTACCGTACGGTTGAGTTTATGGCTTATGCGCTCTCGCAGGCACGATTCGTGTCCGGCTGCGGCGACGCTTGTTTTCATGCGGTGGCACCTAAGCTTACAGATGCCTTTGATCCCACCATGTATGCCAGGATATCCGATGACACTCGAGCGCTCGACGAGCTTGCGGACTCACTCTCGGAAGCAGATAGCGGTGGTCGGCTCAAGCTGGCAAGCCAAAAGTTCTACTTTGCCGGACTGGTCGCCTGCATCGAGAATTTGTGTCTGAGCCCGCATGGGGTGTCGTCAATCGAGCGTTCCGCCCGCATGCGTGATATGCTCGAGGCGCCTCGAACCCGTCAGATGGTCGCCGCGCTCAAGGACAACCATCGGGGACTTGGTCTGTTGTTTGGGCCGATCGCCAGCGCCAAGCCCGCGCGCTGCGTGATGTGTACGCATCTGGCAGCTTTTCTTAACCGGACGGGCGCAAAAACCGCCTAAACGGCTCATTTCGAAACAAATTTGCATAGAATTGTTTCGAAATGCGTTCTTATTCACTAAAACCTTCAAATAGCGCTAAACTATTCAATCACTAAGTGATTGTCTCCACCATCTTTTGGAGTGAGGTTTTGTATGGCCAAAAAACGCAATGGGCGCCAGGATGCCATTAGAGATATTGTTCGCAATAAGGACGTACGCACGCAGCGCGTTTTGGTAGACGAGCTTCGCGCCATGGGTTTCGATTGCACGCAGGCGACCGTTTCGCGCGATATCGCGGACATGGGACTGCGTAAGCTCCCCGAGGGCATCTATGTCCTTGCCGAGGACCTGCATCTGCAGCGCATGGTATCCGAGTTGGTTACCGGCGTACTGCGCACCGATAATCTGGTTATGATCAAGGCACAGCCCGGTACGGCTTCTGGTATTGCCGCAGCTGTCGATGCTGCGGAGCTGCCCGACGTGCTCGGCTCGCTTGCCGGCAACGACACGATCTTGGTCATTGCGCAGACGGCCGAGGACGGCGAGCGCCTTGAGGCGCTCATCAACAAGCTGAGTAACTCTCGCAAGTAGGGGAGTAGTGGCGCTGCTACTGCGCCGATTGTTGCTATAGGTAATTGCCGAGGGCGTTGACGAAGGTCAGCGCCCTTTTTGCATGCCGGCGCCTGTTGCCCTATCGGTCTTGCAGCCGGGGCCGTCGTTGCATCTTGTGGCATCTGCCGAAATAAAGAAGCGCCCGAGCAGCGTACGTGCTGCTCGGGCGCCTTGGTGTCAGTCGTTCTTTGCGCTTACTGGCCCGTAGAGGGGTCGGGCGTGGGCGTAGGATCGGGGGTAGGCGTAGGATCGGGTGTGGGCGTCGGCGTGCTACCGTCGCCGCCCGTGCCACCGTCGCCACCTGTCGCACCGCTATCACCGGTGGTGTTGCCGCCCGGGGTTTCAGTGGTCGTGGTTGTCGTTGTCGTTGTGGTGGTTGTGGTCTCTTCCTTTTCCTCTTCTTTTTCCTTGTCTTTGTCCTCTTCGTTTTCCTTTTTATTGTTTGTGCCGTAGAACTTCCAGACGTTATTGTTCTTGTACGTGGGGGCCGTTCCGGTCGCGAACTCCTCACGCTCGGTTCCGGCCAAAACAGTGTTCATGAACTTCTTAAAGACGGGCAGGTTGGTGCTGTCGCCCAGCAGGTCCGTGCCGTACTTTTGGATGGGAATCTCGCCTGCGGAATAACCGGTCCACAGGGCGCATGCCAGTTGCGGCGTGTAGCCGCAGAACCACAGGTTGGTGGTGTTGTCGGTGGTACCCGTCTTGCCGGCATAGGGCTGGTTGACGCTCAGCGCGCCGGCGGCACCCGTGCCGCTGCCCTGCATGACACCGGATAGAACGTCGGTAACCGCGGCAGCCTCGCCTTCGGTGAGCACCTGCGTGGGATTGTCGGTGTGCTGGTACAGAACCGAGCCGGTACGCGAGTCGATCTCGGTGATGGCGATCGGCTGGCGATAATAGCCGCCGTTGGCAAAAGTGGCGTAGGCCGATGCCATCTCGAGCGGCGAGATGGACCCGGTGCCGAGCGTCATGACGGGAACGTCCTCGATATTGTCCTTGGCGGGATCGATGCCGAGCTTTTTGACGAGCGACATGATCTTGTTGTTGCCGATGGCTTCTGCCACCTGAATGTAGCCGGTGTTGGATGAGTATGCCGTTGCCTGCTTAAGCGTGATGTTGCCATAGCTCTGGTTGGCATAGTTTTGCACCTTGGTCGTGGTGCCCTTGGCTGTAAGAGGCGAGTTGCAGTTGAGGGTGACGTTGGGGTTCATGCCGTTTTGGATGGCAGTTGCCAGCGTAAAGGCCTTAAACGTGGAGCCCACGGGGCGCTTTGCCGTAGCGTGGTTCACATGATTCTCGTCGGCGTTGTAGTCGTAGCCGCCCACCATGCACTTGATGTAGCCGGTCTTGGGGTCAACGACGACCATGCCCATGTCCAGGCCGTCGAGCGAAAGCGTGTCGAGCTGCGCGCGCACGGCCTCCTCGGCCACCTGCTGCATGGTGGGGTCGATGGTGGTCTTGACGGTCAGACCGCCCTTAAAGAGCACGTCGGTGGAGAACTCCTGCTCAAGCAGCTGCTTAACGTAGGAGACAAAGTAGGGTTGAGAGTACACATCGACGCCACTGCCCGAAATCTCGGTCACGTTAAGCGTGATGGGCTCAGCCTGTGCGGCATCGTGCTCTTCCTGCGTGATGTGGCCCAGACGCAGCATGTTGTCCAGAACCTTGTTGCGGCGGGACAGCGCCAGGTCGGGATTGACCGTGGGGTCGTACTGCGAGGGCGAGTTGGGAAGGCCGATGAGCAGCGCGGCCTCGCTCAGGGTGAGGTCGGCGGCGGTCTTGGACAGATAGGTCTCGGCTGCGGCCTCGATGCCATATGCTCCATGGCCGTAGTAGATGGTGTTGAGGTACATCATGAGGATCTCGTCCTTGGAGTACATATCCTCCATCTTGATGGCGATATAGGCCTCGCGCACCTTACGCTCGATGGTCGAGTCGAATTGTTCCTCCTGCAGGATGGTGTTGCGCACCAGCTGCTGGGTGATAGTCGAGGCGCCTTCGTGCCCGCCGCCGAGGGTTGCCACCGCAGCACGCGCGATACCCCACAGGTCGATACCGCCGTGCTCGTAGAAGCGCTCGTCCTCGACGTCAACGGTGCCCTGCAGCACGTAGGGGGAGACCTCGTCCTTGGTGATGGACTTGCGGTTTTGCGTGTAGAAGCTCGCGATCTTGTTGCCGTTGCAGTCGACGATCTCGGTGGGCTCGCTCACCAGATACGCGTTGGCGTCGGTGTAGTCGGGCAGATCGGACAGCCAGCGGTTGACGTTGCCGACCATGCCGATGCCAAACGCGACGCCCGCGATAAGCAAAAAGCCCAAAAACGAGAGCAGGATTATGGGCAGAGCATGCGTCTTTGAGCGGCTGCGTCCCTGTCGTTGGCGAGGACCCATATATTGACCTCCAGGTATGTCGTGCCGGACGGTGGATGTGCCGTCGGGGCAGGATGGACATAAGTTATTACACGATAAACCAAACGGGACGCGCGAGGCCTCGTGTATGCTGGAAGACGGCATTTTTCAGAGTGAATGCATACCTTGGTAAGGAGTTTGTCGATGGCGATTCGGACGATGGGGCCGAGCGGACAATACGAGACTGGATTGGATGCTGCCGGCACGGCGCTGCCCGAGCTGCTGGCGCCGGCGGGCGGGCTCGACCAGATGCTTGCGGCCATCCCCGCGGGTGCCGATGCCATCTATGCGGGGTTGGGCGGCTTTAACGCCCGTGTGAGTGCGCACGGTTTTACCGACGACGAGTTTGCGCGCGGTTGTGCTGTGGCGCATGTCCATGGCGTGCGTGTGTACGTGACGCTCAACGTGTTCGTGTTTGACGATGAGTTGTCTGACGCGGTGGCGTTGGGAGCCCATGCACTGGAGCTGGGCGCCGATGCTCTGATTGTCGCCGATGCCGGGTTGGCCTGCGCGCTGAGCGCGGCGATTCCCGGGGTCGAGATTCACCTATCTACGCAGGCGGGCGTTCATAGCGAAGGCGCTGTGAGGCTGGCGGCCGACGAGTTGGGGGTCGAGCGCGTGACGACGGCACGCGAGCTGACGGTCGACGAGATTGCGGCGCTATGTGTCACGGGCGTGCCCATCGAGGTATTCTGCCACGGCGCTATTTGCATTGGATACTCGGGTGCGTGCGGGTTCTCGGCCCTTCGACGTGGCCGCTCTGCGATGCGCGGTGATTGCACACAGCCGTGCCGTCTGGCGTACGACCTGGTGGACGAGGCGGGACAGAGCGTTGTCGACGTCGAGGGAGATCGCCTGCTGTGTTCGCGCGACTATCTGGGTATTGCGCATCTGCCCGAGCTTGTAGATGCCGGCGTGGCGTCGCTCAAGATCGAGGGGCGCATGAAGAACCCCGATTACGTATTCAACGTGGTGCGGGTGTGGCGCCGGGCACTCGATATGCTGTGCGACGGCGCGTGGGACCCCGGTGCCGTGGAAGAGCTTGAGCGCGAGCTGGGAAGGTCGTTTAACCGTGGGTTTACCGATGCGTATCTGCTGGGTCGTTCGGGTGCCGAGCTCATGAGCTTTGAGCGCGCGATCAACCAGGGCGTGCGCGTGGGCCACTTGGTGGCGGTGGGTCACGAAGAGGTGACCGTTGAGCTCGACGCCGCCGTGGCGGCGGGTGACACGCTCGAGATTCGGTTCTATCCGGGTGCCGATGCGCGTCCCGATGTGCCCAAGCGCTGGCCGCAGGTGCCCTGCCCGGTGGATGCCGCAGCGGGGGAGCGCGTCGTCGTGCATTGCAAGCGTAAGGTGGACGCGGGCTGCGAGGTGTACCTGATTCGCAGCGCCGGCGTGTTGGATCAGACGGCGGCGGTGTTGGAGCGCATGCGGGCCGAGGCGGATGCGATTGCGCCCGTTGCGCGTGCCGTTGAGGTGCTGCCCTTTGAGGACGTTGCGGTGGATGGCGGTGCGTCGACGGAGTTGGTGGAGTGCGCGGTTTCCACTCGCATGGTTTTTGCTTGGCAGCTGATGGATGCCGACCCGCACGGAGAACTCGATTTGTCCGACGCCATTGTGGTGCTTGACGAGGTGTGCCGCACGGGTGACGCTGACAGGACCCGCTCACTGATGCAGCGTGCCGGGCGCGTCGTCTGCCGCAACCTGGGGCAGGTGGCGATGGCTCGCGAGCTGGGCGTGACGTTTGACGTGGCGGCGCCGGTGTTCTGCGCGAATCGGGCAACGTTTGCTTGGCTGCGCGGGCTCGGTGCAGGGCGGGTGTACTTGCCGGCCGAGTTGCTCAACAATGATAGAGGGCGTATTGCCGAGCTGGCTGCTGAACCCGGCGTCCTTGGCCCCATCGACGCCGACCGTCCCGAGCTTATGGTGTGCGAGCACTGCCTGCTGACCGCCGAGGGCGTCTGCGCCACCGATGCGACGGGACAGGTCCGTTGCCGCGACTGCTTGCGTCGTCGGCAGGTACGCTATCTGGTCGAGCGTGACGGTACACGTCTGCCAGTTGCCATTGACGCATGCGGCAGGACGAGGATTTTCCTATCGTAGGTGCCGCGTCGCGTCAGTTTGTTATCATATGAGAGTTTATGGACTTCCAGCACCGCCGTATCCGGCGAGGGTGCTATAGCAAAAGGAGGATACCCAATGCTGTCTGTTGACGAGCAAATGCGTATCATCACCTCGGGCGCTGCCAAGATCGTCCCCGAGGCCGACCTTCGCAAGAAGCTTGAGAAGGGCGAGCCCCTCAACATCAAGCTCGGCGTCGATCCCACCAGCCCCGACCTGCACCTGGGCCATGCCGTGCCCCTGCGCAAGATGCGCCAGTTTCAGGACCTGGGTCACAACGTCACCCTCATCATCGGCAACGGCACCGCGCTGATCGGCGACCCGTCGGGCAAGAACTCCACCCGCCCGCAGCTTTCGCAGGAGCAGATCGAGGCTAACGCCGAGACCTACGTGAGCCAGGCCATGAAGATCCTGGATCCCGAGAAGACCACCATCGTGCACAACGGCGACTGGATCCTGTCGATGGATCTGGCCGGCCTGCTGCAGGTGTGCTCCAAGTTCACCGTCGCCCGCATCCTCGAGCGCGACGACTTTACCAAGCGCTACCAGTCCCAGACGCCGATCGCCCTGCACGAGTTCCTGTACCCCGTGATGCAGGCCTTCGACTCCGTGCAGATCAAGGCCGATGTGGAGATGGGCGGCACCGACCAGCTCTTCAACCTGCTCGCCGGCCGCGAGCTCATGGAGAAGATGGGCATGGAGCCGCAGATCGCGCTCACCATGCCGCTGCTCGAGGGCACTGACGGCGTGCGCAAGATGTCCAAGTCCTATGGCAACTACATCGGCCTGACCGACGCGCCCAAGGATATGTTCGGCAAGACCATGTCCATCCCCGACGAGATGATCGGCAAGTACTATCGTCTGGCCAGCTCGCTCACCCCGGCCGAGGTCGACAAGATCGACGCCGCCCTGGCCGATGGTTCTGCCGACCCCTACGAGCTCAAGCGCGCTCTGGGCCGCGACCTGTGCGACACCTACCACGGCGCCGGCGCCGGCGACGAGGCTCAGGCCGAGTTCGACCGCGTATTCAAGGAGGGCCAGCTCGCCGACTTCCCCGAGAAGCATGTCGAGCTGACCGTCAACGACGAGGGCCAGATCTACCTCGCCGGCTTGCTCAAGGACCTGGGTCTTTCGGCGAGCGCCGGCCAGGCTCGTCGCGATATCGACGGCGGCGGCGTCAAAATCAACGGCAAGGCCGTGGCTCCCAAGAGCTATAACATCGATCCCAGCGCCCTCAAGCTGGGCGACACCCTCTCCGTGGGCAAGCGCAAGGGCTTCAAGCTTGTTTAGTTACGCGGTTTTACCAAACCGCGTAACAGCTCGACGCTGCGCGGGCCCCAGAGCGACAACTTGTCATTCAAAGAGGACGGCATGACCAGAAGGTCTATGCCGTCCTCTTTTCATGTCAATTTGTTCGCTCTGGAGCCCGCTCGCTGTCCGTCCTCCACCTACGGCGTTGCCCTGGGTGGCACTTAGGGCCATTTCTTTTTAGTGCAATGGGGTCAGGTTACTTTGCGTCAAGTTGGAAGTGCCGTTAAGCGGAAGGGGTGTTAGCGGGGCCTTCTTTTGGGCATACAATGGCTATTGGCTTGCTGCGGTGAAGGTTTGTCCGCTCCGCAGCTTTTTTCTACGGTTAAAGGAGTATGTATGTCCGTTGAGGTCATGAGGTCTGTGATCGATGCTGCCGAGGGGCGCGTGCCCGTCGACACGCTGTTTACCAATGCGCAGATCGTCGACGTGTATGGCCAGCGTGTGGCGCCCGGCAGCGTTGCCGTCAAGGACGGTGTGATCGTCGGCGTGCTCTACGATGGTCGCGACGATGCTGCTGGCACCTACGAGGCAACTGAGGTCATCGACTGCCAGGGTCGCTATCTCGCTCCCGGTTTTATTGACGGGCATCTGCATATCGAGTCTTCGAACATCCGTCCCGCCGAGTATGCTCGCATGGCCGCGACGCGCGGTACTACCACCGCCATTGCCGACAGCCACGAGATTGCCAATGTTGCCGGTCTCGACGGCTTGCGCTTTATGATCGAGGATGGCCGCCGCGCGCCCATCTCCATCAAGTACATGATGCCTTCGTGCGTGCCCGCGCTGCCCGACGAGCAGGCCGGTGCCGTGATTACCGCCGCCGATATGCAGGAGTTTTTTGCCGAGCATCCGGGCGATGTCTTTGGCCTGGGCGAAATGATGAACCTGCCGGGCGTCTTTATGGCTGACTCCGAGACCTGTGCTCGCATCGATGCTGCCAACCAGACGCCGTCCAAGCAGGTCGACGGCCATGCGCCGCTCGTTGCCGGTAAGGACCTCAACGCCTATGCCGCAGCGGGCATTATCGCCGACCACGAGTCGACGATTCCCGAGGAGGCGCTCGACAAGCTGTCCCGCGGCATGTATGTGATGCTGCGTGAGGGCACGTGCAGCCACGACCTGGCCAACCTGTCTCCGATGCTGTTGGAGAATCCTTCCCGTGCCCGCCGCTGCTGCTTTGCGACCGACGACCGCGCTCCCTCCGATGCGCTTTCGACCGGTATGATCGACAACGCCTGTCGCGTGGCGATTGAGGCCGGTATCGACCCCGTGGTCGCTATCTCCATGGCGTCCCTCTCCACGGCCGAGGCGTTTGGCCTGGACCACGGTTGCCGCGACCCGCACGAACTGCGTGGCGCCATCGCCCCGGGCAAGCGTGCCGACCTGCTGGTGCTCAATGACCTGACGTTTGCCACGGCTCCGCATCGCGTATATGCCGCCGGTGCTCTGGTGGCGCAGGACGGCACCTTTGTGGGCGAGATCGCACCCGAGATGGCCGAGGTCGCGGCCCTTGCCGACGAGCTGCGCGCTTCCGTTAAGCTGCCGAAGCTATCGCTCGACGTGTTCGACTATGCCTTTAAGCCGGGCGAGGCTGTGATTGACGTGGTGCCGGGTAAGGCCATCACGGGTATGGTCCGTCCCGAGACTGACGAGGACTTGCGTCGCATTATGCTGATTGAGCGCCATGGCCGCGGCGTGTCGCTGCAGGCCGAGGGCGTCGATGGCGATGGCCCCGCTGGCCTGAGCCTGGTCGGCAAGCACATCGGTCGAGGCTGGGTGCGCGGTTTCACTATCACGGGCGGCGCCATTGCCTCCACGATCGGCCACGACTCGCACAACGTGTGCGTGGTGGGCGACAACGCCGCCGATATGATGGCCGCTGTTGAGGCCGTGGGCCAGGGTGGTCACGTGCTAGTGCGCAACGGCGAGGTCGTGGCGCGCATTCCGCTGGCGCTCGGTGGCCTGATGAGCGAAGGCACGGCCGAGGACGTTGCCGCGCAGCACGACGACTTTATGGTCAAGGCACGTGCCATGGGTATTGAGCCGCCGCTCGATCCCATCATGGGCATCATCTTCCTGCCCCTGCCGGTCATCCCGACGCTCCGCATCCGCCCCGAGGGCATGTTCGACGTCACGACCTTCACCTACGCGGACTAGTCATCGGGGACGTTCTTAAACGACTGGTCGTTGGGGTGACGTGTCGCCTGGCGCCGCGACCGTAGGACCTCTGGCATGTGTGAGCTATTTGCCAGGTCCTTGTAACGTTTACGCCCGCGGAGTCTTATTTGAGCTCCCTTTGGGTACGGTGATTTTGGATATACGTCCGATTCCATCAAGCCCGAAGGGAGCTTTTCTATGTTTAAACTGATTGCATCCGATATGGACGGCACACTGCTTGACGAAAACGGCCAGGTGCCTCCCGAGACCTACGAACTGATTCTGGCGCTACACGAGCATGGCGTGCATTTCGCCGCATCGTCAGGTCGTCGCTACGATCGCCTGTGCGAGTTCTTTGCGCCCGTTCGCGACAAGATGGACTTTGTCGCCGCTAACGGCGCCCAGGTCTACGCCGACGGTAAGATGGTAGACCGTGAGGTGTATTCCCACCTGGCGATTCGAAGGCTCGCCCAAGCCGTCAGGACGTTCCCCAATCTGCATCTTGCGCTCTTTGACCGAACCAAGTCCTTCCTGCTCGATGACGAGTGCAAGTTCGTGCGTGAGGTCGATAAGGACCTTCCCAATGCCGAGCGTATTTGGGAGCTGCCCGATCCCAGCGTAAATATCATCAAGGCGAGCATCTTTTGCGACGACGGTGCCGTTATGGACAGCGCCTACGTGCTACAGCGCGAGCTCGGTCAGCTCTTTACCTTTGCGCCTTCGGGCAACGCGTGGATCGACGCCATGCAGCCCGGCGTGTCGAAGGCCTCGGGCATCGCGCAGCTTGCGGAGCATTACGGCATTGGGCGCGACGAGGTCATGGCGTTTGGCGACTCGATGAACGACTATGAGATCATTCGCTTTGTCGGCACGGGCTGCGCGATGGAAAACGCGCGCCCCGCGCTCAAGGCCGTTGCCGATCGCGTGGTGGGTCGTAACCGCGACCACGCCGTCCAACAGGAGCTCCGTCGCGTGCTGGAGAGCCTCGCCTAATCCGGCAGTTGGGGACGTTCCTTTTAATATGAGCAGGACATTGTCAAGAGGCAAAATCGGGCCTGGCCCCAACGATATGGGGTCAGGCCCTCTCCCTATATCAACCCGTCCGCGGCGACCTCGGCGTGTCTTCCCGACGCTCGTCTTTGCAGTTTAATATCCGCCCGTGGCGATCTCTCGCTGGGCAATCCGTTGCTACGGCTGAGGCTTCTTCGTCGAACCGACAGTCTGTGCACGCGTGTGGCGCCCTGGGCGCTCGCAGAAAAGGGACCTGAGGTTCGCCTCAACGGCTTCGGATCGAACCGCTTCCGGGGTGACTGGCTTATGTGCGGGGGACCGCCCCCCTACGCCTCCTCGGCCATGAGGCCGACCGCCCACACCCAGCAGGCGAGCTCGCGCGCCGTGGCCACGTTCGCCTTGTTGCCGTGGACCCCGCGCGCGAGCAGCGCCTCCCGCCTCTCGGCCAGCCTCCGCACGCCCTTGGCGGCATGCCTGCGGGCGACCCGGTCCGGGGCCTGGCCCTTGGCGAGGTCCTTCGGCCGCCCCGAGCACGTCAGGTAGTGCCACGCGGCCTCGACCAGCGCCTTCCTCAGGTGCTTGTTGCCCGCCTTGGTGATCGCGCCCCTGCGGTCGCTCTCCCCGCTGGAGTGCTCGGAGGGCGTCAAGCCGACCCATGCGGCGAACGACCGGGCATTCCTGAACCTCGAGAACTCGCCGGCCTCGAACACGAGGTCGGCGGCCGTCGCGGTGTCGACGCCCTTGAGGCAGCGCAGGGAGTCGACCCTCTTCCTCCACCTGGGCTTGCGGGTCTCGGCCTCGACGAGCCCCTCGAGCCGCGCCTTGTCCTCCGCCGCCCGCCTGACCGCGTCGACGTAGTAGGCGAGCGCCTCGTTGTCGGCCCCCTCCGCGAACCTTATCGACTCGATCCAAGGACCAGTGCGCCCGGGTCCAGTTGCCCTTCCTGCGGCCGGTGGGCGTCCTCTCGTCGAAGACGAGCCCGTGCCTGAGCAGGAACTTGGAGAGCCGCTGCTTCGAGCGCGAGAGGTCGTCCCTCGCGTCCTCGAGCGCCCTAGTCAGGTCGCGGGCGGCCTCGCACTCGTCGTCGGGGACCCACACCTCGACCACGTTGCCGACCGACAGCATGCGGGCGAGGAACTCGGCGTCGTTGCGGTCGTTCTTCCTGCGCCTGTCCGCGCTGGGCTTGATCATCTTCGAGACGGCGCCGACCACGCAGTCGACCCCAAGGCCGGAGAGCCTCTTCTGCAGGTCGAATCCCGTGACCCCGGACTCGTACACGCACCTGGCCTTAGGGTCCACGGAGCGGACCCACCCCGCGACGGCGCCGGCGTCGTAGCCGAAGGTCGCGCAGCGCACCTCCCCGGTCATGACGTCGAGGGAGACGGCCTTTATCGAACGGGCGTGGACGTCGAGGCCGACGAAGGTGGTAGTATCGAGCATGGGAGCCCCTTCCATGAATGCGGCGTGGCCGCCGCGGCTGAATTAGACACTCACCATTGTCGGCCTAATCCGCGGTCTTTCATGCAGCAGGGGCTCTCAATGTTTTTATGTCCTGCTCATATCGTCTCTGCCGGCAGCCGGGGACAGTCCTTGCGGTTTTCCGTGGGTAGCTAAAATGGCCCCGTCCCAAATTAGCTACCCTGCCGGGTTGCTGCTGCTAGGCGAGGGCAGCCATGATGGCGTGGGCGACGCCATCATGGTCGTTGTCGAACTCGGTGATGGCGTCAGCGGCCTCGCGGTCCTCGGGCTCGGCGTTGATCATGGCCATGCCGTGGCCCGCCGCCTGCAGCATGGGGATGTCGTTGATGTTGTCGCCAAAGGCCCAGGCGTCGGCGAGACGCTCGCCCAGGTGCTCGCATAGCCAAGTGAGGGCCGTTCCCTTGGTAGCGCCCTCGCCCATGACCTCGATATTCATGGCGTACGAACGCGTGACCTCAATGCCTCCGAGCGTGTCGAGCTCTGCTGCGATGGCGTCGCGATCGGCCGGGTCGTGCCAGTACATGGCGATGCGTTCGAGCGTCTCGACCTCGTCGATCTTGCTGTCGATATCCATGTCGATCGGTGTTCGTGTGCGCTTGAGCGAAGCCGCGATGTGGGGGTCGCCGCCACAGAACTCATCCAGACGCCCGTATAACGAGCGGGGGAGGAAGCACTGCCCATCCGCGAAGATATCGAAGGTCACATCGTGGCCGGCGGCAATGCGATGGATGCGGTGGGCAATACCACGGTCGAGCGGACGGCTCAAGATGCACGTGGCGCGCGAGGCGTCGGTGGGCGTATCCTCGTCGAGCTGCCAGACGCTGGCGCCGTTGGCGCAGACCGCGTAGTGTACGGCGGGGTGGGCGAGGATGGGCTCAAAGATGCCTGACAGCGGGCGCCCCGTGCAGGGCACAAACTCAATCCCACGTCGAGCGAGTTCGTCGAGCATTGCCCAGGTGGCGTCGCTCATCTGCTTATCACTCGTCAGCAGCGTTCCGTCCATATCGGAAAACACAATCATTTGATGCAGCCCTTTCTACTGGCATAAAAAGCGTGGCCGAAGGCGGCGATGCCCTGGCCACGCTCGAGTTCTATAACGGTCCGCGTCCTAGCGGTCGGCGAGTGGCTTGTACTCCAGCGGCTCGATCACCGGGCGGTAGGCGGGGCGGATGATGCGGTGCGCACAGAAGAGCTCTTCCATGCGGTGCGCCGACCAGCCGGCCATGCGGGCGACGGCGAATAGCGGCGTAAAGAGCGTCTCGGGCACGCCGAGCATCTTGTAGATAAAGCCCGTGTACAGGTCGATGTTGGCGCAGATGGGCTTGGTCATGCCGTGGTCGCGCATGACCTGGGGTGCCAGGCGCTCGATACGCTCGATGAGTGCGAACTCTTCGCCCAAGTCCTTCTTGGCTGCCAGTGAGCGCGCGTAACGGCGGCAGACCTCGGCGCGCGGGTCGCTCAGCGTGTAGACGGCGTGGCCCATGCCGTAGATGAGGCCCGTGCCGTCGAAGGCCTGCTTGTCGAGGATCTTGCCCAGGTAGGCCGCGACCTCGTCCTCGTCCTCCCAGTTGGAGACATGCGCGCGGATGTCCTCGTGCATAGACACGACCTTGGCATTGGCGCCGCCGTGGCGCGGGCCCTTGAGCGAGCCGATAGCCGCGGCGTAGGCGGAATACGGGTCGGTGGCCGAAGACGACAGCACGCGGCAAGCGAAGGTGGAGTTGTTGCCGCCGCCGTGCTCGGCATGCAGCATGAGCATCACGTCGAGCAGCATCGCCTCATCGCGGGTGAACGCCATGCCGCCGCGCAGGACCTGTAGGATGGTCTCGGCGGTGGAGAGGCCGGGCGTGGGGTGCGGCACGTGAACCTCGGAGCCGCGAAGCTTGGCGACCGAGGCCAAGTGTGCGAAGGCGGCGATGCGCGGGAGACGTGCGAGCATGGAAATGGCGACGTCGATTTCGTGCTCGGGCGTGATCACGTCTGGTTCGGCATCGAAGGCGTAGAGCAGCAGCACGGCGCGCTGGAGCACGTTCATGATGCTCGCCGACACCGTGGTCATCGGGAATTCCTTGACGTACTCGTCGCTCAGATGTCTAAAGGCGCCCAGGCGCTCGCAAAAGCCGTCGAGCTCTTCCTTGTTGGGCAGCGAACCCGTGATAAGCAGATAGGCGACTTCCTCGTAGCCGTAGCGATTCTCGGCCTGGGCATTGTTGACCAGATCCTCGATGCTGTAGCCGCGAAGCGTGAGCTTGCCCTGATCGGGCACGACCTTTCCGTCGACCTTGTTGTAGCCGTGCACATCCGAGATGCGAGTGAGGCCCGCGACCACGCCCGAGCCGTCGGCATTGCGCAGGCCGCGCTTGACATTGTGCTCAACAAACAGGCCCTCGTCATAAGGGTCGGTCGGCAGGCCGTGGTAGAGGCTTTCGCTCTCAGGCGAAATCTGGCGGCTTGCTTCGTAATCCAGAACCAGGCGGCTCAAGTGGTCATCGAAGCGGTAATAGATTTTCTTGGCGTCGTAGGCCATGCGCGCTCCTCTCCGGGCCGCATCGGGGTGACTTGCATGGGCATGCGCGCGTCAGGCTATCCCCAGCGGCTTGCTCGCTACAGGCGGTACATAAAGTTGAAGACGTCCTCGCGCTGGATGGACACGTTGACGCCCGAAAGCTCGCCGGCCTCGGCCAGCGCCTTCTGCAGCTCGGCGAAGTCGAGCTTGGACTCGGCGGTATCGGCCAGCATGGTCATGGTGAAGATGTCCTCGATAATGGACTGCGTGATGTCGCGGATGTCGACGTTGGCCTCGCCTAGGACACGGGTGACGCCGGCGACGATGCCGGGGCGGTTCTTGCCAAGGACGGTGATGACGATACGGGAGGACGAGATCTCGGCCATGGGAAACCCTTTCGCGTGATTGCGGCGCGCGCGGGGCGCTCCGCTACGGTACAGTGTTCATCATTGTACCTGTCTGGCGCAAAAAAGGCGCGCTCGCTGCGGCGTTACATGCCTGCAACATGAGCGTAAGGGGGAAGGCCGTACGGGGAAGAGCCGTCTGGCGCGTGTCCGGCTCGTGTTGGGTTGATTTCCGATCTCAGCCGAACACATTGAGCGGACAGGCCGTTCCCGCAGTCAGCCGAACGCCTCCGACGGCTGATTCCGAACTGGAAGCGGAGGGCATCCCCGCCCTTCGGTAGGGGATACCGCTCCGCGGCGCATGCCGCGGGCGGCGCCCCTATCGGACCACCGTGACCTCAGTTGGGATGGGCCCAGCACTGCCGCGTACTCGGTGAGCTAGAGCCAACTGTTCGTCTTCACGTCGCGTATGGCGATATTTCGGTCGTCCGGCTCGGTGATGCCATAGCCGAACGCCTGGAGCGTCTCGATGGACTCCTGGATCCTCTGTTGGAACATGGGACCCGGATCGACCCTCGGCCCGAGGTGCCCGCGCCAAAGGCACGGCGTGGCGCGCAGCATGTTATGGATTTTGGAGATGGGCTCGATGTCGGCGTAGACGTTGAGCGTCGCCATGGCGTCCTTGTGGCCGAGGATCGATTGGAGCGCCTTGATATCGCCGCCTTGGCGGATCCACTGCGTTGCGAACGTGTGGCGAAGGCCGTGGAACGTGATCAGCTCGTCGTTGGTGCCCATGAGGCCGTTGGTCTCCGAGAACGTCTTGAACGCCCTGCGGATATAGCTTGTCGTCGCGAAGGTCGCGCCCGGCTCCGACAGGATGTAGCAGTCCCCGATCTCGACCGCCCCGGTAAGGCCGCGCAAGCGCAGCTTTCCGCAGTCGATCTCGTGGGTCTCCTTCAGGAAGGGGAGTAGGCCGACCGGGTCGATGGGGATACCCCTGGCGTCATGGGTCTTGGTGTCCTTGATGAACGAACCCATTCCCTTCGCGTGCGCCACCGAGTGTCTGATCGAGATCAGGCCCGTCTCGAAATCCACATCGCACCACCGAAGGCCGCAGACCTCGCCGATTCGCATCCCCGTGTGCAGGGCGAGTACGACCGCCCTCTAATCCTCGGCGGACCAATCGAGTCCAAACTCCTTTCGGGCATCCTCTTCGCTCATGACTTCGAGAAGGTCTCCGGGTTGGCAACGAAGGGCGAGGCATAGCTGCTCGAGTGTGTTGAAGCGAATGCCGCGAATATGCCCTTTTTTAATACGGGACAGGTTCACGGGCGTGGTTCCAATCCTTTCGGCAAGTTCGTTCGAGGAAATCTTTCGCTCGGCCATGATCTTGTCGAGGCGAACAATTACGGGCATGGCGTTTCCTTACGCAATCTCGTCGGAGTCGAGGTACAGCTCTCGGGCGTACAAGAAGAGCTGGGAAAGCATGAACAGGACGATGCCGAGAACCAGAGAGGTCCAATCGAATGATGAAGCGATCTCTTGGGCGCCGACGGCCCCCCGCCGCCAAACATCGAAACGGAGGTTTTGAGTGAGCCGGCGTAGAGGCTGGTGGCAGCTTGAACAACGAAGAGAATGCCGAGCACCTTCAAGCATGTCGCAGACCCTTTCTTGAAGGGGTCTCCGCTCTTGATCGTCCACACGAGAACGGCGCTGAGGATGGTCGTAGCGATACCGATGACGGCAGGGACCAATGTCGAGATCGCAAGGGCTGGATACGCGGGGGAGTCTGCAATTACAGGGTTGTTGAGCACTTCGATTGCTGGCTTTAAGGAGAACGCCACTTGTGCGATGGCGGTGGCGCAAAGGGTCGCAGAGGCTATCGCACATGCGATGCGGAAGGAATGAAGCCGGGGAGTGCGATTGTCGGAACTCATAATAACCTCCGAAGAATTTAAAAAACTCAGGTTACTTTTTAACAGTTTATGTTAAATTGACTTTGCCGGCAAGTAATCACAGCATGCTGCAACTGAAACCCCGCGCATCGGGCTGAATCGTGTTGAAATGAGCTGGTGATACGTATGCTCAAAATCTCGAAGGCGATCTTTAGGTCGCTTCTCTCCTCCAGGTCGCTCTGTGTTGTCGTTGTTGCGTTGATGGTTCTTTGTGCTCTGCCCGTCTTCAGGAGCGCGGCTGGCATCGACGGACGGGTCGAATACCTCGAGTCGGGAATAACCCGTGTTGAGCAGGAATTGTCAGCATCCTATGCGGATGCGCTTGTGAATGCGGGGGAGGACGGTGTCTACACCTCTTCATCAAGCATGCCCGCGCTTCTGTACCCTCTTGCCGCGGGACGTCTTATCTTGGCACCGCTCTCTCCCCTACTTCCGTTTCTGCAGATATCGGATGGAGAGTACACCTATTATGACGGATCGAAGGAGTACTTGCTATGGGTCGCAACGGCCGTTGCCGTCTCGTTCCTTGCCGCGCGTCTTAACAAACGTGAAAAGCTCATCATCCAGGCACCGATGGGCGAGCTGGGTAGACTTGTTGCATCGAGCGTATGGGCGAGTGTTTTTGCAATGCTTGCCGTCCTCGCCATCAATCTTCCAGGGATAATCGCCGCGCTTGTGAAGAATGGCCCGGGCTCGCCGTTCTATCCGATAGGCTACATTCAATATGCGACTCCGGTTATCAAACCGGCTTGGCTGGTGTTCGCGCAGACGGCCATCTTGCAATTCTTGGTGGCGGCGTTCATCTCGCTCGTCGTTCACCTTGCCGTGAAGATTGCCAATAACCCTACGCTTGGAATCGTGTTCGTATGTGCCCTGATGGGGGCGACGATGGTTCCCGGGTATTACGGAAGATCCATCGCTTTACGTGAGTTCGCCCTGTTGAATCCCCTTACGTATGCGAACACTGAGTTGACCGTCGGCGCCTATAGCCCGTACCCGACAACGCAGATAGTGAATCTGCCTGGACTTTGCTTCGAGCGTGGCGCGATTACCCTCGTATGCGCAATCGGGATCGAGGTGCTGGCAATTAGCCTGCTTTGCGTTGCTGGAAAGAGCGGCTGCGCGCGCCCGATGTCCCCGATTTGTCTTGAGAGAGGTTCCTTCACCGCATCGAGAACGACAGCCCGTTCGAGCGCTTGTGCCTCCGCCGTTGCATACGTAAGAACGATGGGGAAGCTGCTCCTGCATTCTCCTGCCCTCGCCGTATGCGCGATTGCAATGTCGACGGCGATGCTGGCCCCGGCTCTGGTCGAGGTGTTTCCTGACGCTGGTGACGTTTCCGCTGTTCGGTATAGGGATGGGGAGCTCCGTTCAATAGATCGGTATCTAGAGCAGGACGCTGCGAATATGGACGTCGAGGGCAAAGCGGCCCTGGAAGGCATGCGAGATGCTCTTTCGGGTTTCGTGTACGCGCCCACGCCTGCGGAGGGGTTTCGAAGCCTTGCGACGTACGAGCGCGCTCGAGGCGAGCTGGGCGCGGCAGATGCGACCCTCCTGCAATCGATCGGAATCGAGCCGGAGACTCCTTCTCGTGTGGAGGCGCGCGCCCTTCTGCTCGAGTCGATCGCGAGCTTGCCGGACCCCAAGGTTTACGAGTTAAGTACGAAGATGCCCCCATTAATCCTCCTTTCCTATCTCCAGGCAGCGCTTCCTTCCTTGTTTTGGCTGTTGCCCGTGGTTGTCACATCGCTTGCGTGCACCCACCTGCGGTGCCGTTCCCTTCTGGTTTTCCAAGTCCCCGCAACAGCGCATGTGCGTTTTCTGACGGCTGTTGCGCTGTCTCTCCTGCTTGGCTTGGCGCTGCTTTTGGTGTCGATGGTTCCCGCTGCGGTTGTGTCCTTGATTAAGAACGGTGCGGGTGGTTCGGAGTATCCCGTCGCTCTCATTCGGGCGGGAGCTTCGACAACGTCCATGGTGGGGGAGGCGGTGTTGTGCAGTATTCCGTTGCTGGTCATGGCATACGGCGTGATTTCCGTCGTCGCTGCGTTGACAGCAGCGATTAGCCGCAACCCCGTTGTCACCGGAATGGTTTGCGCGGTTCTCTTGGTGTTGGGTTCGTTGAGCGCTCATGTTGAAAGCGTGGGCATGGGCGTCGCGCTGCTGGCTCCATTCGCCTCGTTTGATCCCGCTTCCCAGGTGGGGACGATTGGGTTCCTTGGGCGAGGGACGAACGCGATGCCTTTTGGAGAGGTCGTCGGCGCATCGGGCGCTCTGCTGGTGGTCTTGGGCGCCGTATCTCCGTTGATGGTGCGCCTGAGTGTTCCAAAGATCGAAAGGGGATGATCTCGATGATTGACCTTCAAACGCTGACGATCTCTTATGGAAAGAAGGTGCTCGTAGATTCGGTGAACGCTGAGTTTGCCCCGGGTACGGTCTACGGTCTCGTCGCTCCGAACGGGCATGGAAAGACGACGTTGCTGCGTGCGATGGCAGGTTTGCCGGGTCCTCGCGTGGACGGGAGCATCGTTCTGGATGAGGTGCAGGGTACGGGTGCGAGAGAGGTCCGTTCTATGATCTTCTATGCACCTGGTGAGGGGACGCTGCTGTATCCCGGATTGCGTGCGGAAGATCACCTCAAGATGGTTTGCGATATGTGGCCGCATGCTCGCGATATCGAAGAGATAGTGGAACAAACGCAGATAGGCGAGTTCGCGAAGATGAGGATCCGCACTCTGAGCCAGGGCATGAAGCAGCAGCTTACCCTGGCGATTGCGTATGCGACGGGCGCGCGGTACCTTCTATTAGATGAGCCCATGAACGCGCTCGACCCCAGCAGGGTGGACTTGCATTCCGAGATTCTCAGGAAGCTGGCCGATTCTGGTACGTGCATCATCATGTCATCCCACATCTTGGATTCGGTCGATAGGCTGTGCGATGAGATTCTGTTTTTGAAGGATGGGAGGCTCATTAGAAGCATTCCGCAAGATGATGCTGCGCCGAAGTCTCCTGGATCCCATTTCGCAAAGCCTGCCGGACGCGCCGAGGGTGCGCTAAGCACGTATCGGCGACTCTACGAAAAGGGCGGGTAGAAATGCAAGTTAAAAATCTATGTGGCCAATGTGATACCGTTGAACCCGCATATCGACACCGCTCAGCCATTCGCCTCGCCCCCGTCGCACGTATCTTCATCCGGTCTGTTACTTTTAATCTAACAATTCTTTGAGGAACGTAGGTGCTTCTAAATGTACTGTCGACTTCTTCTCAAACTAATCCTAAGAGACAGGGCCGTATGGATTTGTACGCTCGTTCTCGCTGCAGCCTTTTCCGTCCCCATTGCGTTCAATTCACCCATCTACGGGCCCTTCTTTATGAAGCAGGGCATGCAGAGCTTTGTCGACGCATTCAATACGCGCGCGCCCCAGGCCGGCGGCACAGACCTATCGCCAGAGCAGCAAGATGACGCGGAGCTTGCAAGATACGCGAACGCCGCCCTCGCCGCCCAAACCGACGCCGCCTTTCTCGATTCTGCCGAGAGCTACTACGCGCTCATGGGCGAAGGCTTCCAATCCGGGTCCATCGTGGGAGACCGAGAGACCAATGACGCAGACCTCGCGTATTGCCGTGCCCTGAGCAGCTCCGGCATCACGGATATCCCGGCCTCCGCAAGCGACCTGCCATTCCTTTCCTTCCTGCCTTACGCCATTGCCACGGCGCCGTCTTTCCTTCCCTTCATCCCCTTCCTTCTCTCGTCGATACTCGTGCTCGGCGCCACAAGGCCCGGGACCCTGGCGGCGAAGGCGCCCGCGCCCAAATTCCGGCGCCTTATCCAGACCGTGTTTTCGATAATCGGCGCGGGGACCGCGATGCTCCTCGCCGGCCTCGCACCCGGGGGCATTTACGCCTTGGCCCTAAACGGATTCGGGCAAATTGGGTACCCGAGCGCCTTCTTCCATGACGGCGCGCTTGCCACCACGACCGCGGGAGACGTCTTCACGGACCTGCTTCTCGCGCTGCTTGCGGGCGGAACCTTGATATCCGTTTGCTCCGCCGTCCTATCGACCGCAACGAGGCGCGTCCTCGCGGGCCCCCTTGCCTCCGCGCTGCTTGTCGCGGCCCCGGCATTCCCGTTACTGTCCGATTCGGCGCTGGAGCATAACGCCGTGCTCGGGCTCCTGCCGCTGGCCGTGTTCTCGCCTATCGAGGCAACGGGTTACGTGGGATGCTTCCCGACAGAATTCATTGGCTCCGGTTCAGGCAGCGCATCGATGCTTGCCGTGGCCCTGGCATACGTCGCGGTCTTTTTTGCGGTCGGCGCCGTTGCGGCACGTTCCCCCAAACAGCCTGGACCCGCGAAAAAGCACCATGGGCTCGAGCTTCTGGACGCGAGCGTGGGATACGGAAGCACGACGATACTTTCAATCGGGTCGCTTTTCCTGAGCCCGGGAACGGCGGCTGGCCTCGTTGCCCCCAACGGCTCGGGGAAAACCACCCTTCTTGAAGCGCTGTCGGGCCAATTTCCCACCCGCATCCGCTCGGGAAGCCTGGCGGCAGACGGAATCTGCCAACGTCGATCAGCCGAATTCGCAGAACTCGTCTACCTGAGCTCTTCGGGCGGCGCGGATCTCTATCCCACGCTATCGGCCATCGAGCACCTCTCTTTCGTTAGGGAGGCGTGGAAATCGGCCGCCGACATCGACTCGCTCTGCGACTCCCTCGGAATCTCCCCATATCTCGACAAGCCGACCCGTAAACTCTCGACAGGAATGAAGCAGCAGGTAAAGCTTGCCATGGCGATAGCGACCGATTGCCCGTACCTCATCCTCGATGAACCGCTGAACGGCCTCGATCCGGGAAAACGGAAAACCTCCTGCGACGCGATGCGCAGCGAGGTGGCGCGGGGACGCAGCGTGCTCATTTCAAGCCATCTGCTCGACGACCTGGCAGACCTCACCAACTCGTTCTACTTCATCGAGGCCGGCACGCTCGTGGAAAAGATCAAGTCGTCCTCGCAGACGCTCAAGCAGGAATACCTCGATACATACGAAGGAGGTGAATGACATGAAACTATTTGAACAGCTGAAGTCCAATGCGTCGCGCATGGCTGTCTACGCCATCCTCGTGGCAACGGCTTTATGCGGAATCGCGGCACCCGTCTATGCGCTCAACGGGGAGAAAGGCGATGTCGAACCCGCGTACATGGCTTCGACGGTTAAGGACCGGTACAAAGCCTTCTCTGGAGACACGTTTTACGTAGCAGAGTACGACACGACCTACCGTCAGCTTCGCTACAACAAGGGCTACGACTATCTAGGCGCAGAGGCAATCAGCTATACGTCGGGTTGGTACCGCTCCAACTATGGACACATAACCCAGTTCAAGTGTAACTACCGTGTGTACAACTAAAGCAACCGGCCGGGACGAGGGGTGACGCAAAAGCGTCGCCCCTCGTTTTTAACCATGTCAACTGAACCTAGTTCAGTTTGGTTGATTTCCGATCTCAGCCGAACACATTGAGCGGAAAGGCCGTTCCCGCAGTCAGTCGAACGTCCCCGGGGCCCTTCTCAGGCCCCGGGGACGGCATTTTCCCAGTTGAAGGAACGGTGGAGATGTGTTTCGATGGGTCAGATTCGTGTCGTTCCGAAAAGACCGTGAACCTTTTGTGGGACACGCGGCGCCGTGGTACCATAGCCGAGTTTGTTGTCTTGGTCGGAAACCAAGACGCCTTATGCGCTGATCGGTAACCAGCGCCTGACCAATAAGGAGTCCTACCATGAAGCAGGGTATCCATCCCCAGTATGTCGAGTGCACGGTGACGTGCTCCTGCGGCAACACCTTCAAGACGCACGCTACCGTGTCAGAGATGAAGGTTGAGCTTTGCAACGAGTGCCACCCGTTCTACACCGGCCAGCAGAAGTTCGTCGACACCGGTGGACGCGTCCAGCGCTTCGCCGACAAGTTCGGTGGCGCCGCTGCCGCCCAGCTTAAGAAGGCCGAGGAGGCCAAGGCTGCCAAGGCTGCCAAGGCTGCTGAGGCCGAGGCCGCTCGCAAGGCCGCCGCTGAGGCTAAGGCTGCCGAGAAGGCCAAGCGTGCTGCTAAGTTTGCCGAGGAGGCTGCCAAGCAGGCCGCCGAGGCTCCCGCAGAGGCTCCCGTCGAGGAGGCCGCTGCCGAGGCCGAGACCACCGAGGCTGCTGAGTAAATAGCTCGCCGCGGAATCACTCGCATTCATGGCATGAGGGCCGTGCATCCATTTGGGTGCGCGGCCCTTTTCTTTTATTGGTGCAAGCTAACCTGTCCCCGTGGCACCAAATGGCAGAGAGACGGCGTTTGCTCAGATAAAACCTGCCAAAATAAACCAGTCCCTTTTTGGCAGGTCGGTCGGGTCGTAGTTATTACGTGGCGGTCGAGGTCGACCGTATAGGCCGCGCCTTGTTTGGCTAAAGTACAATCATCTGTGTTTAACTCGCCCGCAGCTGCACGGCGTGGGCGATGGCCAAAAAGGAAAACCACATGGGATTCATGTCAAAGCTGCTGTCCTTTGGATCCGATAAGGACCTTAAGCGCTACTACAAGATCGTCGACCAGATCAACGGTCTTGAGCCCCAGTTTGAGAAGATGACCGAGGAGGAGCTCCGCGGCCAGACCGATAAGTTCCGCGAGCGTTACGCCAACGGCGAGTCGCTCGACGACATGCTCCCCGAGGCCTTTGCCACCGTGCGTGAGGCTTCCAAGCGCACCATGGGTATGCGCCACTTTGACGTGCAGCTCATTGGCGCCATGGCACTGCACGAGGGCCACATCGCCGAGATGAAGACTGGCGAAGGTAAGACCCTCGTCTCCACGTTGGCCGGCTATCTCAACGCTATTGCTGGCAAGGGCGTGCACGTCGTTACTGTCAATGATTACCTTGCCAAGCGTGACTCCGAGTGGATGGGCCGCATCTATAAGTACCTGGGTATGACCGTCGGTCTGCTCCAGAACAACATGCCGCTCGAGCTCAAGCGCCCGGCCTACCAGGCAGACGTCACTTACGGCACCAACTCCGAGTTCGGTTTCGACTACCTGCGCGACAACATGGTCACCCGTCCCGAGCAGCGCGTGCAGCGCGGTCACAACTACGCCATCGTCGACGAGGTCGACTCCATCCTGATCGATGAGGCCAGGACGCCGCTCATTATCTCGGGCGCCGGCACTAAGTCCGCCAGCACCTACAAGGACTTCGCGCGCGCCGTGCGCGGCCTGGAGCGCGGTGAGGACGTGTCGCACGACATGCTCACCGCCACCGAGGACGTTGAACCCACGGGCGACTACGTCATGGACGAGGCCAAGCACACCATCGCCGCCACCGAGCGCGGTCTTAAGAAGATCGAGCGCCGCCTGGGTATCGATGACATCTATGCCGATCTCTCCGGCCAGCTGGTCAACCACCTGCAGCAGGCGCTGAAGGCCCAGTACATGTTCCACCGTGATAAGCAGTACGTGGTCACCAACGGCGAGGTCAAGATCGTCGACGAGTTCACCGGCCGCATTATGGAAGGCCGCCGTTACTCCGAGGGCCTGCACCAGGCCATTGAGGCCAAAGAGGGCGTGCTCGTACGCGAGGAGAACCAGACCCTGGCCACCATCACCCTGCAGAACTACTTCCGTCTGTATGACAAGCTCTCCGGCATGACCGGCACGGCACTTACCGAGGATGCTGAGTTCCGCGAGATCTACAAGCTGCCCGTCGAGGTCATCCCCTCCAACAAGCCCGTGCAGCGCGTGGACCACGAGGACCTGGTGTACCGCACCATTCAGGCTAAATACAACGCCGTTGCCGACGACGTTGAGCGTCGTCACGCCAAGGGCCAACCGGTCCTGGTGGGCACCGTCTCCATCGAGAGCTCCGAGAAGCTGTCCGCCGCCCTTACCAAGCGCGGCATCGCGCACGAGGTCCTCAACGCTAAGCACCACGAGCGCGAGGCTCATATCGTTGCCCAGGCCGGACGCTACGGCGCCGTGACCATCGCTACTAACATGGCCGGTCGTGGTACCGACATCCTGCTGGGCGGCAACCCCGACGAGCTGGTGCGCGAGCGCCTTGAGTACGAGGGCCTGACCATGGAGGACGTGACGCCCGAGCAGCTCGAGCAGTTTAACGCCGAGGCCAAGGAGACCTGCAAGGCCGAGCGCGAGCGCGTGCTTGCCGCCGGCGGCCTGACCGTCATCGGCACCGAGCGCCATGAATCCCGTCGTATCGACAACCAGCTGCGCGGCCGTTCCGGCCGTCAGGGCGATCCGGGCGAGACTCAGTTCTACCTGTCGCTCGAGGACGACCTCATGCGCCTGTTCGGCGGCGACAAGATGGACCGCGTCTCCAAGATGATGGTCACGGCCGACATGGGCGACGACATGCCCATCCAGCACAAGATCATTTCCAAGGCCGTCGAGAGCGCCCAGCACAAGGTCGAGAGCATCAACTTCTCCATGCGTAAGAGCGTCCTCGAGTACGATGACGTCATGAACAAGCAGCGCCAGGTCATCTACGCCGAGCGTAACAAGATTCTGGATGGCAAGGACCTGACCGACCACATCACCGAGGTCATGCACGACACTGTGTACCGCTGCGTGCAGGAGTTCTGCACCAAGGACAGCCACGATGGCGAGCGCGATCTCGAGGGCCTGCGCAAGTGGGTCGTGGAGCTCACCGGCCACATCGATACGCCGAAGTTCCCCGACGAGGATTATGAGGCCCTGGCTGCCGATGTCCTGGCTTACGTAGAGAAGTGCTACAACATGAAGGCCGAGCGCTTGGGCGAGGACCTGATGCGCGAGCTCAACACCCAGGTCATGCTGCGCGTCATCGATACCCGCTGGATGAACTACCTGCAGGAGATGGACTACCTTAAGACCGGCATCGGCCTGCGCGGCTTTGGCCAGCGCGACCCGCTGGTTGAGTACAAGACCGAGGCCTACGGCGCGTTCCAGATACTCGTCGATACCATGTATGAGGATTACCTGCGCACGGTTCTGCGCATCGAGATCAAGGCTGCCCCGCGTGCCGTGGAGCACAAGGAGGAGCCCGCGCTCGAGGGCGCGCGCTTCTCCGGTCCTGCCGAGGTCGATGGTGATAACGGCGACTCGGTGCTGCGCAAGCAGGCGCAGGTGCAGGCCCGCACGGCTGTCCAGGGTGGTCCGGCTGCCGTCAACAACGGTGGCAAGGTGACCACTTATCGCAAGTCCGAGAGCGACGATCCGTACGTCAACGTGGGCCGCAACGACCCGTGCCCCTGCGGTAGCGGCAAGAAGTTTAAGTACTGCCACGGCAGGAATCGTTAATGGCTGAGGCTTTAGAGATAACGCCCGCCGAGCTGGACGCGTTCGCGGACCGGCTCGGCGAGGTCGAGTCGTATCTCCACCTGGACGAGAAGCGTACCCGTGTGACCGAGCTCGAGGCCAAAAGTGTTGCCCCTGGCTTTTGGGATGACGCCGACGCCGCCCGTGCCACCATGGAGGAGATCGCGCGTACCAAGGAAGATATCGCTGCCGTGGACACCGCGCGCGGCGAGCTTTCCGATGCCCGCGCCGCGCTGGAGCTTGCCGAGGAGATGGGGGATGACCCCGACGCCGTCGCCCTTCGCGAGGAGGCTACAGCCACGGCTGAGCGCCTGGCCCGTGCCATCGATGAGCTTGAGCTTTCGAGCTGGTTTACCGGTGAGTTCGATCACGGCGATGCCATTGTGACCATCAAGCCCGGACAGGGTGGTCTGGAGGCCCAGGACTGGACCTTCATGCTCTTTAAGATGTACATGAAGTACTGCCAGCGTCGCGGCTGGAAGGTCACCATCAACGACTGTCCCGCAGCCGAGGTCATCGGCATCGACCGCGCGACCTTTACTGTCGAGGGCAAGGACGCATTTGGCATGCTGCGCGCCGAGGCCGGCGTCCACCGCTTGGTTCGCATCAGCCCCACCGACGACAAGAAGCGCCGCCAGACCACGTTTGCCGGCGTCGAGGTCATCCCCGTGCTACCCGATGATATCGACATCGAGATCAGTCCCGATGACATCCGCGTGGACGTGTACCACGCGAGCGGCCCGGGCGGCCAGGGCGTCAACACCACCGACTCCGCCGTGCGCGTGACGCATTTCCCCAGCGGCATTGTGGTCACCTGCCAAAACGAGCGCAGCCAGATCCAGAACAAGGCCGCGTGCATGCAGATCCTCAAGGCTCGCCTGTACGAGATTGAGCTCGAGAAGCGTGCCGAGGCGCTCGATGAGATTCGCGGACCCAAGACCACGATCGGTTTTGGCAACCAGATTCGCAGCTACGTGCTCTACCCGTACCAGATGGTCAAGGATTTGCGCTCGGGCGTGGAGACCAGCAATGTCGAGGCTGTTCTTGACGATGGCGACCTGGACCCGTTTGTTATTGGCTACCATCGCTGGGCCACCGGCAACGCTGACGCGGAGACCCCGTCTGCATAAACCGCCCGGTTTATGTGGAAATGGATTAAAACCCTCCCAGCAGGGTGGTTTTGTATCCAGAGCAAACCCTGCGCAGGGGTGGTTTTTGTCCGGCGAATCGGTAGAATCGAATACAAGAAGAAGTTCAAAGCGCATCCGATGGGGTACGCTTTTTTGAGGGAGGCAGCATGGCATATCGTCTGGACATCAAGCGCATTCTTTCGCTGAACTTCTTTCATGACTTGCCCAAGATTATGCTGGGCTGCGCGCTGGCAGCTATCGCGACGGACCTGTTTTTGATTCCCAACGGTCTTGCTGCCGGCGGCGTTACGGGCCTCGCCACGATTATCCAGGCGGTCGGTGCGTCTCATGGCATATCGCTTCCCGTCGGTATCCAGACGATCGTGATGAACGCCTTGCTGTTGTTGGTCGTTATGCGCGAGGGCGGCATGTTCTACGTGGTGCAGACCGCGACGGGCTTTGTGCTGCTGGGCTTTTTTACCGATCTGTTCGCCCCGTTTGTAGCACCTCTGGCGGATGCGGACCTGATGCTTCCTGCCATGTGGGGCGGCATTATTACGGGCATCGGTTACGGCATGGTGTTGCGCGCCGGCGCCAACACCGGCGGCTCGGACACGATTGGCCAAATCATCTCGCGTAACACCTCGCTGCCGGTGGGCTCGACCGTCATGGCGATCGATGTTGCCGTATGCGCGCTGTCGGCTCCGGTCTTTTCAATCGAAAACGCACTATATGCAGGCCTTTCGATGGTCATTAGCGGCTACGTGATCGATGCCGTGGTCGATGGTGGCAACAAGCGTCGTATGGTACTCATCATCTCGGACAAGTTCCCTGATATTGCTGCCGATATCATGTATGGCCTGGGTCGTGGTTGTACCAAGTTTAAGGCGACTGGCATGTATTCGGGTGCCGAGAAGCCGGTGATTATGGTCATCGTGAGCCGTCGAGAGCTCAATACCCTCAAGACGATCGTGCGCGAGCGCGATCCTCACGCCATTGTGACGGTCGCTGACGTTACGGAAGCCTTCGGCGAGGGATTCAAGGACATTAGCGCGTAGGGGCGACCGCGTTCCATCCAAAAGACGTTCACATTGATAAACCGTTTCATCAGCGGTTCTGCCTGCTAAATTGTTCAAATAATGATAAAAACTCTGGTAAAGCCATCAGTTTCCAGCATAATGAATGACGTACGTGCATTGCGGCTGTGTTGGGATTACCTTCGGTGCCGTGCGCATTTTGTCTAATGAGGATGAAAGGAAGGCACAATGAGCGACGAAGAGCTCAAAAAGGTTGCCAACGAGGTAAGGAAGGGCATCGTCACCGGCGTGCACGCTGCCAAGTCCGGCCATCCGGGCGGTTCGCTCGGCGCTGCCGACATCATGACCTATCTGTACTTTGAGGAAATGAACGTCGACCCGGCCGATCCCCGCAAGGCCGATCGCGACCGTTTTGTGCTCTCCAAGGGCCATTGCGCTCCGGGCCTGTACGCCGTGCTCGCCGAGCGCGGGTTCTTCCCCAAAGAGGATCTCGAGACGCTGCGCCATATCGGCAGCCACCTGCAGGGTCACCCCAACATGAACGACACCCCGGGTGTCGACATGTCCACTGGCTCGCTCGGCCAGGGCATCTCCGCCGCCGTGGGTATGGCCGTTGCCGCCAAGCACTGGGGCGACGACTATCGCACCTACGCCCTGTTGGGCGATGGCGAGAGCGAGGAGGGCCAGGTCTGGGAGGCCGCCATGTTTGCCGGCAACCAGCAGCTCGACAACCTCTGCGTGATCGTTGACCACAACGGCCTGCAGATCGATGGCCCCGTCGAGGAGGTCAACGATCCCATGCCGCTGGCAGACAAGTTCCGCGCCTTCAAGTTCCACGTGGTGGAGCTGGCTGACGGCAACGATTTCGACCAGATCCGCGCCGCCTTCGCCGAGGCTCGTGCCACCAAGGGCCAGCCGACCGCGATTATCGCCGAGACCACGAAGGGCAAGGGCGTGTCTTTCATGGAGAACCAGGTGGGCTGGCACGGCAAGGCCCCCAACGATGAACAGTTTGAGCAGGCCATGGCAGAGCTCACGGCCGCCGGAGAGGAGCTCTAGGATGGCAGACGTCAAGAAAATCGCCACGCGCGTAAGCTACGGCGAGGCCCTCGTCGAGCTCGCCAACGAGCACGACGACTTTGTGGTCCTCGATGCCGACCTGGCTGCCGCCACGCAGACCGGCAAGTTTAAGGCCGCCTGCCCCGATCGTTTCTTTGATGTGGGCATTGCCGAGAGCAACCTGATGGGTGTCGCCGCCGGTATCGCAACCACCGGTCGCGTTGCCTTCGCGAGCACCTTTGCCATGTTTGCCGCCGGCCGCGCCTTTGAGCAGGTCCGCAACTCTATCGGCTACCCGCACCTCAACGTTAAGATCGGTGCCACGCACGCCGGTATCTCGGTGGGCGAGGATGGCGCCACGCACCAGTGCTGCGAGGATATCGCCCTTATGCGCGTCATCCCCGGCATGACCGTTATCGTTCCTGCCGACGACATCGAGGCCCGTGCCGTGACGCGCGCCGCCTACGAGTGCGACGGTCCGGTGTACATGCGCTTTGCCCGTCTGGCCTCGCCGGTTATCAACGACCCCGAGACCTACAAGTTCGAGTTGGGTAAGGGCATTGTCATGCGCGAGGGCGCCGATGTGACCATCATCGCCTGCGGCCTGATGGTCGGCGAGGCTCTCGAGGCCGCCGAGCAGCTCGCTGCCGAGGGTATCGACGCCGAGGTCATCAACATGCACACCATCAAGCCCATCGATGCCGACCTGATCGTCAAGAGCGCCACCAAGACCGGCCACGTCGTGACCGTCGAGGAGCACTCTGTGATCGGTGGCCTGGGCAGCGCCGTTGCCGACGTCCTGTGCGAGCAGTGCCCGACGCCGCTCAAGAAGATCGGCGTCAACGACACTTTCGGTGAGTCTGGCCCGGGTGCCGAGCTCCTGCACAAGTACGGCCTGGACGCCGCCAACATCGTGGCGACCACCAAGGAGTTCTTGGCGTAAGGCGGTCTGCTTTGGCCTTAACTTGAGAGCCGCTTCCGCATTGGGCAATGAACAAGCCGGGGCGCCTTCCATATGGAGGGCACTCCGGCTTTGTGTTTGGAGACGGCAGGGAAAGAAGCTAGAGAGGTTTTACGGTCGGGGCCAGGGCGCAGTTGCGCAACATTCAGCCCTAAACCCTAACAGCCAGAGGCGAATCGGAGAGGATTTCGCCCTGAAATGCGATGGTATGCATCCACTCGAAGGCTCGCTGATTCACGCATCCTTGGCGGCAACGGCCCTCCTTGACATCATCAGGCAACCTGATGGCGTTTGAACGTCCTTATCGCGAGAGCAATGCCCGTCGCGAAAAGCAGGAGGTAGAAAGCGGCGAGGAACACGGGCAGCTCGACCACGACAGGGCCTATGGCATACGAGACCATGCCGAAGAGGTTGAGGGGGGTTCAGTGCGTCGTAGGGGAACAGGTAGATGACGCGGTTCGCGATGCTGCTCGTCATCGTCGGCACGAAGATCGGAATCAAGATGAGAGCGACGCCGACTGCGAGGATTCCCATGGGGCTGTCTATCTTGGCTGACAGTGCGAGCACTATCCCAAGGAGGGCGAGGGTTGCGAGATACCCGACGAGGCAGCATATGAGGGCGGCGGCTGACAGGCTTATGCCGTAGGTGCATGTGATGTTGTAGATCTGGATGGGTAGACCTGCGCCGTCGGCTCCGTAGAAGACGAGCGTTATTGCCAGGAAGACGAGTGTGAAGACCCAGTATATGGCGCTTGCCGCGATCATAGAGGCCGCCGCCTTCGCGCGCCCGAGCCTTGATTTGCCGAACTTGGTGGACAGCAGGATGGCGTCGGTTTTGGCCCGGTACTCCCCGTTGAACACCGATGCGCACGTTATCACGACTGCGAGCATCGCGAATATGAGGAACTGGGCGAGGTTGAGGAAGTCCTCCCATCCTCCTGCGTATCCGTACTCGATGGGCGTTTGCATGCCTTGCGCCCTCTCGCTCCAGAACGCCCTCTCATCGTCGTTGTACGAGAGGGCCCCGTTCGCGTCGAGCCCGGAGGCTATCTTCGAGCGGACTCGCCCGTAGAGGTCGACGGTGCCAGTCGTGTCGATAGCGGCTGCCGCGGACACGGGCATCTGGTAGCCTTGCATCCAAGGGCTTGTCAGCAGCGCCATGAGGGCGCCGTTCTTCGCGCTGAACTCCCAGTACTCGTTCGCCTTCTCCCCGTAGGGCTTCCTGTCCGTCCTGTACTCTTCCTTGACCTCGCCGTCCGGACCGACGAACTCCTTGAACTCGCGGAGCGCCTCGGTGGCCTCCTCGTCGGTGATGGGGCCTGCGAGCGCTTCCGTGTTTGCCTTTATCTGGGCGATGGCGGCAGTGCCTTCGAATTCGGTGCCCATCTCCTTGGGGTCGAGGGCGTACTGGGACGTTATGTTGAAGAAGGCTATGACCGCGACCAGCGCCAGGACGGCCGCTATGGAAACCTGCGAGACGCGCCTTGAGAGCATCTTCTTGAGCTCGTATCTGATGAGGCTACCCACGGCGCGCTCCTTTCCTGCGTGCGATTGCGTCCCGTCCCGCTTCCGCTTTCGTCCGCGAAACCGGCAGGCCCCCGGACTGCTCCTGGAAGAGGTAGAGGTAGACGTCCTCCAGCGTCGGCTCCACGGCGCGCGCGCTCGGATGCGGGCGCTGCTGCGCCACCACGCGAACAATGGCAGAGCCGTCCTGGGCGTAGTGGATGTTGCCCACCGTGAGCGATGCCGACATGGCGTCTGCCTCCCTCGGGGCGACAGTGCACTCCCAGACGCATCCCCTGATGTCCCCTGTGATCTCGTCGACCGTGCCCGTCGTGATGATGCCGCCAGCGCGCATCACGAGGATCTCGTCGGCGATGTACTCCACATCAGAGACGATGTGCGTGGAAAGGATGACGATCTTGTCTTGGGCGAGAGAGGATATGAGGTTGCGGAAGCGGACGCGCTCCTTGGGGTCGAGCCCTGCGGTGGGCTCGTCGAGCACGAGGACAGACGGGTCGTTGAGCACCGCCTGGGCGATGCCGAGCCGCTGCTTCATGCCGCCGGAGAAGGTCTTGACCTTCCGCTTTGCGGCCTCTGCGAGACCGACAACTCCCAGGAGTTCGCGCGTACGCACTTTCGCCTGCTGCGCGGTGAGCCCCTTGAGCGATGCCAGGTACATCATGAAATCGCAGGCCGTGAAGTCCGGGTAGTAGCCGAAGTCCTGGGGCAGGTACCCGAGGCGCGCCCGATAGCCGTCGCCAAGCTGGTCTATGGGGGTGCCCCCGAACAACACGCTTCCCGATGTCGGCCTCATGACGTCGCATATCATGCGCATGAGCGTGGTCTTGCCTGCGCCGTTGGCCCCGAGTAGGCCGTAGACGCCGGGCGTGAAGCTGAAGCTCACGCGGTCGACGGCGATATGGCTGCCGAACTGCTTGGTGAGCCTGTCAAGCCTGAGTTCCATGTTCGTTCCTTGTCCTTCGTTCGATGTTGCAGGCATGCAGGAGGAGAGCTAGAGTGCCGCCTTTGACGGGCGTGGCGAGAGGCCGCCTGAGACGCAGCGTATGAGCCTTGACGCCTCCAGGGCGGTGAGCGCCATGGAGGCCATGAGCGCCGTGACCCATACGGCGAGAGACGCTCCCTCGTACCAGAGGGGGAACGCCGTGCTCAGCAGCCAGAGCGCTGCGAGTACGGACATCGCAGGGGCGACGCTGGCGACGAGCGAGTTGCCCGGCAGACGGCGCGCCGCATAGAAGCAGGCGGCACACGAGCAGAAGAACGGCGTGCATGCGTACAGCAGTACGCGAAGCGCGTCGATCCCCGCGAGCGTTGGCACTGCCGCAACGGAGAGCGTAATCCAAAGCACGTCGGCAAGGCCGAAAAGCAAAAGCCTGCTCGCCAACACTTGCACGCAGCTGAACCGGCACGAGTACTCCATCTCGCAGACGCGGGTCTCGAAGCTCTTGAATACCGATGGTGCCGCTATGGCAACCGAGAGGGCCGATGCCGCCATGACGACGACGGGACTTCCCGAGCGCGGGCCGATCACGCCGACGAGAACGAGCATGCATGCCAGAAGCGCGATCTGGAGCATCCATGCCCAGGGACGCACGAACCGGACCTGGTTCGCGACGAACCGCCAGAGCGGGATGTAATCCGCCTCCCTCGCGCCTCCGCAGGCGCGAGCCGCCTCTGCTTCCACGAGCAGCAAGGTGCGCTTGCGCGCCGAGGCATCGGGGGATGCCGCGTCGGCGGCGTAGTAGCTCCTCAGCGCATCCTTTAGCTTCGAGTCATCCATTGCCTTCTCCCATCAGTTCCTTGAGCCTGCCGAGCGCGCGCCGCTCGATTCGATAGAGAGCGAACCTCGACTTCCCCGTCACGGCGGAGATATCGGACATAGGCAGGTCCTGGCCGTAGCGAAGCTCGATGACCTCGCGCTCCTCTTCCGTAAGGCGGGCGAGGGCACCCGCCATGGTCAGCCGTCCGTCCATGTCTGCATGCCGCACGTCAGGAATTGTCTGCACATCGTCCTCGTCCAAGGCACCAACCGGTCTCTGACCTCGGTAGAAGTCGGCACAGACATTGCGCGCGCAGGCGTAGAGATACGCAAGGGGCTTTCCATGCTCGGCGTATAGCGCATCGCTCCGCACGAGCCGAAGGAACACCTCCTGCGTCACGTCTTGGGCATCCTCTTTCGAGGGGAGCCTTCGCGCGCAGTAGCGGTATACCTTGTCGTAGTGCTCCTCTGCGAAGCGCCCTACCAAAGAGTCGTTCTCGCGGCCTGGCGCGTCCGCCCTGCCGTTGCTGCCGTATGGAAAGCTATGCATTCTCTTCCCTCACCTCCTATAGGGCATAACGTGGTTTGGCGCCGGGATGTGCGCGGAATTTTGATATTTACGTCCCATTTTGTATCCATGCGGCAGCCCTGTGAGTGGCGGGCATTTCACTGAATTCCAGCATGTCAGGGATGATGGCTGGGATATTAATGGGGTTAGGGTGCATCCAGAGCTTATTGCATCGGGCGGCTTGAGCGTTTTCGGAGAAGAGATTGGGCGGTTTATGCGAGAGTATTTAAGAGGTGGCACCGCTCATTAGAAAACCCTAACGTCAGACGAGTATCAGTCTGAGTGGTCTAGGTACAGAATTAAATTGATCTTAAAAGTCAATATTGACCTCATAGGTCAATTGCAATATCCTTCTATCAAAGGAGGTGGCGATGGATATCGAATATGCAAGCAAGTCGCTGGAGAAGAGCCTTAAGGATCAGAGGGCGATAACGAGGAACTACGGCAAGATAGCCAAGAACCTCATTCATCGTCTTTCCGATCTGCGGGTTGCGAATGACCTTTCGCAGATTACCCATCTGCCGCCGCCGCGCAGGCACAAGCTGACCGGCAACTTTGAGGGCTGTTGGGGAATCGACCTCAGCAAGAACATGAGACTGGTCATCCGTCCCGTCGGGGAGTTTGACCCGGATGACCTTACGACGATCACCAGCGTCTGCATCGTGGATATTCAGGACTACCACTGAGCTAGGAGAGGAGAAGATAGCTATGAGTGATTTCATCGTCGCGCCCGGCGAGATCATCAAGGAATACCTTGATGCGCGTGGTTTGACCCAAAAGGAAGTTTCGAAGCGTACCGGCGTGAGCGAGCGCCACCTCTCCCAGCTTCTGAACGGGAAGACCAGGCTTACCGAGGACATGGCGCTGAAGCTTGAGAAGGTCATGCCCGACGTTCCCGCGAGTTTTTGGCTTAACTATGAGGTCAAGTATCAGGAGTACCTTGCCCGCGAACGCGAGGAGGCGCATCTGGAGGAGCTTGACCTTAAGGAGATCGCCAAGAGGTTTCATTTCAAGGAGGCTTTTGGACGTGTGGGCGGCATGTCCCTCGTTGAGCAGGCTATCGCGATGCTGAAGATACTCGGCATTACGGACTTTGACCGCTATGGGAATGCCGTTCCCGACGGAATCGAGTTCATGCAAGATGGTGGCGATTCCGAAGCCGTTGTGGTTTGGCTGGGGCTCTGCAAAGAAGAGATTGAGGAGCAGAACGACACTGAGAACTCTCCCGAATACTCCAAGAAGGATTTTGTCGATGCCATCTCCTATTTGAAGGACGTGGCCTCTAACACCGATTTCATGGCTTCGCTGAAGAGCTGCCGCATGCTGCTCAACTCGGTTGGCGTTTACTTGGTTTATAGGCCGGCTATCGCCAACGCCAAGGTACGAGGCGCCCTAACGTATTATCTCGGGCATCCGACTATTTACATCAGCGGACGCTACAAGACCCATGGCGATGCATGGTTTGCGATTGCTCATGAGATTGGGCATCTCCTCGACGGGCTTGGACAGAAGGGTACAGACATTTCTATTGATGACCCAAAGTTCAAGAGTTCTGACGAGGACGACGCGCGTGCCAATGTGTATGCGAGAAAGTTTTTTGTAGACGAGGACAGCTATCAGTCGTTCGCATCTACTGGAGATTTTTCCAGCGCCGCCGTAAAGAGCTTTGCCGCTTCTCAGGGAACGCCTCCGGGGATCGTCGTCGCCTTCCTGCAGCATGACGGCTTTGTGCCATTTGCTGAACTGAACGATTTGAAGGATCGCTTTAACTAGGGGGCGGAGCCGTGTACGTAATCGCCATCAAAAATCGGCAAAGCGAGTTCGCAGCGATGAAGATTCTTCAGGAAAAGAGCCTGTTACGCGACGACATGATTCCCCTTGTAGAGGTCATTCAAGAGAAGTTTACCTACGACAATAAGATTGACCCGTTTACAGGCGAAACCGTTCGCGAGGAGAAAGTCTGCAAGGGCGGGAAAATAATCCACCGAGCAGTAAAGGACTTGTCCTCTCCGCATGACGTTACGCTTGAGAAGATTGCCCGATTATTCCCCAATCGCCCTGTATTGGTCGACTACTTCAGGTGCGATCTCAGTAGATACCGTTATAAGCCTGACAAGATTCCCCTCGTCATTCAACTCAACAGAGACCTCGGGCTATACAAGACCAAGGTCCTCGGAATTGCTGCGTACCCAAACTTGATTCCCATCATCACTGTTAAGCGTGGCATTGACGCGCTGAAACCCGATGAGGTTTTGGCGCTTGCGGGTCAATTGAGGGTGGATAATCCGGCACAGCGAATTGCGATTCGCATCGACGACCTTGAGGGCTATGAAAGTGCGGTCAAACAAGTTCTGCGGGCGGACGATTTCCTTCTGTATGATTTCAACGAGCAGCCGATTCGCTCGAAGCCAATAGAGTGTATGCAGCTTCGGCGCCTTAATCTTCCCGCCCATCTTATCGCGCTTTGCTCTCCAAGGGCGAGAAACTCCACTGGCAAGGATTTCCCCAACGGAGACTATGCCAACATCATCAACAATAGCCACCTCGACACCTTTGCAAACTATGGTTTCCAAGGTGTCGGCGATTACGGCGGACTCCGCGACAACCTTCCATACGGAGGAACGAACAAGGGGCGAGCCCTTGCCGTTCTCTATGATGGCTCGAGGAACGAATTCAAAACCTTCGTGAACGACGACTATGATCGCGGGCCAAACGGCTACCAGGACATCATCCCAGCCATCTTGGCCGACGCCACGCTTAACCCCAAAGGGAACTGCCTTGCCCTTGGCATTGTTGCTGAAAAATACGCTCGAGGCACGCAAAGCACCTTTGCCGAGTGGATTAAGTACACGCTTATCCGCTATATACAGCAGCTAACAGAATCTTCGAGGGTGTTTCAGTAAACAATCCCCGGCTCTAACCTGTTGCGGTAGAACCACTCATAATCGATACCCAAGATTCGCGGCTTGACTTTGCAGAAGTGCTCCCAGTAGGCACCGTAGCGTTGCTTGAGATAGGCCTTGAACAGCCGGTTGATTTTGGCCTGGCTGTTCTCGGCAAGACACTCCTGGACGATGGCGGGCTTTGACATGCCCCCGCCGTCGATGCCGAAGGTCTCGCAGAGGGCGCGCTTGGGCATGACCGCGAGCTGCTTTTCGGAGTCCAGGTTGGTGCTTTTGATGGCTTTGCGCTGTGCCTTGAAGTGATAGGAGCCGTCCCTTGCGTCCTGGCTGTAGGAGTAAATCCCACAGGCCTCGGGGACGTAGCTTGGCAGTTCTTGCCAACGCTTGTCGGACGTCACGACGTAGACGGTCTCGAACACGTCGAAGTAGTCGCTCAACTGGCCCTCGAGACGATCGAACGTGTCGAGGTCGGTCTTGATCTCGTAGGCGGCGCTGTGGCCGTTGACCTTACACATGTCCACGCGGCTGTTGCCGATGGGAAGCTCGAAGATGGAGATGTTCGCGGGGCTCAGCGGAAAGAGGACCCTATCGATGAAATTGGCCTTGATGGTGGCTTCGTTCGGGTAATAACCCATCACCAAGTCGTTGATGGTCCTTCGGGCCGCGTATTTGGAGTCGAGCGCGGGGGCGAAGTCGCCGAGGACGTCTTGGATGATGGAGATGAGCTTGGATTCGGAGAGAACAGTCGAGTATGAATCGTAGAGCCGCTTTGCAGTCTCCCTCAACTCTATGTCATCAAGTAGCATGGTCTCCATCGTTACCTCCGATGGGAATTTTACCATGATGGCCCAAAAACGCTTCTTAAGTTCGGTGTGTGTAACCCAGTGGGACGTATTTCTTCGGGCACTGCCGCCTTGCGGCTCCGATGCGCGGTTGACTTTTTGACGCCCGCCTAGGCTGCTCTTGATGAGTAACCAGGCGGGCATCTTGTTGTGCTTGCCGTACGAGCGGAAAGGCGGTTCTCGTGAAGGAGGGCTCGAATGGCGGGCAAGCGGACGAGGCGCAGCAGCAAGAGGCGGGCTCGGAAGACGCGCAGGAGCAAGGGGAAGTGACGGCCCTGGGCGGAGCCGGCGACGACTACCAGGCGATGCTTGCGAAGCGGGACGAGCGGATCGCGGAGTTTGAGGCACAGGTGGCCGATGCCTCCGCTTCCAAGGAGGCTGCCGAGGCGCTTCGCGGTGAGATCGAGGCGGTGAAGACCGCCGCTACGGACGAGCGCGTGGAGTACGAGCTGCGCCTCGTGGGCGCTCGCAGCGTAACGGCGGCCAAGGCTCTGCTCGCGGATCACGGCGGCGACGTGGTGGCGCTCAAGGTGTCGCGCCACGTGGGCGACGGCGTGGAGAGCGGGCCAACGCCGGCGGCCCGCGCCGTGCTGGCGGAGCTTAGCGGCGCGGGGATCGCATTCTGCGGGGTGGCGTGATGCCGGGGCGGCGCCGATGCGGCGGTCGCTTCTGCCGGACGCGATGAGCGTGCGGGTGCCGTTGGAGGACGGGTTCATACGGCTCGGCGCGGGTCGTAAGGCGCGTGCGTCCCATGTAATGGGGGAAACCGCAGCCAGCGATGCTTGGTGTGTGGCGGATATGCGAGGGGGTGGCAGGCGGAAAGGGAGCTTATTCACTTTCCCAAACCGCTCTGGTCATTTGAACGAGGCGCGATCTCTTTGAGCTTCTTGGGAGTCGGGGGCGCAGGTTCAGTGCGACAGAGCTGATATGTGCTCACGTTCCGCGCAAAGTTGCCGGATTGTCGATATGAGGAGAATGCCAGACGGGCTTATCGAGGAAAGCGGCCTGCTATACGTCGGCGTCACTCGCGCTCGAAAGGCGGCATATGCCTCCGCCTCGATGCAACGCAGGACAAAATCGGGAGACTGTCAGGCCACCTGTCCCTCTTGTCTAATGTCTATTCCGGGTATTGCGCCTGTGAGCTGGGCGGTGATGGATACGGAGAGCTGACTTCTGGTGCTACGAGACGTGTCTGCTATGGCCGTGAGAGCCGGTCAGTGTTCCATATCGGGTCCAAAAAGTAAGAAAAATGCGGCTGAAGGTACAGGTACCCGCAGCCGCTAAAAGCCCTAGGGCTTTTCACAATGATTGAAGTATGCCCGATTGAGGCGGACGGGGGAAGCGCTTGGAAAGCGCGGACCATCCATCAGAGGAGTTCGGATGAAGTTGATATTCATGGCGGCCGACGGGAATCCAAGGCGCGCCATGCTTCTTATGTGCAGCAAAGCTAATGCTGCTAAAATACAAAGCGCTCATGTAGTTTAAACGCACGACGATAAGGAGCACCAGTGGGTAACCACTTCCGTACCTCCGGTGCGGGCGATGATGCCCCCAAGACGCAGACAGGCGTCCAGGGCAGTCGTTTCGCCACTCCGGATTCAGAGGGCCAGCCTGTTGCTCAGGCCCCCACTCAGCCGGCAGATCAGGCACAGCCGGCATCCGATCCCTTTGCCTACAATCCCACCAGCGATGTCGCGCTTTCCGGCACGGCGGGTTTTGAGCCCGTTCAGGCCGTGACCGCTCGCGTGGAGCAGCCTCAGGCTGGCGCCGCCACGCCGCAGCCTACCATGGCCGGCATTCCCGACCCCATGGCCCCTGCGACGCCGGTTCCTCAGCCTGCGCAGTCCGGTCTCTTTGCCGCCATTCCCGATCCCACGCAGCCTGCTGCCCCGGTGGTCGAGAGCGATCAGGCAGCCGAGGTCGCAAGCCTCGATAACGCGCTCAACAACCCCGATTTTACGTCGGTGTTTGCGCCCATCGATCCGCAGGCCAGCCGCAAGAAGATGGCCAAGCAGGCCGGTGTCGAGCCCGTCATCCTTATGGAGCATGTCACCAAGATCTATCCGGCACAGCCCAACAAGCCTGCACTTGACGACATCAACATTGAGATCTATCCGGGCGAGTTCGTCTTCCTGGTCGGTCACTCCGGCTCGGGTAAGACCACGCTGCTGTCGACGCTCAACCGCGACGTCAAGCCGACGAGCGGTCGCATCCTGGTTGCCGGTCAGGACCTCATGAAGATCAAGAACCGCAAGGTTCCGTTCCTGCGCCGCCAGATTGGCGCCGTGTTCCAGGACTTTAAGCTTCTGCCGCAAAAGACCGCCTACGAAAACGTGGCGTTTGCCCTGCAGTGCATCGGCAAGCCCAAGGGCGTCATTCGCAGCCAGGTGCCCGAGGTGCTGCGTCTGGTCGGTCTGGCCGATCAGATGGACTCGCTGCCCGACCAACTTTCCGGTGGCGAGCAGCAGCGCGTCGCCGTCGCCCGCGCTATGGTCAACCGTCCGCCGCTGCTGATCTGCGACGAGCCCACGGGCAACCTCGACCCGGCGATCTCGCTGGGCATCATGAAGCTGCTCGAGCGTATTAACCGCACCGGCACGACCGTGATCGTGGCTACGCACGACCGCGAGATGGTCGATAGCATGCACCGTCGCGTGATCGCCCTCGAGGGCGGCCACGTTATCCGCGACCAGGAGAGGGGAGGTTACGGCAACTATGGCACCAACTAACGTGGGCTACTCCTTCAAGGAGGCAATCAGCCACTTCTTCCGTAACTGGACCACCTCGCTCGGCGCCGTCATCACGATTTTCCTTTCGCTGTTTATCATCGGCCTGTTCATCATGGGCTCCGCGATGCTGAACTCCGTGATCGGCACCGTCGAGGATCAGGTTGTCATCAACGCGTTCATCAGTGATGACGCCGATCAGGCCGATGTTCAGGCTTTTGAGGCCGAGCTCAAGACGTGGAGCAACGTCAAGTCCGTGACCTACAAGGACAAGGATGACGCGCTGGCCGAGTATACGAGCAAGATGTCGGGCAACGCCGACGCTACCATGAGCGCGCTCGATGGCCAGAATCCGCTGCCGGCTTCGTTTGCGATCGAGATGGACGATCCGTCCAAGGTTGAGAGCACGGCTGAGAAGCTCAAGGACGACGCCGATTTCCAGAAGATTGCGGATGATGGCGACGTCAACGCGAGCGTGCTGTACGGCCAGGAGGAAGTGAGCCGCCTGTTCCAGGTGACTAACTACATCCGCATTGCTGCCGTGGTACTCGTCGGCCTGCTGACCTTTATCGCGTTCATCTTTATCAACAACACGATTCGCCTGTCCATCACGGCGCGTCGTCGCGAGATCGCGATCATGCGTCTGGTCGGCGCCAGCAACGGCTTCATTCGCGGCCCGTTTATCACCGAGGGTGTGCTGCAGGCCATTTTGGGCTCGCTGCTTTCCATCGGCGTGCTGGAGCTGCTGCGCAACCTGATGATTCCGCGTCTGCAGGAGAGCATCGGCTGGATGTCGTTTGCCCTGCCGATGCAGTACTACCTGGTGACCTATGCTGCGCTGGTCCTGGTCGGCGTGATTATCGGTCTCTTTGGTTCTGCCATCGCCATGCGCCGCTATCTGCGCGTGTAGGCATGTCTGGAATTTATCCCTTCCAACGGGTCGTCTCTTATGGGGCGGCCCGTTTTTTGATTCCTATGCGACGGCAGGATCGCGGATCATTTGGGTAGACTCTTTGGAGTCCGCAACCGATAGTAAGGAGGCGCCATGGGGCGCAACAACAAGCATAAGCACGGTGCCCGCAACAAGCGTGGACCGGTGCGCAGCGAGCGCCGTCCGAGCCTGACCGGACGCGTGCAGCTCCATGAGCACAGCGCCTATGTCATAACCGAGAACGGCGACTACAAGGTTATGGGTCGCGGTAAGCGCGAGATTATGGACGGCGATACCGTCGCCGTGAGCATTAAGAACAGCCCACATGGTGAGCGTCGTGCCGTGATTGAGGGAGTCGTCGAGCGCGCTGCCATCAGTGTGGTGGGCACGTACCAGACGGCCGGTCCGCTCGGCGTGATCGAGCCACTCGATTCGCGTCTCAAGGCCGATTTCTTTATTTTGCCCGAGGACACCTCGGCCGAGCGCTTGGGCGTTCATCCCGGTGACGCTGTGGTCGCACGCATTCTGACCTATCCGACGCGCCTGGAATCGGGCACCGTGACCATTGAGCGCCGTATTGGCGGCGATGACGCGCCCGACCTGGGTGTTCAGTATGTAATGGCGCGTTATGGCTATACCGATAGCTATCCCGAGGCAGCACTGGCCGAGGCCGAGGGGCTGTCGCTCGATGTGGCCGCGGCGCTCAAAGATCCGCTTCGACGCGATCTGCGCGACCGCTTTATCATTACGATCGACCCGGTCGACGCGCGCGACTTTGACGATGCCATTTCTCTGGAGCGCACGCCCGATGGCGGCTACAAGCTGGGCGTCCACATCGCCGATGTCTCGCACTATGTGTCTTGGGACGGGCATATCGATCTTGAGGCGCGCCATCGCACGACATCGGTGTATCTGGCCGATCGCGTGCTGCCCATGCTGCCCGAGCGCTTATCGAACGACCTGTGCTCGCTTCGTCCCGACGAGGACCGTCTGGCGTTTACCGTCGATATTGAACTCGATGCGCAGGGCCGCGTTCGCCACTACGATCCCTATCCCAGTGTGATTCGCTCGCGCGTGCGCATGGACTACGACGGCGCCGAGGCGCTGTTGGTGCGTGCCGGCGCGGTGGAGTATGGGGTGCTGGAGGGTGCCGCCGAGGATGTCGCGGCTGTAGAGACTTCGCGTGAGGAAGCGCTCGAGCGTGGGCTTGCGTGCGAGGAAACTGCTCGCGGCTATAACGTCGATCTGGGTGATTTTCTTGTCGCCGCCAACGAACTCGCCGAGCTTCGCCGCCACATTCGTCGCGTGCGCGGTTCGGTTGACTTCGATACGGCCGAGATTCGCGCCCTGTTGGACGAGGACGGCGTGCCCGTGCAGATTGTGGCGCGTGAGCGCTCGTGTGCCACGTCGTTGATCGAGGAAGCCATGCTGCTCGCCAACGAGTGCGTGGCCGAGTGGCTTGCCGACCGCGATATCGAGGCTTGCTACCGCGTGCATGAAGACCCCAGTCCCGACAGCCTGCACGGCGCCGCCGTGGCACTGGCTCAGCTGGGTATTATCGACGACCGCCGTGCAGCCGGCATTGCCCTGGGAAACCCCGATGAGCTGCAGGCCGCAGTTGATGCTGCCGCCGGTACGGCCAACGCGCCGCTCGTCAACGCGCTGCTTCTGCGCAGCATGCAGCGCGCGCTGTATAAGCCTCGCAACGAGGGCCACTTTGCGCTCGCCGCACCGTGTTACTGCCACTTTACGAGCCCCATCCGTCGCTACCCCGATCTGGTGGTGCACCGCGTACTCAAGCTGCAGCTGGCCTATGAGCAGCTGGGCGGCAAGGACGCCTTGGCACGCACGCCCCGGCTCATCGGTAAGGGTCGCGAGTCCCTGCCACGCATTCTGCCGCAGATTTGCCGTGCATGCAGCGATGCGGAGCGTGCGGCCGATGCCGCCAGCCATGCGACGCAAAAGATCAAGATTGCCCAGTACTACGAGGATCGCCTGGGCGAGCGCTATGCCGGAACGGTCTCGTGGGTCAGCAGCATGGGCCTGTTCGTACGCTTGGATCTGACGCAGGTCGAGGGCCTGGTTTCAATTAAGAGCCTGGGCAACGAGTGGTTCGAGTTTGACGAGGACGCGCTCACGCTCACAGGTGCCGACACGGGGACCCGCTATGAGCTGGGGCAGCGCGTGGTCATCGAGGTCTCGCGCGTCAATACCACGCGCGGGCACTTGGACTTTAAGCTAATCCATTAGCCAAATCACGACTCGTGGCGGGAGAACGGAGGGCGGTCTTTCGGGGCCGCCCTCCGCGTTTGGATCGTGACTACCTTGCCGTCTGCTCGGCTGCCCGCTTACCTGCTATTTGAGAGGTAAAACCTACCAAAATAAACCTGTCCCTTTTTGGCAGGTTTACAAGAAAGCGGGGATGAGATGGCGACGGTGTACGGTTATGCGCGGGTGAGCTCGCGCGATCAGAATCTGAACCGGCAGCTGGATGCGCTTGGCGCCTATGGCGTGGGCTCGGCGAATATTTATGCCGACCATGCGAGCGGCAAGGACTTCGACCGCCCGCGGTATCGCGAGCTGCTGCACGTCCTGGGAGACGGGGACGTGCTGGTGGTGCTTTCTATCGACCGACTTGGCCGTAATTACTCCGAGATTCTTGAGGAATGGCGACGCATTACCAAGGAGCTCGGGGTTGCCATTGTGGTGTTGGACATGCCATTGCTTGACACGCGCGCCAGGGCTAGCGGCGCGCCGGATGTGACCAACACCCTGATTGCCGATATTGTGCTGCAACTGCTGAGCTACGTGGCGCAGGTGGAGCGCGAGAATATCCATCGGCGCCAGGCGGAGGGGATCGCGGCGGCGCGGGCGCGAGGGGTTCGTTTCGGTCGACCTCGCAAGCCGTGCCCTCCTCAGTTTGAGCTGGTGCGCGATAGCTATGAGGCAGGCGATATTACCCGCAGCCAGGCAGCAAAGTGCCTGGGCGTGTGCGTGGGGACGTTCGATCGCTGGATGCGCGAGGCGGGGTAGGGGTTTGCGTCGCTTTGGCGCTTCCTGTTGCGATTCAAATTTTGATACGGTGACGATGTCATTTGGGGCTACACTCGCTGATATTCAAAAAAAGGAGGTAGGCCCTTGGCGCGCGTAAAACAAATAATCGGATGGACCGCGATCGTTCTGTTTACTGCAACGCTGGCGGGCATCTGGGTGCTGACGGAGCAAAATGCGGTGGAGACGTCGTTGCTGAGCGAGTCCACCGCGCGTGTGGTGGAGGGTCAGGCTACGGGCGTACAGGCTGCCGATGTCACGGGTGAAGCTCAGACCGAGAATGGGATGACCGGGGGCACCGATTCGGCTGCTTCGAATGTCCGGTCTGGCCGACTTGCTTCCATTCGCATGTGGGTGGGCACGAACGTCCGTCGCGTTGCCCATACCGTAGAGTTTTTCTTCGTCGGATTGTTCGCCTCGGTGGTCGTGGTTTGCTTTTCCAGGCGTCCGTGGAGCGTATGCTCCCGTTGCGTGCCCGTGTTGCTCTTTTGCGCCGTCTGCTCCGTTGGCGATCAGGTACATAAGATCTTTGTTCCCGGCAGGCATTTCGACGTTATCGATTTAGGATTCGATGCTGCGGGCTATGTTACCGCGATGCTGTTGGTATTGCTGGCAGCGGTGTTGGTGCGCCATGCGACTCGGCCGATCGGCGCCCATGCGAGGCGCTAGCCTTAAGACGAGACATCGCGACTGCCTATGCTTCGACATTGACTACAATAACGGCTGCAATCGCGAGTGGTCGTCGATGTGCAGTTTTCCAGACACCTGTTTTCTCTAAGAAAGGAAATCCCATGGCGGTATTGTTTGTTGAATATCCCAAGTGCTCGACTTGTAAGAAGGCCAAGGCATGGCTGGACGAACATGGGGTAGAGTGTATCGACCGCGATATCGTTTTGGACAATCCCACGGCTGATGAGCTTGCGACCTGGATTGCTCGTTCGGGGCTGCCGGTGCGGCGCTTCTTTAATTCGTCGGGCATGAAATATCGAGAGCTGGGTCTGAAGGCGCGTCTGGATGCGGGCATGACGGATCGGGAGTGCTACGAGCTGCTGGCGACCGACGGCATGCTGGTCAAGCGTCCGCTGCTGGTGGGCGACGACTTTGCGATTCCCGGCTTTAGGGAAGCGGCTTGGGCCGAGGCGTTGCTGTAGCGGCTGCGGAAAGTGCGACCCGTTTTGAGTGCTCAGAGTGGGACGTGTTTTCCATCGGCGGGCTCGCTCGGCTCAATCCTCGAGCTGTGCCCATTCGTGCGGATCGTAGACCTTTACGTGCTTGTTGGGCTTGCCGCTCCAGTACTCCTCGTCCATAAAGGGCAGATATGCCTGAACGCCGGGGCAGATAAAGGGAATCCGCTGCTGTTGCAGTCGCTCGCGCTGGCGCTGCTCCAGGTGTGCCTCGGATATGACGGTCGGCATACCGGACAGCTCGACGAGGCTTGCCTGGATTCGCTTAAGGTCGGGGAGTCCCGCGTGCCATGACACCCGCATGATCAAAAAGGATGCACGGCGGTATTTTGCCTGCATCACCGTGATGGCGGGGCGCAGAGTGGGATGGATTTTGTCCCGTTCGGGCCAAAGGTCAGCAGTGATCTCGAGGCCCAGGGTCTCCCATAGGTAATCAAGCTCTTCGTCCATGGTGCCTCGATATCTACGCGATCATTGATACTTCGATTGTGTTGCCTGGTGCTATCGTTTTCGCGGTAGAATCTGCCAACGGTTGACGGCTACCGCTCGCGGCGTTTTGCCCTTCGTGTACAGCGGTCGGCTTCACAGGTCCTTCACGGGTTGGACGAAATTAGGCCAATTTGGCCGAATTTCAAAAAAGTCAAAATAGGGGCTTGCGTCATGGCGGGACTTCCCGTATATTTCTTTCTTGCGCAAAGGCACAGCCGAGCGCAGCAATGCAGTCATTGGGATGTCGTCTAATGGCAGGACAGCGGATTCTGGTTCCGTCAATGGGGGTTCGACTCCCTCCATCCCAGCCATTGCATTTGCTACATATGGCCCGTTCGTCTAGCGGTTTAGGACGCCGCCCTCTCAAGGCGGAGATCACCAGTTCGAATCTGGTACGGGCTACCCACAAATAAATGCCCGGGCCTCGCAAGAGACCCGGGTTTTGTGTATCGACCGTATATACGGCGCCTGCCGTGTTTCGCTCAGATCGAGGAGTAGCCATGGATCTGCCCATCAGCTTGCAAGACATCACGTATGCCGAGAACTATCTGGCGCAGGGTGACCTGGCTACGGCGACGCCGCTGTTGGAGCGCCTGGTGGAGCTCGCCGAGGAGTATATCGACGCCGAGTGCAAGACGGAGGAGAAGCGCCAATACTTTAGCTTCGATAGCAAGTTTGAGCGCTTGGCCTATCGCCGCGTGGAGAAGGATCCGCGCGAGCTCGTGCAGGTCGAGGTGCCGTTTGACCGCCTGTACTCTGACATGGCGTTTGCCTACATTCGCCAGCAGGATTATGTGAGCGCTCGTAATGCCCTGATGCAGGCTGTGCGTTGGGACCCCATGAACTGCAACTATCGCTTGGACTTGGCCGAGCTGTTCCGCGCGCTCGAGGACAAGCAGGAGTGGGCATCGCTCTCGTTCTCGGTGCTGGAGCGCGCGAGCGACGGTAAGTGCGCCGCACGCGCCTACACCAACTTGGGTCAGTACTTCTTGGAGCCCGAGACCGAGAACATTTCGGCTGCCGTGGGCTGCGCGCGTCTGGCGCTGCGCCTGGCGCCCAATGATGCGCATACGACGCGCCTGCTCAACAAGATCCATACCACCTATCCGGATGCCGCGGACGAGAGTGACGACCATGTGATGGGTGAGCTCGCCCTGCAGGGCGTGCCGACCTCGCCTTCGGCCGAGATCGCCATCTGCCTGATCATGTGCGCGACCGATGCTGCAAGCGACGGCGACAAGCAGGAGGCTACGCGTCTGACGGTCCGTGCCCGCGACCTGGTGGGCGAGGAGGCATGCGCGGCGATTATCAAGCTGGTGCGCGAGAGCGATGCCGAGCTTAATGCCGAGCGCAGGGCAAAGCGCGAGGCTGCGGGCTCAAACGCCGATGGCGCCAAGGAGGCCGGCGATGCCCAGTAAGCGCGAGCGCAAGCTCATTTCCAAGAATCGCTCGGCACATCACGAGTACTTTATCGATGAGACGTTTGAGTGTGGTATTGAGCTGAGCGGTACCGAGGTCAAGTCGATTCGCGAGCGCGCGTGCCAGATTACCGATACCTTCGCACTGATTCGTGGTGGGGAGTGCTGGCTCGTCGGCCTGCATATCCACCCTTATAGCCATGGTGGCGTGTGGAATCGCGATCCCGACCGTCGGCGCCGTCTGCTGCTGCACCGCAAGGAGATCGACTTTCTTGACGGCAAACTTTGCAACCGTGGTTATGCGCTGGTTCCGTTGGAGCTCTACTTTAATACCGACGGTCGCGTAAAACTGCTGCTGGGCCTGGGTCGCGGCAAGAAGCTCTACGACAAGCGCGAGGACATGGCCAAGCGTGATGTCCAACGCGAGATCGACCGCGCCCTCAAGGAACGCAACCGCTGACCGTCCTTCATAAGTTGCGGTGGAATACGGACTGGTTTGCCTGTTTGAGGGGGCTATTCAGTCCCTATTTCACCGCAACTGCGGGTGTCTCATCTTTCTTACTGTTCTGACACATATGTTTCAAAGGCAGCGTCCGTTATGGGCGCTGCCTTTTTTGTGGGTACATACATCCATGAGGTTCCAACCCGAGCTAGGGGAGTGATCGTTATGGACAAAACTGCGTTCTTTACCATGCCGAGTGGCCTGTACGTGGTGAGCGCCGCGGCGGACGGGCTGCGTGCCGGCTGCGTTATCAACACAGCAGTGCAGGTGACATCCGCCCCGCCGCGCATCTCGATTGCCGTGAACAAGGAAAATGTCACGTCCGGCGTAATCGTATCGGCTAAGGCCTTTGCGCTGACCGTGATCGATCAGACCGCCGACATGCTCTACATCGGCAACTTTGGGTTCCGCACCAGCAGCGATTATGACAAGTTTGCCAAATACGAGACCCGCGAGACGGCTCTGGGCATGCCCTATGTGCCCGAGCACGCGACGGCCCTGTTTAGCTGCCGTTTGATCGACACTGTGGATGTGAGCACGCATCTACTGTTTATCGGCGAGGTCGAGGATGCCGAGCGCCTGAGCGACGAGACGCCGCTCACCTACGATTACTACCATAAGGTCCTGAAGGGCAAGACGCCTCCGAAGGCGTCCTCGTATCAAGGCTAGAAATGTTTTAAAAATACTTGCATTATATTATTGAGAATCTATACTAATAGATGAAGTACATCACCAGTCGCGTTCGAGGGGAGAACATCATGGCTGAGGAGAAGAAGACGTATAAGTTCGTGTGCATCGTTTGTGGCTACGAAGTTGAGGTCGACACGCCCGAGCTGCCCGAGGACTACGTGTGCCCGGTCTGCGGCGTCGGTCCCGATCAGTTTGAGCTCGTCGAGGAGTAGCTCGTCGGCACGCGGCTCACGGCAACACATAGCTCTGTCCAAGGGTCCCGGTCGGATATCCCGGCCGGGACCCTTTTCCTCCGCCCCCAAGGGATCACGGTTGCTGTTGGCCGATCCTGTCTGTTGTGAGTCCGGCCGACCTTTTGTCTCAATCTGTAACATCTAACGGTGGAAATTGGGTCCACTTGTTACAGATTGAGACAAACGGAGCTGTCCCTCGGAATGATCTCGATCTGTAACATCTAACGGCTCGAAACGGGTCTTCCTGTTACAGATCGAGACGTTTGCCTGGGTAGGTGCCCCGTCCCATTACATCCCTGTCAACAACACGACATCTAGAATCGTCACGATGGCACCGATCCCTACAAGCAGCGCGTTGAGTGGGCGCGAGTTGGCGTATTTGCCCATGACGCGGGGTGAACTGGTGAGCCGTATGAGCACAAAGACCGTAATCGGCAGCTGAAGCGACAACAGTGCCTGACTCCAGATGAGACCTTCAAAAGGATTTGGGACGACCAGACACGCCGCCACTGCGCCGACGAAACAGGCCGCCACCCCGATCGAGGAATGTCGGTCGTGGATGTCGTATTCCTCGTCGAACATGCCCGCGGTGATGGTGCCTGCCGCCATGCCTGCCGTCACACTACTCGAGAGGCCCGCAAACAGCAGCGCCACCGCAAAGATTGTCGAGCTTGCTGGGCCCAGAATGGGGGAGAGTGTGGCCGCTGCGACGGCGAGGTCGTCTACGACCATGCCGTGCGCAAAGAAGGTCGTTGCGGCCAGGATGACCATGGCCGAGCTGATTGCCCAGCCCACGCCCATCGAAAAGAGTGTGTCGAAGAGCTCGTAGCGCAGACGTTCTTCGATAACCTGCTCGCCTTGGCCTTCGAAGTGCATGGATTGGATGACCTCGGAGTGCAGGAAGAGGTTGTGGGGCATAACGACCGCGCCTAGGACACTTACGATAATCGCGGCCGAGCCGGTGGGCATACTGGGTGCGATCCAGCTTGCGGCGGCCTGTGGCCAGTCGACCTTGACCAGCGTAAGCTCAGCCAAAAACGAGAGTCCTACCACGCCTACGAAGGCGATGATCCATCGCTCGGCGCGCCTGTAGGAGCTCGTCATGAGCATCGCCATCGATACTGCCGCCACGATGACGCAGCCCGCACGCACGGGCAGCCCAAAGAGCATTTGAAGGGCAATCGCGCCACCCAGGACTTCGGCCATGGCGGTGGCGATGGTCGCGAGATAGGCGCTGGCGAGCACCGTACGCCCGACGAAGCGGGGGAGGTAACGTGTCGTGGCCTCGGCAAGGCAGGCGCCCGTGGCGATACCCAGGTGCGCCGCGTTGTGCTGCAGCACGATGAGCATAATCGTGGACAGCGTGACGATCCACA